>JAIOZV010000090.1 GCA_021740425.1 Bacteroidales bacterium | reverse complement strand
GTTAGGATAAATGCTGAATGAATTTGCATTGATCTCATTTACAGCATCTGGAATTTCTATGAATATTACATTCGAAGGTAATGATTCACCTTCATCATATTGTGATGTAACATAATATTTATATAAAATTCCGGCAGATAAACCACCATCTAAATATTGATCATCCTGAACATTCGAGGCAACTTTAACATCATCTCTGTAAACATTATAGCCAGTAAATGCTCTGCTTGTTGGTTCAAAGATGGCTGCAGGTTGGATTTTCTCAAGGCGTTCGCCAAGTGTACCATTATTTATAACATTTGCAGGAACGTCAGCGATAGGATCTAAGTAAGCTGCTCCCATGGCACTTTCAACATAGCCTTGAACAGCCCAGTTGTAGGTTAAGGCTGCATTAAGCGCTGTTAAAGTAGTCCATGCGCCTGACCAATACATCATGTTACCAAAACCTTCGTCTTGTGGGCCATCATCACAACCTGCAGGATATCCACCAGTTGTGTTAACACCGAAACCAAACCACAATTCTTGTGAGTTATCGAATGGGACCGGAGTATCCAGTGTAATCTCATTCCATGTGTCAGCAACAAGTCCTGTTACAGCTTGTGAGTAAACAAGGGTTGGGTTGCCCGCACCTTGCCATACTTTTAAGGTGTATGTGCACATTGCTTCATCTTCACCGGGAACAAAGTTGATTTTAGTTATTGCACCATCATCAAATCCTGAAAGCATGTCAGGAGTAAACCTTGCTGCAACATCAAATTCTGCAGCAGCGCCTGTACCAATCGAGTTGGTAATAGCTTCCTGTGAGTAGGTCAACCATTCAGGTTCGAAAGCACCAGGTGCTGTCCAGTATAGTTGAATACTTGAACCACTGGCAACTTCACCATAAAGATCGGTTGGAGGATCGCCATAAGGACCACTACCGGCAGTTGAAATATCGATGTCATCGAAGTGTGCTCCGGGAGTTCCGTTGTCGGCCCATGCATAGAAGTTCATAGCATGTAACTCGTTGCGTGTGCCGGTTCCGAATGAACCACCACTCCACATCCAGCTAACAATCATCTCACCATTGAAATACATTTCTGCAAAGTCAGCATCGAGGTCAATCATCAGGTGAACAGTATGCCATGTGTCATAAGTGTAGGTAAATACGCCTGCACCAGCACCACCGGCATCAACAAGGCCAGCACCACCAGCATCGAAGTATGCCTGCATACCCCATTCACTGCTTGCTCCGTTAAAGAGTTGCAAGGTGTTGAAATAGCCATTGAAACCGTTTGGAATCAATACTTTGAAATCAATGTCATATTGTCCTTCGGTAAATCCGGTATCGTTAAGCAGAAGAACAGCATCGTTGGTTCCATTAATTACAACAGAATTATCACCAGCGTAGGCAAATGCATCAGATACAAATGGGTCTTCAGCTCCACCGGGGCTGTTGCTCCATGTAGTCCAGTATTCTTTACCCTGATTTACAGCTTGCTGTACAAGATAATCGTCAGCATCATAGTCTTCGAAAGGTTCGAAGATGATTGTTTGACTGCCACCACCAACTACTAAAGTAACAGGCACATCAACACTTGGGTTGTTAGCATCATTACTGTTAATGGTGATTGTACCATTGTAGGTACCATCTTCCAAACCTTCAGAGTTGAAAGTAACATTAACGGTTTCTGAACCTCCGGCACCGATTGTACCACTGGTCATATCAACAGATAACCATGGAGAAGTTCCTGTGGTACCTTCTATAATGAATGGTGCTCCTTGTGGTGTTAATGTTCCACCGTCAACAAGAGCAGCCCATCCTGTGGATGTTTGTTGTAGTGCGTTTCCTGTAGTGGCTTCACCAACAATAGTAACAGCCGGACACCAGGGGCCTGAAGCGCCTGTTCCACCAACCTGGAATTCAACCCAGTAGGTTCCGTCAGAAAGTGTTAAACCTGAAGCGTCAGCAACGATATTCATGATCGGCCTGTTTTCAGTCGGGCCTGATTCAAGAACACGCCATGCATTGGTCCACTCAGTAGATACCATAACGTTCGTACTGAAGTCACCCCAAATTACATTTCCGCCATTCATAGGACTAGCATCATAAACCTGTACACGTACATCGTTTAATGTTGATGGTGGGCCTGATCCGGTTTGATAACCGAAGAAAGTAAAGGATGTAATATCCCAGGTGCCAGTAACAACAAAATCATCAGCAAGAGAATTACCTGCTGAGACCTGGAATCCTGCACCGTATGTACCCATACCGAGGGAAGCATCCTGCAGTTCGCTGTAGTCTGATCCATTTGAACCAACGCCTTCAGCAGTTACCAGTGGTCCATTATCATAGAGAACACTTCTGGTACCATCAGCACCTTGATATTTTCTATAGAGGTTACCATTGGATTGTGATTCGACGGGAGTAACACCTTCCTGAACATCAGCAATAGGCTGTGAAGCATCGAAATGTCTGATAGCCGGAGTAATTGCCTCATATTGTGCGTCTTTACCACCAAGATCAACAACGATGTCCCATGTTAAATCTGCACTACCAACATTACTGAGGGTTAATGGTTGTGTGGTCATTTGTGGAGGATTACTGTGTGTTTCGCTCATCGAAGCAGGGCTAACACTAATTGCAGCACCTGTACCACCTACTGTAAGTGTAGCAGGAACATTAAGATTCGGAGTGTTTATGGCATTGCTTGTAATCATAAGCGCACCCATATAAACGTCAGGAGTTAATCCTTGTGAATCGAAGGTAACTGTAACAGCTGCTGATTCGCCGGCACCTAAGGTACCACTGGTCATATCAACAGCAAGCCAATCGGTTTGTACACCACCACCAACAGCGGCAGTAAAGTCGCAGGCGTTACCATAAGTATAGGCAACACAAGCATCTTCTACAATGGCCGTCCAGTTGGTTCTGAACCTGAGTACATGGTCGCCATCAGTTGCAGTGGCAGGAATGGTAACTTCAAATGTAGTTGCTACACTGGCTGTGGCAACAAAACCATCGTTAACAATGATTTCATCATCGGTAAGTAAAAGGTCATCGTTGAAATCGATCCAAACGTCAAAGTATGTATCAGCATATCCTGCCTGAACAGTCAATGTGTAGGTTTCACCAGCCATGAGGCTGTGGCTCATATCCCTGTAATCGTGATACCATGGAGGAGTTCCGGAACATGGAATATTGGCAACATTCACATCCGAGAAATCCCATGCAATGAGGCCATCGCCAAATGAACATCCTGAAGTATAAAGGCCGTCAACACATAAACTTGGAGCAAGATTCGTAACTGTTTTTGCTTTGCAGTCATTATCCGGATTTTCATCACCGGCAAGAGTAACACAAGCTTCAAAAGCATAGTCACCGTAAACTGAAAGGTCGGCAGTTCCAACATTAGCTTCAACAGATTCGCCACCGGCGAGTGTTTGGCTGTAAACGCCACTGTATGATCCCGGGCCTGTTGGGCCATCCCATGTTACTTCCCAGGCAAAATTGCTTTGTGAGGCAGTACCATTATTTTTAATTTTAATGATAACATCTTCAGCATTGCCGAGTTCAACACCGGTAACCGGTGAAACGATGGATGAAACAGCGAGGTCGTTTGTATAAACTACGCCTTCCGTAGGAATTGCCAATGCTGTAATTTCAGAACCACCGGAAAAAGCACCTACGTAGGTTGCAGCGCCAGTTGCTACATCAACAGTGTAAAGTTCACCAGCAGTAGTATAGCCTGCAATATAACAAATGTCTGTAGCTTTATCAAAAGCCATATCCTGTGCGTAGTTGAAGTTTGGTCCCATTGGGCCGACTGCAGTAGCAGCACCTGTTGCTTTGTCGATGCTGTAGAAAGTATCATCACCGATATCAAAGCCGTAAATTTCACCGGCTGCATCACATGCAATGGCAATCATCAGGCCACTGGGATTACCCATAGCTCCAACAACTGTTCCGGCACCAGAGGCAGGATCAATAGTGTAAAGCGTAGTAATTGAGGCTCCGTATAGTGTAGAACCATCCCATGCCAAACCGCTGCAATCAGGAGATGCGCCAATAAAGGTCATATCACCAGTTGTTTCATCAACCGAATACAGACCACCACCATACTGGCCGGCATACCATACGCCATCAGCCCAGCAACCTGCCGGACAGAAGTCAGCGGCTGAAGTAGCTGCCAATTGAGTCATAGTGCCTGGAGTATCAAGGTCGAATGTAATCGGGCCATCAACCATGGCACCTGATGGGTCATAGGAATTGAAAGCATAAACCATATCACGACCCAGAACCTTTGAAAGGTTTGGAATGATGGTTTCATTGCCCGGAGCAACATAAGAGCTGTATTTTGCAAGACCTGTGCTTGATGGCTCAACGCCTTCAGAAGCTTGTCTTTCGGCAAGAAGTTGAGCATATACCTCAGGATCAATAGGAGTTACATTTGAGGTAGCTCCTGTTCCAAGGTCAACTTCAATCGACCAATCTAAAGTTTCTGTGCCTGTATTGGTAATGGTAAGTGTTTGTTCTGTTTGTGTGTTATTCACAACATGCACCTCTGACAGTGAAGTTGGATCAACTTC
This sequence comes from Bacteroidales bacterium, assembly GCA_021740425.1. Classification (GTDB taxonomy): domain Bacteria; phylum Bacteroidota; class Bacteroidia; order Bacteroidales; family 4484-276; genus SABY01. The sequence goes on along the minus strand of JAIOZV010000090.1, from coordinate 10,698 downwards.
AATTGCAGGAGCACCACTTGTTGGAATGGTTACTTGAACACCTGGTGTTGCATCTGACATTCCTTCTGTATAAACTGCTTTTGCAGTATAAGTGTATGTTCCACCTACGAAATAAGCATCTGTGTAAGCCCCAACGCCGGGAGCAACTGGTGTTGCATTTACAAGCACATTATCTCTGTAGATATTTACGCCTTCAAATCCTCTGGTTGCATCAACTGCATTGCTTGTAGCTTTAAGGTTCCCTTTTGCAATTTCACCTGAAGGAGTAACAGTTTGCTGAGCAAGAACTTGTTTTTTACCTACAACGCCATCAGTTTCTTCAACAATCAAAGCCTTAAGGTTGAAATTATTGTCGATGGAATAAACAGTAGCCATTGATTCCCAGCTTATGCCATCGAAGGTTACCATATCACCAAAACCGGCATATGCAGGACCTTCATCCATGCCAAGGGGATATTCACCATCAACATGAACAACCTTGATGCCGATCCAGAGTTCGGCAGAGGCATCAATCATGTGCATTGCATCTAATGAAATGATATTCCATTCATCCCATGTGAGATTGCTTAGCGCTTGTTGGTAAACAAGATTTGCTGCGTTAGCACCTTCCCAAATCATAAATGTAAGTTCTGCTTCTGTAGTAAATAATCTGGGGAAGAATTTGAAATCAGTGATGTATTGACCGTCAAATGGTGCAAGAACAGAAGGTTCCCAACGAATTGCACCCCAGAAGGTACCACCGCCATTGAGTCCGAGACCGTCGTAATTAACTCCGTCATCGTAACCAACCCAAGTGCCTGCTTCAGGATCAACCCAGGTAGCTTCAACACCCTGGTCAGCTACAAATTGAGCATCAAACATAGTTACCGGATCGAAAGTTTGCGGAATGCCACCTTCGGAGATGGAAATATTATCAAAGAATGCACCCGGAGTACCACCAACGTTCCATGCATAGAAATTCATGGCATGAAGTTCATTGAGTGTACCTGTTCCAAATGAACCTGTACTCCACTGCCAGCTAACAATCATATCGTCATTCAAATACATTTCTGCGTAGTCGGTATCAAGGTCAACCATAATTTTAACATTGTGCCAGGTATCGTAGGTATAGGTAAATGTACCTGCACCTGCAGCACCAGCATCAACTAATCCGGCACCATTAACATCGAAGTATGCCTGCATACCCCATTCGCTGCTGCCACCGTTAAATAGTTGAAGTGTATTGAAATAGCCAAGTTTTCCTGTTGGGATATAAACCATGAAATCAATGGTGTAAACACCTTCAGTAAAAGCGCCTTCATCATTCAAATAAAGAACAGCATCATTGGTTCCTTCGATAACAACAGAATTTGAACCTTCGAAAGCCTGGGCATTTGTTACAAATGGGTCTTCAGCACTTCCCGGAGCAGCGCTCCATGTTGACCAGTAAGTTTTTCCCTGGGCAACAGCCTGTTGCATCAGGTAATCACCGGCATTATACGATTCGAAAGTTTCTTCTTCAAATGCTGTGGGAGGATTGCCGCCTGTATATTCAACTTCGAGGTAAGGTACGTTGGTTTCGTTCCAGCCTTCGAAATTAATGTAATAGGTTGCTGAATTATCCCGGCTGTCCATACCCATGGCAAACCATCCCTGGGCAAGGGCTGCTGTCATATCAGCATTTACAGTTCCACCAAGTGTATAATCGTGCCAGCCAGGGGCAAAGGAGCTTGCTTCGTTGTTGTAAGCATAAGCAACACCTGTACCTGAGTTGGCTTGAATCTCAGCTTTCAAAGCTGCAGGATCTGCAGTTAATGGATCCAATGTTAATGGGGTTAAGCTCCAATATGGATAATTGGTTTCGTAAACATATCCGTGGAAAATTACGCTTGTAATGGTAGCGCCAGCAGGAATGCTTGTAACATCAAAAACAAACCAGCCATCTTCAGTGTTTGCACCTTTAACAAGGCTCGTTTGGGTGATTGCTGTGCCATCGGTAGTACCTGTCCATCTGTCTGCCGACATTGGATAAACCAATGTTGGAGCAGCCAAATTGGATACAGTTTTGGTTTTGCAATCGTTGCCAGCATTTTCATCACCTGCAAGCATTGTACAAGCTTCAAAGTTGTATTCACCAAATTCTGATAAATCAGCAGTTCCTGCTTCAACTTCAACGGTTTCACCACCGGCAATCGAGCCTGTATAAGTTCCACTAATAGTTCCTGCACCTGTTGGTCCATCCCATGTAATTTCGTAAGGAATGTTTGACTGAGAAGCAGTACCAAGGTTTTTAATGGTGATAGTTACTGATTCTGCATTGCCAAGGTCATAACCTGAAACAGGAGAAACGATGTTGCCAATACCCATATCATTAGTCGCTGCGGGACCTGCATCTGCAAGTTCTAAACCGACTACGAGGTTTGGTGATTGCTGAATGTTAACTGCAAGTACAAATTTGTTGTTTGCATCAACATAGGAATCAACACCACCTGCAATGGTTTGACTAGCAGTAGTTCCTGGAATATATCCCGGGATTTCTCCACTAATGGTAAACAAATCCAATGTGGTACCTGTAAATGTAAGTGAGTTGATGTCAAATTCTTCCAACATTACCAGGTCGTTGGCACTGGCACCTGCATTTTGGGTAAAAAGCCAAAGCTTGGGAGAGCCGGGGCTTGAATAATTGTCGTAAGCAGAGCCATAACAGCTTGCTACAGCGGGTGTTTGAGAGTTAGTGATAAGGGCGTTACCCGACATGTCAATTGCAGCTAATTCGCTCCATTGTCCAAGCCAGAAACCACCGTTTCCATTGTTAAGACCTGGGTCGTACGATAAGTGACGCGAACCGGTAACTCCAGCTGATCCCGAAATGGTAATGGTAGATACCAATGATTGGTTGGCGAGGTCTAAAACAGCTATCGACATACCTCCACTGGGGGCGCCATAAAAATAGGTGCCATCATAAGCGAAATCCCTGATAGCATTAGCTGCTGCAATGGTAAACGATTCAATGTAATTACCATCCATATCAAATTTGTCAAACAAACCGGCACCATTCCAATAAGTCATATAAAAATTTGACCCATCGGTAGCAACCGCCTGACATGATGCTGCTTGTGCACTGAACGTATAAAGAACATCCCATATTTCGTCAGGGCTGTTCATACCTTTGCGAGGTACCATTTCATTGTTAATAAAACGCTCAACATCTACATCAATGGAGGTAGCCTGGTTTTGCACCTGCTCCGTTTTAAATTGCTCCAATGCAGTTTTACCTGCAGTTTGTGCAAATAATGCTGTTGATGCAAAAAAGATCATCAAAAGCCATAAACTTGTAATTTGCTTCATAAGAAATTGTTTTTAGTTAGTAAATAATCAAATGTGATTTGTTAATTTTAAAATTGTTTCACTTAAAAATCGTGCTCTCTTTAATTTTTTTTTGGTTACGGAGGTACCAAGTTAAATTTTCTTTTTTTATTCATAATCATGGATTTAGTTCGTAAAAAAGTTAATTATTGATGTTTGATGAATCTTTAAATCAGATCAGGTGTTGAGGCCGGCTAAAATGCTCATTGTAGTATTCTTTTAAGGAGAATCAAGTAATTTGTGTGTCGGGAAGGCTTACTTTGGGCGTATTTCAATACCTCATGGAATGTTGAAACTCCTGAACCTGTTGAGAAAAAAAACTTAATTGGTTGATAATTAAAAAGTAAGAGTTTCCCCATACATTATTTGTTTTATTACTTGCATTGCAAAAATAAAACAATCCTGATATTTTTACATTTTTTTTTACATTTTTTTACTTAGCATAAAATGAGTTCTATCATTCAAGTTATTGATCTCAATTACATTGGTTTTAAACCAATGTAATTGAGATATTCTTTGTTTCCCCAAAATCTTAAGGAATCGAAAAATTGCAAGTTATCTGTCCTTGGGAGAAATCCTGGCTGGCAAGGAAAAATTTCTGAATTGTATTGGCTCAAATGAGTTTATTTGCAACTTAATATTCCAAAGCTAATTGAGAAATTCTATTTCATGCAAAAACATTTGATTACCCGAATTCTGTCCTCCACATATATTGGATGGATCATGTTGTTTTTTCTGGTATTGATCTGGGGAACGTCATTTATTCTTATCAAGCGGGGACTTGAGGTTTACACTAGTGTGGAGGTGGGAGGAATCAGGATATTTGTGTCATTTTTGGTATTGCTGCCATTTGCTTTAAAACGCATTTTTAGAATCTCAAAGAAGAATCTCAAACATATTCTTATCATTGGAGTAATTGGAACGGGAATTCCTGCATTCCTTTTTGCTCTGGCTCAAACACACATCAACAGTTCAACTGCCGGAATACTCAATTCGCTTACGCCCTTATTTACAATGCTTGCCGGATTTTTGTTTTTTAAACAAAAACTCAGATGGACCAATGTTACCGGTGTACTTATGGGCTTGTTGGGCGCGATTGGTTTGATTTACGCAACCAATAGCGGATCCCTGCAAATCAATTTTTTGTATGCAGTGCTGATTGTCATTGCCACAATGCTCTATGCCATTCAATCGAATATGATAAAGTATTTTTTGAATGATGTTCCTCCAATTTCAATTGCTTCCGTTGGATTTTTCTTCATAGGAATACCCGTTGGGATTGTCCTGTTCTTTTTTACAGATTTTACCACCAAGCTCATTGAGCACGAAAACGGGCTGCATGCATTTCTTTACGTAGCTTTGCTTGGTTTCTTTGCTTCAGCAGTTGCAATTGTAATTTACAATAAACTGGTGCAAACTACCAATGCGGTTTTTGCATCATCGGTTACCTATTTTGTTCCTGTTTTGGCCTTGGTGTGGGGTTTGTTCGATGGGGAGAGGTTTCCGCTTCCAGCCTACCTGTTTTCGGGTTTAATTTTGGCCGGGATGTTATTGGTGAACAAACGAACGAGGCTTATCCGTTAAAACCCTGGCTTGAAATTATTTTTATACGATCGTAAAAAAAACTAAGATTTGCTTTGCTGATGTTAATTGCCTTTATTGTTGGGATCAAGGCATTAAAATCCAGTCTGACTTTGGATATTATTTTAAAAAAAGCTTTAAAACAATTTGTTAGTTTAAAATTATTTATACTTTTGCACTCCTTTTTTCAGAATAGATTTATCAAAAGAAATATAGAAATGTACGCAATAGTTGATATAGCAGGACAACAGTTTAAAGTTGAGAAAGATAATGAAATCTTTGTACACCGCCTCAACGGAAGTGAAGGTGACAATATTGATTTCGAAAAAGTAATGTTGATCGAAGATGGTGATGTAGTGAACATTGGTAAGCCCTTTGTTGAAAATGCAAAAGTATCGGGAACCATTCTTTCTCATGTTAAAGGCGACAAAGTAATCGTTTTCAGAAAAAAACGCAGAAAAGGTTTCCAAACCGAAAATGGTCATCGTCAGCAATTCAGTAAGATTAAAATTGAGGGCATCACTGTTTAAGCCTGTTTTTTTAAAAACATTAAAAATTTAATATTATGGCACATAAAAAAGGTGCGGGTAGTTCGAACAACGGCCGCGAATCACAAAGTAAACGCCTTGGTGTAAAAATTTATGGCGGACAGGTTGCTAAAGCCGGAAATATTCTTGTTAGACAGCGCGGAACAGCACACAACCCGGGATTAAATGTTGGCTTAGGTAAAGACCACACATTGTTTGCACTAAGCGATGGTATTGTGGAATTTAAAAGAAGAAAAAACAACAAATCATTTGTAAATATAGTTCCGGTTGCCGAAGAAAATCCTGCAGTAAATTAATGAAATTCAAATTGGACGATACAAATCTCCTGTTTTAATAAAAAGCAGGAGATTTTTTTATTTATCAAAATTCACCCACCAAAATGTTACAAATTAATACCATCCGTCAAAATCCGGGCGAAGTGATCGAGCGCCTGAAAATCAAAAATATTGATGCAACAGCATTGGTGAACGACATTATTGCTTTTGATGAAAAAAGACGCGAATTGCAAACCAGGCTTGATGAAACCCTGGCTGAGGCCAATCAGATGGCACAAAGTATAGGGCAGCTTTACAAATCCGGCAAAGCCGATGATGCCGACAAAATGAAAGAAAAGTCTGCACAACTCAAATTGCAATCCAGGGAAATGAGCACCGAGCTTGAGCAAATTGTTGAAAGGCTTAACGCAGTGCTTGTCCTCCTGCCAAATATCCCCCATCCGAGCGTTCCATCAGGAAAAAATGCAGAAGATAATGAGATCGTCTCCTCCGAAGGCAAAATCCCTGAAAAGGATAATGATGCACTGCCCCATTGGGATTTGATCAAAAAGTACGACATCATCGACTTTGAGTTGGGCAACAAAATTACAGGTGCCGGTTTTCCGGTTTATAAAGGAAAAGGCGCACGACTGCAGCGGGCATTGATCAACTTTTTCCTGGATGAAGGTATTGCCGCCGGATACCACGAAATTCAGCCTCCACTTCTTGTAAACGAAGCTTCAGCTTATGGAACCGGCCAATTGCCCGACAAAGACGGACAAATGTATCATGCTCCCGAGGATAAACTCTATTTGATCCCCACGGCAGAAGTTCCGGTAACCAATATTTATCGCGATGTAATTTTGAAGGAGGATGAATTGCCATTGAAAAATGTAGCCTACTCGAATTGCTTTCGTCGTGAGGCCGGTTCATGGGGTGCCCACGTGCGCGGGTTGAATCGCTTGCACCAATTTGATAAAGTGGAAATTGTACAGGTAAGAACACCCGGGGACTCATACCTTGCGCTTGAAGAAATGCGTGAATATGTGGCCTCGCTGCTGCGCAAACTTGAGCTCCCATTCCGCATACTTCGTTTGTGCGGAGGTGATCTGAGTTTTACCTCAGCACTTACCTACGATTTTGAAGTGTTTTCAGCAGCTCAGGAGCGCTGGCTTGAAGTAAGTTCCGTTTCCAACTTTGAGAGCTACCAATCCAACAGGATGAAATTGAGATACAAAAATAAAGAAGGAAAAACCGCTCTGGCGCATACCCTCAACGGCAGTGCCTTAGCTTTACCGCGTATCGTGGCCGCCCTGCTCGAAAACAATCAATCACCACAGGGTATAATGGTTCCAAAATCGCTTGTTCCCTACACTGGTTTTGAAATTATTGATTAATTTTTGAAAGCTGATAAATATGCATACCCTGTCAGATAAACAATAGTTTGACAGGGTTTTTAATATTTTTTAATCTGCAAATTTTCTCCAAAATATAATATTTGTAATGATTTGATGGTTTAAATTGCGCTAAAAGCTCATTTGATGAAACATAAAAAATTATACATAACCGGCCTCTTAATCTTTTTGATCACTTCTGCGTTTTCGCAGGAAATCCCTGCTTTTCCCAGGGCAGAAACTGCGAAATCAAAAATTGAAAAACCGGATGATGAAAAGATTGCTTTGGAATATTTTAAAAATAAGGAATATGAAAAGGCTCTGGTACTTTACGAAAAGTTGTTCGGTGAAAAAGGCACCCGATTTTTCTATACCTACTATATGTATTGCCTCATCGAGTTGCAGGATTATGACAAAGCCCTGAAGGTAATCCGTAAAGAACAACGTACCAATCCGGAGACCTTGCGCTATATTGTTGACGAAGGTTTTATTTATTCGTTGGAGGGAAATCAGCAAAAGGCAACAAAGCTCTTTGACGAAGCACTCGAAAAGTTAAGTGCGGATCGTGGGCAAATCAACGACCTAGCCGGTGCTTATACCAGCCGGGGGCAAACAGATTACGCCATTCAGACCTACCTCAGGGGTCGAAAACTTATAGTTGACTATCAATTTAATCTTGAACTGGCAGGTATATACCAAAGACTGGAAAATTATCCTGACATGGTGAATGAGTATCTTAATTTGCTGGAATCTGATTTAACAAGGAACGAGTACATCAGAGGCCGGCTGCAATCCTCACTGGCCGATGATGACGAAGGAATTGTGGGTGAGGCCATAAGAACAGAACTTTTGCGCAGGGTGCAAAAATCGCCCGACAAAGTGTATTATTCAGAGATGCTGATCTGGTATTCGATTCAGCAAAAGGATTTCGAAATGGCACTGCTGCAAAGTAAATCGCTCGACCGCAGATTTGGTGAAGAGGGTTCAAGAATACTCGACCTTGCCAACGTTTGCCTTTCGAATCAGGCTTTTGATGAGGCCATTGATGCTTACGATTATGTAATAAAAAAAGGAAACGACAACGTATTTTACCTCGATGCAAGAATAGGTTTGCTCAACACAAGGTATCTTAAAGTTACAAGCCGTTTCGATTACACCCGCGAAGATCTTTACGCGCTGGAAACGGAGTATCATGGAGCACTTGCCGAATTTGGCGAAAACTCGAATACTGTGCCCATCATGAAATATCTCGCACACCTCCAGGCTTTTTATCTGGATAAAATTGATGAATCCATCACATTGCTCAGAAAAGCCCTGGATATGCCTGCAGTACCCAAACAACTTTTAGCTGAATGTAAAATTGAATTGGCCGATGTTTTGCTTTTTTCAGGTGAACAATGGGATGCTACTCTGCTGTATTCGCAAGTTGATTACGATTTTAAAAATGATCCCATTGGTTTTATGGCCAAATTTAAAAACGCAAAACTATCCTATTACATCGGTGAGTTCGGCTGGTCGAAAACCCAGCTTGATGTTTTGAAGGCTGCAACCTCAAAGCTCATTGCCAACGATGCCATGGATTTGTCGTTGCTTATTAGCGACAATATTGATTTGGATAGTTCATATACTGCACTTAGGTATTTTGCCCATGCCGATTTGCTCATTTACAGGAACAATCTGGATGAGGCTCTCGGAACCCTCGATTCGGTGCAAATGGTCGCATTGTGGCATCCATTGCATGATGAGGTGTTGTATCGAAAAGCTGAGATTATGCTTGAGAAGGGTAAATTTGAAGTGGCCGACAGCCTGTTTGCGAAAGTTACAGAAATGTATCCTGATGATATTTTGGCTGACAATGCCTTGATGAAACGTGCTGAATTGTTTGATTACTATTTTAAAAATACAAATCAGGCCATGCTGCTTTATCAGCAACTTATGCTCGATTATCCGGGCAGCTTGTTTGTGGTTGATGCCCGCAAAAGGTTTCGTGAACTTAGAGGTGATGAGCTGAATTAAGGAGCGTGCTGAGTTGATGGATAGGTGGAGTGGTGGAGTAATCGAGTGGGGGAGTGAAGGAGTGGTGGAGTAATGGAGTGGGGGAGTGATGGAGTGATGGAGTGATGGAGTGGTGGAGTGGTGGAGTTGGGGAGTGGTGGAGTGTTGGAGTGGTGGAGTGATGGAGTTGTGGAGTGAAGAACGGATAACCATTAACTTCTAACCCAATAACGGTTTTCCGTTAACCAGTCACCATCAACCAGCAACCAGCAACCAGTCACCAGCAACTAGCAACCAGTCACCAGCAACAAGGCACCAGCAACAAGGCACCAGCAACAAGGCACCAGCAACCAGTAATAACAATTAATAAATAACCAATAGCGAATAACTCAATCTCTCCATGAGTGTAACCCCCAAAAAACGATTAGGCCAGCATTTTCTGACTGATGAAAACATAGCAGGGAAAATTGTGGGCAGCCTCCTGCGAAAAGAAAAGGTTTTGGAAATTGGACCGGGAACCGGTGTGCTCACAAAATATCTTATAAAAGACGTAGATCATTTAATGTTAATTGAGATTGATGGTGAATCTGTTGAATATCTCCGGGAAATCTATCCTGAACTTGAAAACCGGATCATTCATGCAGATTTTTTAAAATCGGATATTTCAGGTCTGTTTAAAGATCAGTTTTCGATTATTGGAAATTTTCCATACAATATTTCAAGCCAGATATTTTTTAGAATTATCGAAAACAGGCATTTGATTCCTGAAGCTGTTGGCATGATCCAGAAGGAAGTGGCTGAGCGGCTCGCCTCACCTCCGGGCAATAAAACTTATGGCATTTTGAGTGTAATACTTGGAGCCTTTTACGATATAAAATATTTATTCACCGTAAGTGAAAATGTATTTCATCCTCCTCCAAAAGTAAAATCGGCTGTAATCAGGCTCACCCGGAAAGAAAATTTTAACCTGGATTGTGATGAACAACGCTTTGTGAAGGTTGTGAAAACGGGGTTTAACCAACGGCGCAAAACCCTGCGCAATTCCCTAAAAAGTATGCTCCCGGAAAATACGGATACAACTTTGGAGATATTTTCAAAAAGGCCGGAACAGTTGGACTTGGCAGGTTTTATCGAAATTACAAAGTTGATTTCCCCTCAGTAGCTGCCAGGGTTTTCTGCTTTTCCGGTATTAATTTTTTCTGATGAATTTTCCGCTTGCCTTGCGTTGCCCGTCAGAAACCAAAATCAAGTAGCTGCCTGGCAGAAAATCGTGAATCTCAATATTCACCTCATCCCCCGAAAAATCTCCTCTTTGCAATACTTTGCCTGTTATATCCAAGATTTCAAAATCGAGAGATTTGGCTTCACTGAATGGATTTTTGATGGTTACCACTTTTTGGGCAGGGTTAGGAAATACATTCAAAACTTCAAGGGGTTCACTTTTTTCAGGCAGGGATACAAAATCGTTGAGGTACACTTTGTACATCGATCGTCCGTAGGTTGCTGCCACAAGCATTCGTTCACCGCCATGAAATGCGAGATCGCAAACAGGAACCAGAGGGAGATCAGCACCAAGCATTC
>JAIOZV010000089.1 GCA_021740425.1 Bacteroidales bacterium | reverse complement strand
GACTTCGTGGCTCATTAATCTCGAAATTTACGATCATGATGAGTCTTACGAAAAAATGAAACCCATCTATTTGAAAGGGATATTTTCAACTTATCTTCCTTATTGCACAGAATCTGGAATAGAAGCATTGCGTGGTGTGGGTGTTGAATCATGATGAGATGATTGATTGTTTTCATATTTTTAAAATTTCTGACTACTAATTTATTTTACCTTTTCACCACTTTCTTCACAATCATTCCTTTTTTACCGAACAATTTCAGCTGATAAATCCCGGCCTCAAAATCTGAAAGATCAAGCCTGACCCGGTTTTGAGATTTGACAGGAAGAATTACCAGGTGTTCTCCCAATGCATTACTAACTTCAATTGTTGAAAATTCATGGATTCCTTCAACCCAAAACCCACCGGTGCCTGGGTTGGGATAAATCAGTATTTCTGAAAAGAAATTTACGCTCATGCCTGTGGAGGATAATTTTAATTGGATGATGGAAGATAAACCCTCGTTTTGGAAACTGCCGGTATTGGGCAGGGATTGATCATAGATGGGTTCAAGGTCGAAATTTTCATTGGTCTCTGAACGGAAAAGTTGAAACCGGAACGGATCACCACTTACAAATCCATCGTCGGCTGAAGTAAGAGGATCATCGGCAAAGGCAACCAACACTGAATTCGGATTGTCAGGGGATATTTCCATCACACCAAAACAAATCCCATTTTGTGAAAAGATACCCACAATATCTCCCTTCAAAAGGTTTTCGATTGCACTGCCTGTAAATGCAATCAAGTGTGAGGATGCACCCACACTGATCTCATTCCATGGACTCTTTGGCATATCATTTTTAACATCAATAGGTCTGAAATCGCTTTTGGCATAAGCCGGAAAATCAATTGTTCCGGCAGAAGCGGCAAGGGCATAATATGCCTTTCCCGGGAAAAGATCACCCAAGGTATTGATGCCATACTCTGGCCATAAAATCCCGAAACCGGCTACCTCCTTCGCCACGGTGAGGTTGACTGACGCAAACAAAGTTTCTGCATCTACCGGGGCATTGGCAATTATGGGAACAATATTCCAGCCCTGCGAAATCTGGAAACTTTGATCCGGCTCAAAACTTCCCGGAATTTCAAGCAAGGTTTCGTTGAGCATTTTTGCCTTAAAAGCCGCTTGCGATGGCCACGATCCGATGGTGTTGATCGACTGTGCCGGATAATACATGCCTGCATTATTCTGGAGCAAAATCAATTCGCTGACCACCGGACTAAAAATCATTTCGATATCCGTGGGGTCAGGAAGCACATAGGCCGAAAGACCACTCCAGCCCTGCGGCAGCATAATGCTTTGGGTGGTGTTACCGCCTATCCAGTCGATAAGACCCGAAGGATCATTTTCATAAGCTTCACCGGCCAGATCGCCGGTGGCATTTACAAAAGTTACATGCCCTTGCTCGTTTTCCTTGCTGGCGTTGAAAGGCGTGTTTGCCGATACAAAAACAGCATTATTCACCGTGATATCCTGATCGTTTTCAAAGCTGATCAGGGCGGCATCCTGAACTCCGGGATCGCCGTTTCGGAAAGTGCAGCCATGAAAACTGTGCACAGGATCGACAAATGCCCCGGGTAAAATGTTTACCCCATAGCGCTGGCCTGCGTATTCAAAAATGGTGTTTTCGGTGCTGATGCTTCCTCCTTCATTAATATTAAATTCGTAAAATCCACCATCGAAATGGCTGATGACACAGGGTTCGCCGGTAGAGCCGATGCTTTCGAGTAATCCACCGCTGGCAATATCAAGTACTTGCCCGGAACCAGTTTTTAGAACTGATCCTGCATCCATTGCCAATTTGCCGCCATCTTCAACGCCAACATCTCCCGATACAGCCAAAGTGGTTCCGTTGAAATACATCGTACCTTGTTGAATAATTATGTCGCCACCATTCATGAGCGTCATTGCGTTCAAAAGAGTCAATTCGCTTTCCTTATTTACAATTACATTTTCAAAAAAGGATGTTGCCAATCCTGAATCCTGGAATATGGCGGCTTCACCTCCGGCAAAAGTAAAAGTTCCGTAAGGCAAAAACTGGCCTCCCGGCTGGATGGAAAGGTTACGATAAAGTTGATGAGAACGGTCGGCCACATTATAAAATAGGCCATTGGATACCAAAAGATCTTGCAAAACATTCAGGTTGGTTGATGGTGTGAAATTGCCGGAAGGTTTATCGATTTCAAGATTGTAAAATGTTTCGCTTGTTCCACCCGAAATGACCTCCTGGTCAACAGTTCCGTCGAAAACAACTGATGACGTTCCTGCAAAAAATCCCTTTGTGGAAGTAGCTGATGTATTGTTATCCGTCCAGTTTCCACCAATTTTCACAATTACATTAACATCTTCGCCACCAGCATTGAGGCCGGCCCCATTGCTCAGTGTCAGATTATGGCCAATATCAAGCAATGCTGACGAATTGATTTCCATTGTTCCTGCAGTTATGTGCAGGTTGTTTTCGATCTGGACAGTTTTACCGCTGCCAATCACAACATCCTCAGTGGCGGCTCCAGTTTTATTCATGGTTACATTGTAAAAATTTTCATCGGTAGTGATTGTGGAAGGCCCTGTTCCGGTAAAACTCACCAATCTGTATCCATGATGAAATGAATTCTGCAAATTATTTGTCCAGTTGCCCTCAATATCAATATTCCCTAAATGTGCCCACAACTGCCCTGAATTTATGGTCAGGTCCCCCTTAATCTTAACATCCGTTTGAAACATGTAATCAGTTGTTTGAGCATTGACTAAAAGGTTATGAATAAAGTTGCCACTACTAAAGAAAAGGTAAGGGGAATCAGGAAATCCGGGCTCAAAGTGATATAAAAGCTCCAGTATTCCACCCTGGGGAGTAAATGTTCCCACGTTTGAGGCTACAACGGTTGAACCAACGCGAATAGTTCCGTCAGTAATATTCTCAGTAAACGTGGGCTTGAAATCAATTCCATGATGGAGAAATGAAAGCACAGCATCCGGTTCGGACATGGTCAGATTTCCATACAATTCAAAATACGAGCCCAGTGGCCGGTCGAACAAAATTGTCCCGTTATTCACAAGTTGCCCGCCCGCAGGAAAATCAAAATTGCCATGAACCTGGATAAAAGCATTGTTATTCTCAAGCAGACCATTCAAAATCAGGCTATACTCAACCAAAATATCTCCCAGATTTGTAAGATGAAATGTGGCAGGCTCCTCAATTATAAAATCTGTTCCCACATGGATAGGCATAGCAAAAATATAAGTGCCTGCTTGTTGCCTAAAATATCCCGACGTTACAAGCCGTTGGCCACGACTATCATCCAGGATTATAGAACTCCCACTGTTCCCCAATTCCAGATTTCCAAACGAAGCATTTTCTTCAAACTGTAATGGTAATCCTGACACAAAAGCTGTATTTCCCGGCCCAAGCTGCGCAAGTGTACCTTCATAAAAATGCCAGTCGTAACAATGGATTTCACCTTCAGTTATGTCATCCATCGATTCTTCAAACCAATTTATAACATGGCATTCAAGCCTGCTATTGGTGTGGTTCATGATTAAAGTGCCATAATTTATATTTACATCATTTGCAACGGAGACCACGTATTGCGAAACATCAAAGCTACCATTATCGATGGTAAGATCGTGGGTAACATTTACGTTGCCAATGGCGGTAACAATGCCATTGAGTTCGGTTTTTCCGGATGAGGGTTTTCCCGGATTATTTTCTTTTAATCCGGCATCCGGCCTTGTGCTAAAAGACTCAGTCGGTGGAAATTTAGAAACTACAAGATCCTGAACGCAATTATTTCCGGCAATTAAAACATCAGCATCACCGGGGCCACTCAGTCCGAGGGTTAAATTTTGAGGCTGAAAATTATCCACATTCACAATGAAATCACCCGTACTCCATAAGTCACCTTCCATTGTAATCTGGTTATTTTTTTCGATGGGCTTTTTCTTTCCATCGCGATATTCCATCAGTTTTTTTTGATGAGATTTATTTAGCTCCTTATTGGCAAATTTGTTGATGTTGAGATCGTAAAAGTTGCTGCCAGCATTTAAACTACAATACACGTCTGCATTTCCGTAAAGTTCAACCGTTCCTCCGGTTGGGTTAAAATCATCGCGATAGCCAAGAAAATTTCCTGCCGTCCGGATAGTTCCGCCATAAATTGCAGTTGAAAGGGTGAACGATGGTGAATTGTACAAATAGATGCCGGCATCCATAAAGTCCAGGATTCCCTCAGTCATAAACAAACTTCCGTTTCCCTGGTAAGGCCAATAACAATCGCCAAGCCCGCCATGAACGTATATTTCACCTCCTTCAATAACTAAACTTCCATTCAGGTCGATGTAGCTGGCATCATCCTGATACAGGTTAATAATGGCGCCATTGTAGGCCGCAAAGTGGCCGTAAATACCGGGGTCGGCAAGGTCGTAGGCAGTAAAGCCACCACCACTTCCGGATGTGTAAATTCCCCCTCCAAAAGTGTGCTTATAACTGTTGCAGCTTACAAAATTGTTTTCCATGATTTCGACCCCAGCCCCCGATGCACTGTTAATTTCGAAGTTGTCGAATTCCTCAGCAGAGCAGTTTTTATAGCCGAATCCTTTAAAAATAACCTTACTGTTATCCTCGATCAGGGCATCCGGCCCGACTGTATTCAGCCAACCCAGATAGATTTCAACTGTTTTCTCGGAGATATCAAGTACGCCGGAATTTATGGACAGATATCCACCAATAGAAAATGTATTTAATCCATTATCTGAAAAGGAAACCGTGCCTTCACTTTGGATGGTGAGATTTTGGAAAACCTGCCCGTTTTGTGTTGTAATAAGTTGATCGATTCCCTGCATAACAAGAGTGCCGTTAGGAAGATAAAAAGCCCCTTCATTTGTCAGGTCGCCTCTCACAACAAGGTCGTTTGAAGATTCCATTGACAGGGACGAATTGTACCCCACCTGCAGGTCTCCAGTAATAATGATATCGTTTGAGGACTGATCAATTGTCAGGTCTTTATCGTAGGGTTTTGAAGAATTCAAATCTCCAAAGAAGCAATTATCCGAAAAATTATAAATTGTTGAAGGATAATAAGTAGCAAAAAATGATGTACAGCTACCTGATAAATCAACAGTTGCCCCGCTGTTAAAATACCAATCGGCATACACATAAAATTGTCCGTGGCCATTTATTGTAGCTGAAGACCCTGCTTCCCAAAACACATCATTGTAGGCAATAATTGTGGAATAATCGCTGTTGAACGTGATTTGTCCAAATACCTGAAGATCACCATGAACTGTCAGGTCATTATCATAAAAAATCAGGCCTGCATTGTTTTGAATGATCAGATTTTTGCAGTCACCGGAAATGAGATTAAAAATTACCGGGTGCTGCCCGGTGGTTGTAATAATAGCATCCTCAGTGTAAACAGGAACATGGCCCAGAGACCAGTTGGCGGGGTTGTTCCAGTACTGGCTTACACTTCCAATCCATGTGTTAGCAGCTGCTGAAGTAACATTTATCGTGTAATCTTCCACTTCTCCATATTGTGTAGTGCCGCAAGGGTCGAGGATTCCCGTGTATATAATCCTTGTCCGCATGATACATGGCCCGGTGGTAGTTCCTGCTGGAGCCTGAAGTATTGCAGTATATGGCCCTAATCCGGGATTGCCACTCACTGCAATTGTTTCGCCGGTATCAGTAAAATCTCCATCACGGTTCCAGTCAACCCAAATACCACATTGATCCGGATCATAGGGATGCCCATTGTGAACAGTAACATTCAGGGACATGTTAAGTGGAAGGTTGCTCGACAAATTGGTGTAATCAGCATAGCCCGAACAGCCCGATATATTATTTTGAATTCCCCTGACCACATTCGAAATGTACTCATCGCATCCCCCCGTGGCAGTGCAATAATTTCGCAAACCAATGGCGGCAATACTTGTACCCCAGCTTGCTGCATTTGAAGTGTTTTTTACAAGCTGGCTGGTAAACCAAAAAGTCTGTTGGTCGGCAGGGTCAATTTTCATTGAAGAATAATCTCCCCACCTATGGGTTCCCGCCTGGGAGGCCGATCCCAGACTGATTTCCATGTCGCCCCAGGTCATCTGATTTGTTGGATATCCATCATTTGTCCCTGTCCAATTGCCATCTAATCCATCCCAAATTGGTGAACTATCGGCAGGGCCGAAAAGGGAATTTCCTTCCCGGTTGAAAATTTCGAAAATGGTATTGCACATCTGCACATAATGATTGGGTCCAATATCTCCATTTGCATCCGGCGGATACACCCAATCCTGAAGGTAGCTGGAGCCGTTGATTGGATTTTTATTTCCTTCAAAAGTCCTTACCGGGATTGTCACATCCTTTTGCCCTGATTCTTTATGCACAGCAGGGTCGGAACCATGTCCCAGGGCATTATCACAGTTCTTAAACGTTTTATTTTGAATATGTTCATGAAAAAGAATTTTTTTATACTGATGATGTCCCTGAGCTACTGAAGGAGAAATAGTTCTTATTGAAGTCAGGGTTTTTGAGGTGTCAGAATATCCGGCCTGTGATACAATCGGTGTACATGATGCATCGATCAACTGAGCCTGTGTGGGATTTGGAATACTTAGGAAGGCTAAAAGAACAATAAAGAGGGTTTTCATAAGCATACATGATTTTAATGAACAAAACATTATCTGATTCCAACGAATCTGTATTTCTTTCAAATGTAGAAATATATTTATTTGAATGCCTGATTTTTTTATCAATCGTTTGCTTTTCAATGCATTTGGTTATTGATTAAAAAATAATTTTTTTCCAGATTTTGAGGAGTTTATAAAAATCAGTTGTTGGGGTGTTGATTTATGCAACAGGTGTTGAGAATCATTACACCACGCTTAAAGCGTTGCCAATAAAGGGGATTACGGTTTTAATCCTATTGGGTGTTTATAAACTCAACACATTCATTTTTCAATTCTATTTTTCAGAAACAAATTAAATGACTGATAATTAATTACATATATGCGTTTTGAAGTTTTGGTATCAAAGTTGACTATTGCTTTTTCATATAAAATTTCAACAAGATAAAAGTTCTTTATTTAAAAACGCAAATACAAAAATCATGAAAAAATTAATTTTATTTATCGCTGGTTTACTGATCGTTTTCATAGCTGCTGACACTGGAAAGGTTTTGGCAGAAAATGGTACAAACGACATGGACAATCCCGTAAAAATTATCTGTTCGCCTGATCTTTACCAACTTACAAAGGAATGGACAGAGGGTTTTGGTAATTCAACAGCCTTCGAAATTCAGGTAGTAGAACCGGATGATATGGCTTACGAAATGAGAGATGGTGAGCATGTAGCCCTCGTGTCGGAGTCGTGCATTAAGAGGTTCACAGATGAATCATCCTGGAGGGTTGTGATTGGCCGTAATGTATTTGTTCCGGTGATTAACAGCAACAATCCTTTCATTGAAAGGCTCAGGATTTCAGGCATTCCGGCTGTGAAGTTTACAGAAATTTTTACTGAAAATCATGAATCATACTGGAATATCCTGGATGAAAAGGGCTCAGGTTATAAAATTAACAGATACTTTTCGACTGAGGAATCAGCAATGGAAGCCCTTTCAGAATTCATGCGAACAACAAAAAATGGTTTTTCAAATATCCCGTTAAAAGATGGCAGCCAGCTTGCTGCCGCCATTCAAAACGACATTTATGCTCTGGGTTTTTGTAAACTCTCAGATATTACTGATCCGTTGAGTGGAGAGATTTTGAGCAACATCAGCCTGGTTCCCATCGACAGAAACAATAGCGGAAAGATAGAACACTTCGAAGACATTTATGGTAATCTCAACGATTTTGCAAGAGGAGTATGGATTGGAAAATATCCCAAATCGCTTGTAGGTAATATTTATGCTGCCGGCAACAGTGCCCGGGTAAATACTGGAGAAGCCTCATTTTTAAAATGGGTGGTTACCGATGGACAAAAAACACTTGAACCTTATGGCTACAGCACACTAGTGGGTGCTGAAAAGCAATCGATACTCGAAAAACTCAATAAACCATACATTTTCCCTGAGTCTCAAAACAACTATGCTTCTGTATTTATGTTCCTCATTATTTTCTTATTCATAGTTATCGCAGTATTTGTTGCAGGCTTTGTGATTAATAGTTACAGGAAAAAGATTTTACAAAAAGCGGATCATGGAACTGGAAAACTGATTAACGAAAGTGAGCTTTCATTTCCAAACGGACTGTATTTCGACCGTACGCATACCTGGGCCTTTATGGAAAAAAACGGCAGTGTCAGGGTTGGAATAGACGATTTTCTGCAGCATATTACCGGAAATTACACCCGTGTAAAAATGAAAAAACAGGGCGAAAAAATTAAGAAAAACGAACAACTGCTTTCATTGATTCAGGATGGGAAACAGCTTAATGTGTATTCACCGGTTTCAGGAACTATCATAGGTGTAAACAAATCGCTTGCAAACGAACCCACGCTCATCAACTCCTCAACCTATGATGAAGGCTGGTTGTATATGATCGAACCATCCAACTGGTTGCGCGAAATCCAGTTTCTGAAAATGGCAGAAGCTCATCAGGAGTGGCTGAAAGCCGAATTTATAAAATTGAAAAACTTCCTTTTGGCAAAAAATAATATTACTACCCAGGCAGGAGTGCATTTTGTTATGCAGGACGGCGGTGCATTAACGAAAAATGTGCTTCAGGAGATGGGGCCCAAAGTATGGGAAGATTTTCAAAAAGATTTTATGGACAATTGCGGCATTAACTGAGTGATATAATCGCTGTCAATAACAAAAAAAATGTAGTTATGAAGATAGACCGGAGAAACTTTTTCAGGGCAATTGGCGCCACAGGCGTTTCATTAGCCCTGGGTGATCAAATTAGTGCTGCATCAAAAAACGAAGAAAGCACTGACGTTTTTGCAATCCTTTACGATTCTACCAGGTGTGTTGGATGCCAGTCGTGCGAGTACGCCTGTGCCGAAGCTCACAACCTGCCAGAACCTTCTGAAAGTATTGAGGCAGATATAATGCGTCTTACCAATGAAAATCGGCGGACTGTAGTAAATGCATTCAATACATCAAAAGGTGAAATAACAATCAAACACCAATGTATGCATTGTCTTGAACCTGCCTGCGTTTCAGCATGCCTTACACAAGCCATGTACAAAACACCTGAAGGGCCGGTCATTTGGCGAGCCGACAAATGTATGGGATGCAGATATTGTATGATATCCTGCCCTTTCGATGCACCAAAATTCGAGTTCCACAGCCCCAACCCGAAAATTGTAAAATGTGATATGTGCTACCAGCGGACGCAGCAAGGACTTATTCCTGCCTGTGTCGAAAACTGCCCGGCAGAAGCAATTCTCTATGGGAAACGCAGTGAACTTCTCAGAGATGCCCGTAAAAGAATTGTGGAATCTCCCGAATTGTACAACGATTATATTTATGGCGAAAATGAAGCCGGAGGTACCGGATTTCTTTACCTGGCCAGTGTTCCTTTTGAAGAATTGGGATTTAGAACCAATATTCAAAAAAGTTCCTACCCCGCTTTGTCAAAGAGCTTTTTGTACAGTGTGCCATTTGTTTTCGTACTCTGGCCAACATTGCTGTTAGGAATACATGAAGCAACAAAAAACAATCACACCAAAAACATAGATGAAGATGAATAGCACTGCCACTTATCCAATTGAAAAAGAGAAAGGGAGTAAAAAAATCTGGAAATTTTTACTTGCCGAATTCAAGCCAAAGGGTAAAATTCTCACACCTTTTAATATTATCTCAGTCCCCGTTATACTGGTAGGGTTGGTGATTATTGTCATCAGGTTTTGGAAAGGAATTGGCACCGTAACCAATCTTACTCAAGAAGTACCATGGGGATTGTGGATTGGATTCGATGTGGTTACCGGTGTAGCATTTGCCGGTGGTGCATACGTAATCACCTTTATGGTTTACATCCTTAATATGCACAAATACAAATCCATTGTGAGGGTTACAGTGCTCAACGGGTTTCTTGCCTACGTGTTTTATGCCGGAGCCTTACTGCTCGATCTGGGCAGGCCATGGAATGTTATCAATCCAATTATAGGAAACAATTTCGGAACCAGTTCTGTGCTTTTTCTGGTGGCCTGGCATTTCCTGCTCTATATGATAGCCCAGCTCATCGAATTTTCGCCGGCTATTGCCGAATGGCTGGGCGCCCGCCGTGCCCGTAAAATCCTTTCGGGGATGACGCTTGCCGCTGTAATTTTCGGTATCACGCTGTCAACCCTGCACCAATCAGGGCTGGGGGCACTCTACCTGATGGCCAAAGAAAAAATCCATCCGCTCTGGTATTCGGAGTTTATTCCTGTGATGTTTTTTGTGTCCAGTATTTTTGCAGGGCTCTCCATGGTAATATTCGAGGGGTCGATCAGCCACAAAGTGTTTTTTGATCAAATCAGCGATAAAAATCACCACGCTCATAAAAAGATTGTTATCGGATTATCAAAAATTTGTGCAGCAACCATGTTTGCATATTTCTTTCTGCAGGTGCTTATTTTTGTTCATGGCCAACACTATAACCTCCTCAATACCCCAATGGGGTACTGGTATCTCACCGAAATTATAGGATTTGTTTTTGTACCCATGCTGCTCTTTGTTTTAGGGTATAAACGAAATAATGTCCTTGCCGTAAAAATAGCCTCAATTGCCACCATTCTTGGCATAATTCTCAACAGGCTCAATGTTACGGTAATTGGTTTCAGATGGGATGCAGCAACACAGTATTATCCTACCTGGATGGAAATTGTGGTTACCCTCACCGTAATCTTTACCGAGATATGGATATTCAGATGGGTGATCAACCGTATGCCGGTTTTAAGGGAATCCCCTGAATGGGCAAAAGACAATCATTAAAACAATCAAATTTTTAAACTAATTAAAAAACAAAATAAAATGAATGCAATAATATACAGTGGCTTATTCGAAACCAAAGGCGTGGAATACCTGATCATCATCGCTTTCCTTGCAATGCTCATCCCTTTCTGGTTTGTGATCAATAAGAAAAGTAAAATTGTAATGGAAGTTACGCGGGCATTCGATTCACTTACAAAAAGAATATTAAACATCCCGAAAGGAATTTATTACAGCAGAAATCATACCTGGGCATTCCTTGAAGAATCAGGCAATGCAAAAATCGGGTTGAATGATTTTCTTGCAACGGTAATTGGAAATGTTGAAGTAAAAATGATTGTCAGCCCCGGTGAAACAATCAAAAAAGGTGGGGTAATAGCAGAAATGAAGCAGGGCGATAAGCACCTCAATATTCTCTCTCCCCTTTCGGGGATAGTGGCTGAAACAAATGCTGCAATAACAGTCCATCCGGAATTGCTCAACAATGAACCCTGCAAAGACGGATGGTTGTGTGCGGTGCAACCCGCACAATGGAAGGCTGACACAGGGTCTTTTTTATTGGCAGATGAAGCAGTCCGCTGGATTTTAAGTGAAGTAGGCCGGTTCAAGGATTTTCTTGCTGTTTCGATGGTCAGGCAATCCCATGAACCTGTATTGATCAGCTTGCAGGAAGGGGGAGAAATTCGGCCTCATATTCTCGAGGAGATGAACAGTGAAATCTGGGAAGACTTCCAGAAGTCGTTTTTAACATAATCGTAAAGAAATCCTGTAAAAATGGTAGCAGAATTTTAAAAATAAATACTAATTGGCAGGATTTCCGTATCTTGCAAACAAATTTCCGGTCGATGATAAAACATCGGCCGGAGTTTGTGAAAATGAAAAAAGAAATGACAAAACGGAATAAAACCGGAGTTCAAAAAAACTGGATTTGCAGGGTTTATAAAAAGTACTCAAATTTCCAGTCCTCCATTTTTGGACGGGTAATTTTCATCATAACCTTGTTGTCGATTTTTTTGTTTTTGTTTTTCGGCATCATCTTCCGGTCAGTTTACGAAGAATATCTCAACACCATCATCAGGCAAAACGGAAACAACATCGGCTCGATCGTTGAGGGAGCATTGTATCATTCGATGCTTAAAAATGACAAAGGGGCGCTGCAAAGCACGCTCGATATCATCAATACCATGCCCGGTATCGATGAAGTGAATATGTATGATAACTACGACAGTCTTGCATATTCATCCTTTTCCTATGAGGTGAGCGGACATGGAGATCCCAACTGCAAAAGTTGTCATCCCAACATGCAGGAGATGTTTCCGCAAAAGGAAAAATCCTACCGTATCATCGATGAAGTAAGCGCATGCAGCATGACCACCAGCGGAAACGGCCATCGGCAGCTTTTGATCCGATCTCCCATTTTCAACGAAAAATCATGCTACACAGCCGCATGTCATGCGCATAGTGCCTCGGATGAGGTGCTGGGTTCGCTCATCATAAAAATACCGCTCTACGAAATCGATATGGCAGTTTCCAAATCCTCACAGGAGTTCTTTCTGCTGGCAGCCATAAGCACTGTATTGCTGGTGCTTATTTTAATTTTTTTTACAAGAAAAAACATCAAAGAACCTTTAAATGCCATCATCCTTGCCAGTGAAGCAGTTGCAAAGGGCAACAAAGACATGCGCCTCGAAATAAAACCTAACCTGCTCAATGATATGCGGATGGTTTCGGTGGCTTTTAACAATATGCTGGATAACCTGAGCAAAGCCAACAAAGAACTCGAAAACTGGTCGCAACAGCTCGAGTACAAAGTGCAGAAAAAGTCGGAGGAACTTTCGGAAATACAAAATGAATTGATTCATGTAGAAAGAATTGCATCTCTGGGCAAACTCTCCTCCTCGGTTGCTCACGAGATCAACAATCCCCTTTCGGGAGTGCTCACCTATACCAAGCTTGTTCACAAACTACTTGGGCGTCAGGATATGGATGAAACCTCCAAGGAATCGATGATGAAATACCTTTCGATCATCGAAAGCGAAACCAAAAGATGTGGGGATATTGTAAAAGGACTACTTGATTTTTCAAGAAAAGATCAGCATAACTTTGAGAATAAACACCTGCATGCCATCCTGAAGGATACCTACAATTTAATGGCTCATCAGATGAAGATGGCCGATATTAATTTTTATACAGATTTTTCGGCTTCATCAGATATAATTTATTGCAACGAAAATCAAATCAAACAGGCTTGTGTGGCCATTCTGGTGAATGCATGCGAAGCAATTAACGGAACGGGGGAAATTGTCCTTAGAACTATTCTTGAGGATGCTGAACATATTAAGCTTGATATTGCCGACACAGGAACCGGCATATCTGCTGAAGATATGAATCATATTTTTGAGCCCTTTTTCTCGGCCAAGGAAAAAACTAACAGCATTGGCCTCGGGCTGGCCATTGTGCATGGTATTGTGCAAAGCCACAAAGG
Source organism: Bacteroidales bacterium (assembly GCA_021740425.1). Lineage (GTDB taxonomy): Bacteria > Bacteroidota > Bacteroidia > Bacteroidales > 4484-276 > SABY01. The sequence goes on along the minus strand of JAIOZV010000089.1, from coordinate 1,913 downwards.
AAAAATTGAAATTGCATCAGAAGTTGGAAAAGGAACCACCTTGTCGATTATTTTAGCTTTAGCAAAAACTTAAACAAATATATAATGGCAAAAAAAATTTCACTATTGATTGTTGATGATGAAGAATCGGTAAGGGATTCATTATATAATTGGTTTATTGAGGACGGTTATGATGTGGCTTGCGCCGAAAATGCCAAAGATGCCCTGCTGATGATCGAGGCCCGGAACTATGATATTATCCTGGCCGATATCAAAATGCCGGGTATGGATGGCATCGAGATGCACAAAAGGATTAAATCGCTCAACAAAGATTCGATTGTTATCATCATGACAGCCTTTGCCTCCGTGGAAACTGCCGTCCAGGCTCTGAAAGACGGAGCATACGATTATGTAACCAAACCCTTCGATCCCGATGACCTTTCGCATCTAATCCGCAATGCTTCAAGCCACATCTCGCTTCAGGCCGAAAATGAAGCTTTGAAAAACAAGGTGGTATCTCTTGAAAACATTGACGACATTATAGGAAACAGTCCGGCCACCATACAGGTATTGAAGGAAGTGGAAAGTGTGGCTCAGTCGAATGCATCAGTAATATTAACAGGAGAAAGCGGCACAGGCAAAGAGTTGATTGCCCGCGCCATCCATTCAAACTCATCACGCAAATATTTCCCCATGATTTCGGTGCATTGTGGCGCCCTTTCCGAAGGTTTGCTCGAAAGCGAGCTTTTCGGGCACGAAAAAGGTGCTTTTACAGGAGCCATGTTTAACCGTAAGGGAAGATTTGAAATGGCGGACGGGGGAACAATATTCCTTGACGAAATTGCCACCATTTCCTCCAAAATGCAAGTGGAGTTATTGCGCGTTCTGGAATCCAGGAGTTTTGTACGCGTGGGTGGCCACAAGGAAATAGCCTCCGATTTCAGGGTGATTTGCGCCACCAACCGCGACCTCAAAAAAATGGTGGAAAATGGTACATTTCGCGAAGACCTCTACTACCGTTTAAATGTTGTAAATATCAGGGTGCCCCCGTTGAGGGAACGACGCGAGGATATTCTGCTCCTCACCCAGCACTTCATCAAAAAATACTGCACCTCCATGAGCCGCAACCTCATTAGCATAGACCCGGCAGCACTGAAACGCCTCGAAGAATATGACTTTCCGGGAAATGTGCGCGAGCTTGAAAACATGATTGAGCGTGCTATTGTCATTGGCAACGGTAAAGAAATCAAACTCCATGATCTTCCTTTAGCTAAAGATATGATCACAAGTTCGTATCAAAGCCTTGAAGATCTCGAAAAAAAATATGTGCTGGAGGTGCTCAATAAAAACGACTGGAATATTTCGAAATCGGCCAGGATATTAAAGGTTGACAGGGTAACATTGTACAATAAAATTAAAAAACACGGGCTTACGCCGAATGACAAGCCCTGAGTTTTGGAGTTAAAAATAAATCTCCATACCTAAAATAGAGTATCTGAATATTTGGAAACAAAGGTTTTGGAAAATCAAAAAATAGCATTGATATATCACGGTCAATTCGAGCCAAAAAATCTCGAACTGATTGCTATGGACATCCTCCGGGAATACGATATTCATGCGGATATCAGGGAATGTCGTTCGGATATTTCCAGATTTTTTGATCCGGCACGCCATCAATACGATGCCAATCAACTGCTCAAATACATCGATTCCAAAAACGATCCTGCCTTCCTTAAGACCATCGCACTATTCAGGGTTGACCTGTTTATTCCCATCCTCACCTACATATTTGGTCAGGCAGCCTACAAGGGAAAAACAGGAATAGTTTCCATTTACAGGCTGAAAAACGAACAATATGGCCTGAAGCCTGATGAAAAATTACTAACCGAACGCCTCCGAAAAGTTGTAATTCATGAGCTGGGGCACACCTTCGG
>JAIOZV010000088.1 GCA_021740425.1 Bacteroidales bacterium | reverse complement strand
TACTTTGAGCATATCTTGCGGCTGCCGCCATGGTATTTAAAACACTATATCCGTGGGCATATTTAATATGCGCATGATGGCCTCCAACATTAAAAAGGTAAGCACGGTCAAGGTTTCCGGAGATTACCATATTGATAGCCTCCACAAATCCGCCCAGGGAAAATTCATATCCGGGAATAGCATATTCCATCCCCGAACATTCGATGGTTCGGTTAATTTCCTCTGAAGGCTTTTTATCCTGCGAAAGCAAAAGTAAATCATCGAGGTAGCATTTATCGTGAACCTGGTAATAAAGCTTGAAATCTGCTTTGCGTAACTGAAGTTTTGGATAATTGTCAAGTGCTTTTTCGAGAGCTTCTCTGATTTTATTAAAATGAGGAAAAGAATACCCTTGGAAGTTTATTTGATCAAAGGGTTTCAGTGTATTAAAAATTTCCTTGTGGAGATAAATGGCGAATTTAGGTTTCATGTTACTCTTGATTTATTTACTGGTCATTTGCGCTTCGCACGTCATTTGCTGTCAATGACAAGTATTGCTATTCGTTGTAAATTACTAATTTGATTATCTGCCAATGACCACAAATTACACGAAGTCCCGCATGTGCGCATAACTTCGGGTTCATAGGTTTTCCATAGCCCGGGGCTTTAGTCCCGGGCATTTTCGGTAATGATTCTGGATTGAAATAGGCCGTTAACGGCCTTAAATCATAAGAACTGCTATTCTTTTATCCCGGCCAAGAATGACCGGGCTATGAAAAACTGATCAATAAAATCATTCGCCTGACGGCTGTGCGCATGTATGGGAATTACAAATGACTCCCTAAATTCCCCATCGCCACCTTCACTCCATCCACAGCTGAGCTCGTAATTCCTCCTGCGTAGCCACTGCCTTCACCGACAATAAAAATATTCTCAAAACCTTCGCAACGGCGCTGTTCATCCCTGACTACCTGCACAGGTGAGGAAGTTTTGCTCTCGAGGCCAAGCATAAGTCCGGTTTCAAAGCCATGAATTTTTTTTGCGAAATTTTGCAATCCTTCTTTTAGCGCTGATATAATATCCGGAGGAAGCATTTCCCGAAAATCGTAAGGGAAAACATCGAAAGGATAGGTGTTTGCAGGAATTCGCTGAACGGTTTTATCCCCGATAAAATCTGAAATCCGGTTTCCTGGAATTGTGTATCCATTTGAAAGCTCAAATACCTTTTGCTCCAGATTTTCCATCCAACGTAAGGCCTCTTCAAAGCCAACTTCTTTGTTTAACAGGGTATCAAGATTTAATCCGGCCACTACCGCCGAGTTGGCAAAGGCCGAATTGCGGGCATAATCGGAAACGCCATTCACAATGTTTTGCTTTTGAGCCGGAGCCGATGGGACCACCTTACCGCCAGGGCACATGCAAAACGAATAAACAGGTAGTCCGTTGGAAGCTGTATGTGTGAGCTTATAATCGGCGGCTTTTAATCCGGGCATTTGAGGTTTGCCCCATTGCGAAATATTGATCAGTTCCTGGGGATGCTCCACCCGTGCGCCGATGGCAAAAGGTTTTGTACGAAAGCGGATGCCATGTTTGGCAAGCATCCGGTAGGTGGCATAGGATGAATGGCCGGGTGCAACGATGAGCATATCGCATGGAAATGAGCCTGCCATGGTAACAACAGCTTTGCATGACTTCCCCGCCATTTCAAGATCAGTAACTTCAGTATCGAATTTGATTTTGCCGCCAAGGCTTTGAAATTGCTTGCGCAGGTTGGGAATAACCACCCGCAATTTATCGCTGCCAATGTGTGGCTTGGCTAAATAAAGGATTTCTTTCGGCGCACCGGCCTCAACATAACTTTCAAAAACAAAGGCCTTTTCTAAGGCAATGCCTTTAGTGCGGGAGGTAAGTTTGCCATCAGAAAAAGTTCCTGCCCCGCCTTCGCCATGGCAATAATTGGAATGATTTTTAAACTCTGCTTTTCCACTTTCAAAATCCAGAATATCCCTGAACCGTTGCTTCACTTCCGGCCCTTTTTCGATCAACAAAACCTGAAATCCGGCTTTTTGCAATACAAAAGCAGAAAAAAAACCGGCTGGCCCACTGCCTACTACAACTACGCCATTGTTTCTCTTTTTGTATGGAATCTCAAGTTCAGGTTCCGGCCTTAAGGGGATGCCACCCTTAAACTCTTCAGACAAAATCCTGATTTTTGCCTGCCAGAAAACATCGGGCTTCTTTCGTGCATCCAAACTTTGTTTAAGTATTTCAAAACTAAAGTTCCTGACATGCATTTTTTTGCCAATGATTTTCCGGAGTTCATCCTCCGAAAAATCTGTGGGCAGTTTTAAATCAATCTCTTTAACCGTCGAAGAAGCCATAAGGGGATTAGTTAAAAAGATACAGGGTTCTTTTCTGGGAGTCAGGAATACCCATAATGTTGTTGATGTAATCTTCGCTGGAGATGAAAGCTCCGGACTTTTGAATTAACCCACTTCCGAAAGGCATGCAGGCTGCCCAGGCTCCTGATTGTTTGCAATTTTTAGCATCAGTAATTTTAACAATGGTATGTATCCCAACGATGATTACTGCATTTTTATATTTACCAATTTCATCCAAAGCAGCCAGGATATTTTCCTTTGTAAGTTCAATTTTTTTATCCGCATTGCTGTCAGCTAAAATTTTAATATTTATGAGCGGTTCGGCTTCATTGACATCGCCATCCTGGAAAGTAATAATTCCGGCGAGAAATGTTTTTAATGTTGTTGTTTTTGATTGTTCCTGTCCAAACAAACTTACAGAGAAAATAAAGGCAATGGTAAGCGATAGCATTGTTTTCATAACTGGTGAATTTAAATTAGAATTTTATTTTTTTTGGTTAGACAAAGATAAAAAAAGGCCGGCAATGAAACACTACCGGCCTTTTAAATATATTTCTAACTGTTATTTCTGAATAACAATCTTTTCGACGATAGTATTCTTTTCATTCTGCAGGTACAAGTAATAAATTCCTTCAGCCATAGCTGAAACATCAACATTCTCGTTGTATTTTCCACTTACGTTTATTGTTTTGCTGATGATTTCAACACCAAGAGAGTTTACAAGTTTCACCTGATAGCTTGTGGCCTCAGTTGAGTTGAGTTCGATACTAAACTGACCATTGTTAGGATTTGGATAAATACCAACGGTATTTCCACCGAAATCATAAATTCCTGTGGGATCCATAACTGCAATTTCGAAATCCTCTGAGAATTCACCCATTCCGCAATCATTGCCACCGCAAACTTTCAACATGGCTGTACCCATCCATGTAGCGCTCCAGGTAACAGTAACACTATTCATTTCGATTTCCATGGTTCCTGCACCTTCAGGGGTAATTACCCAGTTGTAAAGTGTGCAATCATCCATTGCGTCCACATGGTATTCTTCGGTTTCACCCATCGCAACCTCGGTTTCTCCATCTATCGGGCCGGCTTGCTCCGGTACATCCATCACTGAAATATAATTACTTTTTGTCATGGAAGTCGTGCTATTGCCGTCAGAAATTTCGAGTGTTACATCAAAACTACCTTCTGTGCTATAACTTACGGTTGGATTTTGCTCTGTTGATGATTCAGGATATCCACCGGGGAAGAACCAGTTCCATGAAGTAGCTCCAAAAGAAGCATCTGTAAATTCAACTTCCATACCAACACATCCTTCGGTTTCATTTGCATTGAATCCGGCTACCAAGGAACTTGGCATCATGCCAAAGAAATCGAGATATCCTTCCATCAGGGCTGTTCTGCTGGTGGCATCCAAACCACCAAATTCGTGTGATGCACCAATTGTGTTATAGATTCCTGCGTCATAAGCAACAGCAGTGCCATAGGCAGGCGATTGGTTTGTCAGGATCACAACACCACCTGCAGCATCCAAATGGTCAATCCAATTGTTTTCGCCGGTATAGTTAAAGGTCATGCCTTCGGTAAAAGTTCCTGCCTCACCTAAAATTGTTCCGAGGTCGCCCGAACCATCAGAAGATCCCGACAATCCAAACATTCCGTGAACGGCAGTCTGGTCATCATAATACCAGGTATCGCCACCTTCCATGTAAAGGTTTCCACCGGCATTGAGGTAATCGGCAAGTGCTTGTCCGTCAGCAGATGAAAGTTGTGTATTGCTCGAATAAATTCCAAGACAAACAAAAATTGAAGAATAAAGATTAAGGTCAGCAGGCAGAGCGGATGATTCTTCATAGGAGAGTCCAATTTGGTCAAGTGCTGCTGCGATTTCGGGAGCTGAGCTGCTATTTTCATCCATGTCGATAATTAAAACAGGAATCTGGCCAACAACAGTGATAAATGATCCGGCACCAGCCAAATCTTTGTCGGCAGTAAAGTTGAAATCAAAGGAGGCAATATGTCCTGCAGGAGTGCTTTCATCGGCTGAAACCGAGAAACTCATAGCTGCACTTTCACCGGCTGCAATATCGCCATAGTCAACTTCGCCCGTATTTACGGTTACATACATATCGTTTGTCAGCAATTCAGCCATAATACTCATGGCTTCAGCACCACCTGTATTTGCAATCGAAACCATCAGTTCGGCAGTTTCACCTGGATCCAATTTCCCATTGTTGTTACCTTCTAAATCCACGATGTAATAATCTGCATATTCAAGCACACCAGCGACAGCAACTAGTGAGAAAGAACTTTCCCATGTTTCACCACCAACAGCAGTAACAGTAAACAGCACGCCATGTCCGTCAGGAATATCATTGGCAACCTCAACTTCAAAGGCATTTTGCATCATCACCACCTGATCAGGAGCAATGGTTCCAAAATTCTCGGTAGCATCGCTTATGGTAACATATTCATCATCTGTTGCAATCGACACCTCAACATTGGTGGCATTGGAAACACCAACATTTTTCATAGCAAGGTTGAGTGTAGAAGCTTCTCCGTAAACGAGCATTCCGGATTCGGTATTAACTTCAACTTCATTAAAAATTACATAAGGACCGGTTGGAGGGATGCATTGAATGGTTTCATAGATTGTTTGTGTATTCAGGCCGGTAACAACAATCCTAACATCTCCGGGCAGGAAATTATTGGGGATGGAAACCAAACCACTGGCATCTGAGTAGGCACTTGCATAAACACCATCCTGCGAAAGGGCAACCATAGCACCTTCAAATGGTGCACCGTTTACATTTACTGTGGTTTCAAAATCAGCACCTACAAGCATAACGTTATTTGAGAGTGTAACAGTTGCCGGCTCGTCGGTTCTGATCTGAAGGGCAACATCGCCAAATGTAGTCCAGGTTTGAACAGTTTCCAAATCTTCACCCTGACTGGCTTCTGTGTACATCAATACAAGTCCGTTGGCCACAATCGAACCAATAATCGTACGTCCTTCATCTGTGCTTATTCCGTTTCCGGGATTTGAAGTATAATCATATCCGCCGGTTAGTACATCATTAAAATAATCCTGGCCGCGCATTGGAGGATCCCAGGGCTGGTTGATGGTTGCCATCAATGTCATTATCGCACCACCGTTTTCTTTGCGAAGCCATGCTTCAGCAAAACAATCTCCTGAATGGAAAGCCCCGTTAACACAGGCTACCGAAAAGATAAAGGGAAGCATGTCACCGTTGGTTAATTGGTTGACATTGGTGCTGCTAAATCCGGTTGATCCCCATGAGTTTTGTGAACCATGACCACAATAATTAATGATACTTGCACCCTGCTCAATGTAATTTTTAACCATGGTTGATGTTCCGGAAGGATCGTAGGCAGTACTCATCTGATCGTAGGTAAAGGGATCGAGTTTATTATCAAAAATCACGTCGATTTGTTGATAATCCAATTCATTATCATCGCCGGGTCCCTGGTTACTTGCAACGCCAATGGCGTTGTTGTACCAGTCGCCAGTTGGATTTTTCTCGTAGGTAATGGTTTTATTCACCTGAGTTGTTACCTGTGCAGAACTGCCGGCAGAGAAACGACCTATACCAATTTCGGGAAAATAGTCAGTACCAACCACACATCCAAGCATTGGATCCATCGGGGCATTGGCACCGCCACCCAAATCACTTTTGATATCGGCCCAGTCGCCAACGAGCTGCACATAAAGGATGTCAGAATTTTCGTTATATTTTGTTTGAATAAGGCTTTTAACGTTTGTTCCGGTGGCTACCACTTCTTTAAAAACATCATAACCTTTTTCCATTTTCCAATCGATGTATGGCTGAATAGCTGCTTCGTCTCTTGCAGTTGTAATTACAAGAATATCTCCGGCTTCAGCAACGGTCAAATCATCTTTGGAACTTTCGTAATTGATAAAAACGGAACTGTAAATAGCTTCCATTTCAGGAAAATATTTGCCTGAGGTTTCAAGCAAAGGATTTACAGGCGTTTGATTATTTTCAGTAAGGACCACTTCCACCTGATCAAAAACCCTGAGTGTTTGTGATACTGCATTGTATTGGAATGGATAAAAATAAACTGTGGCTCCACGAACATCTTTAATGATAAAAGGATCGGTAATTTGAGTAATGGATTCCGGATAATAAGCATCCACCATGGATTCGGGAGCAATTTCGTAAGGAATCAGGGAAGGATCCTGATTTCTGTAAATTACACCCCTTGATGGTACAAGTGGAAAATCCAGTTGATAATCTGTAAACGACAATGGATTAACTTCCATCGAAACGTTGTTTACAGGATTAAGCTGAATATTTGCATTAACATAAGGTAGCTCCGCAAATCCATTCTCCTTTGTCAGCACCTTGCCGTCAAAAAGAATCTTTGTAAACTCAGTACCTCCATAATTCACCGTTTTCAAGTCGAAATCATTTACGGTAAATTCGAGGGTCTTGGTTGAGTTAGATGTTTGCTTTAATTTAACATCATAGCCATTGCTGGCCATAACGCTAACAAAGCCAATCAGAGTTAATAAACTAAATAACAGTTTTCTCATGTGTAAAATATTTGAAAGTTTAACAAGTGATGATTTATTATTTTATTGATGATGGCTCAGCGACAAAGCAATAAGACCGGATAAACTCCAGTCTTATTTTGTAAATGCTAATTACTAAGCAGAATTTTCTTTGTGATTGATTTTCCGGCATCCTGGAGTTTTACATAATACACCCCGCCACTGAACAATGATAAATCAACGGTAAAGGTGTTGATTCCCAATCTGGATAAATCTTTAACATTTTCCTGATAAATTGTTTGCCCAAAGGTGTTGAGAATGGAAATGGTTACAAAATCACCTTCCTCGACAAGGAAATCTACATTCACTTCGCCCCTGGCAGGGTTTGGATAAACCCTTAATGAACCTTGCTCAGTGAGCTCGTTGATGAAGGTGGGCTGAAAATAGAGCACATTCGACATTTCCGATGCACAGCCAAAATTGTTGGTTACAATGGTATAGTAATTTCCTGAAGCGGAAGGGCTATATATCTGGCCTGTTGCACCGGTTATAGAGCCATTGTCGCTGTACCACTGATTTCCAAATTGTGTGCTTGAAACAAGGTTTTCACCAACCTGAGAAATCGCTGGTGTTTCAGGAGTTTCCATTACCTCGAGAAACATCTCATCCAATAATTCATCACCAGAAATCATATCAGTGATAGTAAGCGAATACATGGTTGATACTTCAGGACTCGCAACTGGGTTGGCAATTGCAGGATTGCTGAGGCCATCGGCAGGAGACCATAAATAGCTATAATTTCCGGAACCACCAAAAACTTGCGCATTTAGTTGTGATAATTCTCCACGACAAATTTCTGTAGGATCGGCAGTCATGACGCAGCTCATTGCATTGGAACCTATTATATTGAAAAACTCCAGATATTTCTCTATCAGCACTACTCTTGAAGTTTCTTCTAGTCCGCCATACTCAAAGGAAGCCCCGATAGTATTGTATCCGGAGGCATCATTTGCAACAGCGCAGCCGTAGGCCGGGCTGGCATTATTCAGAATAAGCTCGCCTGTACCTGTTGCTTCAAGATGATCAATCCAATTGTTCTCGCCCGTATAATTAAATGTCATACCTTCGGTCATTGTACCTGCAACCCCATTGATTGTTCCCAGGTCACCTGAGCCATCACTGGAACCGTTAATTCCAAACATCGTATGCACCGCAGTTTGATCGTCATAATACCAGGTGTCGCCACCTTCCATGTAAAGGTTCCCCCCGTTGTCAAGGTATTCAGCAAGTGCACTTCCATCGGCACTTGAAAGTTGATAATTGCTGCTATAAATTCCAAGGCAAACAAAAACAGATGAGTATAAATTAAGATCAGCCGGCAAGGCTGTGGATAACTCGGCAGCAACACCCATTTCTTCAACATCAGCCAAGATCATTGGAGCTGAACTATTGTTTTCGTCAAGATCAACAATTATTACAGGAATTTGGCCTACTACTATCGAAAACTCACCGGCTCCGGTAATTCCCATGTCGCCTTCAAAGTCAACATTAAACATGGCCACCTGACCAGCCGGAGTGCTCTCATCGGCAGTTACTTCAAATGATGCAAGGGCATCTCCTTCAGGGTCAATATCTCCATAAACCTGAGGCTCGGTTGTGTTTACTGTAACAAAGGCACTCAGGGAGGTGAGCGTTCCGCTTACATCGTATGCCTCCGCAGAACCATTGTTCATTATGCCAATCAATATTTCAACGGTTTCACCCGGATCTAATTTTCCATTGTTGTTTCCTGTAGGATCGAGGATGGTCATGCCTGAATAAATAAGAAATGGAGCATGACCTTGTATTGCAAGGCCGCTCAACCAAAAGTCAGTGCCATCATTGGCTTCGAGGGTAAAACCAACAATGTGCTCATCAGGAATATCTTCAGCAAAGGTTAGATCAAAAACATCTGACAAACTAATAATTTCGTCAGGGTTAATATTTCCTAAGTTAGCTGTGGCAACATTGATCGTAACATATTCGTCTTCGCTTGCAAGTGTTAATTCAACACTCTGAGCCGCAGTTGAACCAAGGTTTTTCATTGTAATATCAAGGCTAAAAGTCTCGCCATAATCAGCCATTCCGTTTTGATTGCCGTTTGAATCGTTTACTTCAAACGCACCAAGCAAAACATAAGCACCATCAGGTGATGCTACTGTAACCTCGCCCATAAATGGCATCAGATTTTGACCGGTAACTACTACATCAGCAACACCGGGAACAGTAATCAGGGTTTCGAAAACTACTTCAGCCACACCATCACCGTCAGCCATAGCTGTTCCATAAAGAACGCCTTCTTTTGAGATTGCAACGTATGCATAAGGATCAGTATTTACGGTAAAAGTAGCTGATCCAACTGGCATCAAACCTGCAAAGGAAGTATTTGTTTGTGGAGGTTGAGAAAAATAAATCATTAATGATGGGTCGCCCATCAAATGATAAATTTCCCAGTAATATTCTTCAAGGCTCGAACCGGCCTGTGTTACCGCAAGGTTACCTGCCGAGGGCATCTGGCCTTGGGTAATATACCAATCGTCGAGAGCAATGCCTTGTTGATCGTGGAAAGTACGGTCGTAAGCACCCAAATGTGCAGGATTATAGGTTGGGTTGGCCGAAACGGTTTCAAAACCAACGCCCCACCAATAATCTTCATCCCAATAGGTTGAGTTTGAACCTCCAATGTATCCTAAAGCACCTTTGAGTGGAGCTCTTAATACCTCTTCGCCAAGACAATCAGTTTGAAATTCAACAGATGAACAGCAATTTCCAACCATCAGCGGGTATTTGTGCGCATTTGTTAATCCTGAAACATCGCTGATTACAAAATTTGGATCTGCCCAGCCCGAAGGGCTGCAGTGCGCTGTATAATTGGCGTAGGATACGCCATCGGAAATATTTTGCTTAATATTTTGCGAATAGTTTCCACCACCTGGCTCGGGTTGCAGGTAGGTATGTGAAGTGAGTCCATGATCTTCATTAAAATAATAAGTGGTTCCATAGTTAATCTGGCCATTGCCCCACGTTGATTGGTGGGAGGCATCAGCACCTGCAACCATTACAACTTCATCCAAAAATGAAGGATCAGGGAAAGTGTATTGTTCGTATTCAAGGGTTTTATCTATTTGAGCCTGCAACTGGCTGAGGTTGGTGGCCGAAAATCTGCCATAATAGGCCTCAGGAAAAAAGTCGCTGGTGTATTCGCAATAGTAAAGGTCGGTAACATGCCCGCCCGCATTTCCTGAAAAGGTCGGGATTTGCGCCACATCCCCCACAAACAAAACAAAAGTCTGGGGATTATAGCCTTCGGGCGGATTATTGTAAAAACCTTCAAGGTATGATTTAATGCTGGAGGTTGTTGTCCCAACTCCGGGATCATTGGTGTAAGCTTCAACTACTTTAAATCCCTTTTTTGTTTTCCACTGGATAAATGGTTGTAGTGATTCCTGAAACATTGGATCAGATACTATGATATAAGTAATGGGTGTATCTCCGAATAATTCATCACTTGGCGAATTCTTGTAGTTGAAAAACATGCGGCTTACGCTTTTGAAATAACGGTTGGTTTTAGCATCTTTAAACTGGATGGTTTCAGGAACATTTGCTCCCGTAAACTGGATACTAACCTCCAGATTTTCATAAATCCTTACAATATTTTTTACAGGGTTGTATTGCACTGGCGAAATCTCAACCCTTGCAATATTTACACCCCTCATAATTCCGAGTGGAATTATCTGAACCAGATCATTTCCTAAAAATGCATCTGTAGCATAAACGCTACTGTTTATTTCAAATTCAAGGCTTTCAGGGTCATCACTTTTTGAGAGTGAGGGCTGCACAGGAATGATCGGATTTACGATACCAAGATCGGAAAGCATATAATCCTTATAGCTGTCAAAAATAATGTTGATGTTGAATTGGCTTTGCAAGGGAATTTCAATCAATTTTTTGATTACAGGAAGCTTGGGTTCTCCAATTTTTGTAGAATATCCGTAGCCATCAATTCTGATCTGGCTGAAATCGCCCTGCGATGCTTTTACTTCAAAAGCATTTATTTGAGAAATGGTGTTTTTGAGTCCGAGGTGAGTGTAAGTATTTTCAGTAATTTCAATTTTTGTTTCATCCTGATTCAGAACTACAACCTGGGCTGCTGAATTGAATGAATGAAACAAAAACCCTGTCAATAGCAGTAAAGCAAATAACTTCATGCATTTTAAAGAGTTAATCATAACAGTAAAGTTTGAGTTAAATAATTAATAGTATTGATTTTGAAATTTTTGTGCCCGCAAAATTAGGCTTTTGCTTTGAAAAAACCTAAGTTATATTCTTGATTTAAATATCTTTAATACTAAAAAATTTGATAAAAAACACCATAAAAAGGTGCAGAATTCATTGATGGTTGCTTGTATTATTAAATTATTCCCAAATTAAATGAATTTCAAGCGAATCGCCAAAACCCAGGGTGTTAAAAAACTGTTAAGCCTAAAGTTTTTGTTTGAGATATTTTGATGAAATCTGCTTCACGGGATACCAGGCAGCCAGCAATCCAAGGAAAATTACCGTTACAAAAACGATAGCAAAGTCGCTTATTCTGATCTGAACCGGATAGGCATCTACAACAAAAGTGCCCCCGCCACTACCCAAACCAATGACCCCAAATTCCTGTTGCACCAAACTGATCAGCCCTCCTAAAATCAAACCCAATAATGCCCCGCCAATGGAAATCATCGTTCCCTCGAACCAGAAAATGCGTTTTATCAGTTGATTGGTTGCGCCCATGCTGTGCAATATGGCAATATCCTTTTTTTTATCCAGGATAAGCATGGTTAATGAACTGATTACATTGAAGGTAGCTATGATCAGAATAAATGTAAGTATAAGATAGATGGCCCATTTTTCGGATTGCATGATTTTATAAAGCAATTCCTGTTGCTCAAAACGATTTTTGACTACAAAGCCTTCACCCAGTTTTTTTTTAATTGCTGATTTAACTGTTTCCACATCAAATTTGGTGTCCACACCAAGCTCCACAGCGGTGACCTCATCCGTATAATCCAGAAGTTCGCGTGCAAAGGAAATGGGCACCACAGCATATTTTGTATCAAAATCCTGCTGAATCGAAAAAATCGCAGAGGGAAATATGGTCTTGCTGTTGAAGGCCTGATCCACACTCATACTGATCTTGCCCTCGCGACGGGGCAAATAAACGGTTATGGGGTTCAACATATCCTTTAGCCCAGCTCCAAGATAATAGGAAACCCCCGCCCCCATGACCATGCGGGGATGGCTCCGCTCATAAAGATTAAATTCACCATCGATGAGCATGGTATCCAAACCTGTCATGCTTTCAAATTCATCACTAACGCCCTTGATTGTGGCGATGTACTGCTTATCGCGATACTTCAGTAAAGCATTTTCTTCGACAACCTGTGTGAGCACATAAACCCCCGGAATGGAACGGATTTTATCCGAAGGAAAATCATTATAGTGGAAGGTTTTTCCTTTTTCGACTGTAATTACAAGATCGGGATTGAAGGAATTGAACAAAGAAACAATGAGTTGCTCAAAACCATTAAAGACCGAAAGTACAATAATCAAGGCCATTGTACCAACCGTGACACCTGCCAGCGAAATGGCCGAAATCACGTTGATGATGTTATGCGATTTCTTTGCAAAGAGATACCTGCGTGCTATGTAGAATGGAAATGTGTTGATTGGGATTGAGTTATTGGTTATTGGTTATTGGTTATTGGTTATTCGTTATTCGTTATTCGTTATTGGTTATTCGTTATTGGTTATTCGTTATTGGTTATTCGTTATTGGTTATTCGTAATTCGTTATTTGCTAAGTTCTGAAACTTCTGCCTGTCCAGGGAAGGGCTGCCATCCCACCACTCCATCTCTCCACCACTCCACCACTCCACCACTCCATCACTCCACCACTCCATCACTCCACCACTCCATCACTCCACCACTCCACCACTCCATCACTCCACCACTCCATCACTCCATCACTCCATCACTCCACCACTCCACCACTCCAACCTCAAACCTCTACCCACTTACTTCCACGCTTTAACGAGCAGCCCTGTACCGGTAGTATGCTTTAAACTTACATCCAGAACATTCATCAACAGAGCAAACCAGTAGGTAAGCACATAGTAAAACGGCAAAATAATAAAAAACACTTTTGAGGCATTGAGCATCAAGATGGGATATTTCATTGATAATTTCCATGAAATTTTCCCCGGCCAGCCATAGGTATACTGTGCCTCTGTTTTCGAAAAGCCGGCTTTTTTCAGTTTTTCCTGAATTTCATCGATGTTATAACCGTCCCTGACATGTTCATCGATGAATGAAGCTGAACCATCATTCCGATAGCCCTCATTTTTATGATGTTCATGAACGTCAGAACCTCCTTTATCCGAAGGTGTGGAAATAATAAGCAACCCTCCCTTTTTCATTGATTGATGCAGGTTTTTAAATACCTTAACATCTTCTTCGATATGTTCCATCACATCCACCGAAAAAACAAGGTCGTAGGCATTTCCTCTTACAAATTTTGTAAGGTCGGCATACTCAAATTCCACATTGTTATAGCCTGTTTTCTCAAAAAAATCACGACAATCCTGAATTTGTTCTGTTTTTACATCCACACCCAAAATATTCCAGTCGGGATGATTTTTGGCAGCATAATAACTATATTGGCCAAAGCCAGAACCGGCATCCAGCACATCCACTTTTTTTCCTGCATGCCTGGCAAAATTTTTAACTGCTTTTTTTACGTGCCAGGTGCGGAGCAATAAAGTATCGAGTAAACGGTAAAAAAGCTTTCGTGCAGCAGGTGTGCGATTGAAAATACTCCCCAGGGTTCGTTTTATCGGATCATATTCCATAGCAGTAATTTTAATTGTGGTTTAAAAGGTCATCTATTTTCTCGATATAATCGAGTGAGTCATCTTCAAAAAAATCCAATTGCGGGATATGGCGCACCTGATACTTTATTCTTTTCCCCAAATTATACCTGATTTCTCCACCATGCGATTTGATGGTTTCCAGCAAAGCTGATTTATCCCTGGTGGCAAAAAGGCTAACGAACACTCTGGCTATGGAGAGATCGCGGGTTACGCTTACTTTTGTAACGGTGATGAGTGCGCCGCCATATTTTCCGGGTGCTTCACGCTGAAAAATCTCACCGAGCTCGCGCTGAAGCATCTTCGCTATTTTTAATTGTCGTTGTGAATCCATGCCGCAAAAGTACAAAATGTTTTGCCTCCATTTGATTTGGTGTGGTAATGAAAAACTTCCTTACAAAAAAAATTCCAATGAACTACTTCATCGAATATTTTATCTCGAAAACCGGCTTGCTCCCAATATTTTTTGGAGCTCCGGGGTTAGGTATAAAAGTTTTTATTCCTGAAGAATCATTTTTCCCCATGATGTATTCCTCAAGCATCATTTTGCGCTTACCAGCAAGCACTCCGGCAATCGAATCGAGAGTAATTGCAGGGATCAATTCAAGAGAAGCATCAAGCACCGAAAGCGAATCACTTTGGGTTTTTGTGTACAAGAACTTTACGAATTCGTCCTCATTTTCCATTGGCTCTTTGCCCGTTTCATTTAAGAACA
The DNA here is from genome assembly GCA_021740425.1 of Bacteroidales bacterium. Classification (GTDB taxonomy): domain Bacteria; phylum Bacteroidota; class Bacteroidia; order Bacteroidales; family 4484-276; genus SABY01. The sequence goes on along the minus strand of JAIOZV010000088.1, from coordinate 1,008 downwards.
TTTTGCCGGATTCGGCAATTGCTATCTGTTCTTTTTCTTTTTCAACGTCATTAAAATAAACCATTTCAATTTCGAGACCATCTTTTTTCTGTTCCAGTTCAAGCAACAAATCCAATTGTTTTTGCCTGTAGGCTGTAAAGGTAGTATCAAGGTAATCAAATTCGATTTTACTGATATCTTTCGGATCAACGCTGAGCATTCCTGAAAGGAAATCAACGGGTGAGGCCGCTACTTTTATGATCAGGTTTTTAAAGGTATTCCAAACAATTTTTCCAATCCTCACCTTTGGATCGTTCAGGTCGCCCCTCACAGGTACATCGAGGTTTATCACACCATCGCGATCCTTAAGCAAAAACAGGGCAAATTTCAGGGGCAGGCTGTAAACTCCTCCTGTCTTGTCGCCAAGCTCCACATTGTGAATAACCAGTTTGTTTTCACTTTGAAGTTGCCCTTGCAAAATTTCTGTTTCACTTTTGTAATACATGTCGCCATAAAGTATGGGGAAGCCCATATAAAACCTGGAGTAAATATTCAAATCGCTGAGCAGAAAATCATTCAACACATAGCTGAGTTTGAAATCCATGGGATTGGCCGGATTAAAACCCAGTTCAGCATTGAGCTTGCCGCGGTCGTTGAGCAACATTTGGGCATAGGTATTTACCCAGGCTGCATCGGTGGTGATGCTGTCGGCCTTCATTTCAATTTCACTAAGGGGATAAATAAAGGCTTCATCAGTGGTATTGTCCACAAATGCTATCCTGCCCTTTTCGATTTGCAAAAAATCAATTGAATAATTGTAGCCTATCTCTGCTTCCACCTCAGAATCCCGTGAAACGGGTGCTAAAGTATCTTCAGGATATTCAGGTTCATAGCCAAACACATCAAAAATATTATTGGTGGAATCCATCATTTCAAAGTAAAGATATGGCCTGTTTATAAAAATCGAATCAAAATGAAAAGCCATGCTGGCAGCGTCCACGTTATTAATCTGAAAGCCCATATTTTCAA
>JAIOZV010000087.1 GCA_021740425.1 Bacteroidales bacterium | reverse complement strand
ATTGCGGACAGTTGGCCGAATGTACTTCCACCTTCACAGTCCTGGCAGCTCCCGAATTGACGGTCAACTGCCCGATGGATATGGAAATTGCAAGCTGTACCGATCAAATTGAAATGGATACAGCTTTTGAAAACTGGCTCACACAATTCACCCATGAAGGCGGATGCAACGCCGAAGCAACAGACCTAAGCAACTTCACTGCTCCGAACTTCTGCGGTGGAACAGTAGAAATCACCTATACTGCTAATGATGACTGTGGCCAGATAGCCGAATGTACTTCCACCTTCACAGTCCTGGCAGCTCCCGAATTGACGGTCAACTGCCCGATGGATATGGAAATTGCCAGCTGCACCGATCAAATTGAAATAGATACAGCTTTTGAAAACTGGCTCACACAATTCACCCACGAAGGCGGTTGCAACACCTTAGCTACAAATCTGAGCAACTTCACTGCTCCGAACTTCTGTGGCGGAACAGTAGAAATCACCTACACAGCAAACGATGATTGTGGCCAAACCTCAGAATGTAGTTCAATTTTTACTGTTGCTTCTGCCCCTCAGCTTTCTGTTTCATGCCCGGGAAATGAAATATTGAATGCATGCCAAACTCAGGAGGACGTGGACATCGCATTTGGCTTATGGATTGCTCAATTTGATTATTCAGGTGGTTGTGGGGCTATGGCCACCAATTTAGCAGGATTTACCGCTCCACCGGCAAGTGGTGGAAATGTTGTGATTGATTACCTGGCTACAGATTTGTGTAACCAATCCGCAAGCTGCACTGCAATATTTGAGGTATTGTCAAGTACTGAAATCAATATCACCTGCCCGCAGGATGTCCAGATAGAAGCATGCACTGATCAAATAGATATTAACGCAGCGTTTGCTGAATGGATTCAGGAATTTTCTTTTACAGGTGGATGCAATGCCACCGCAACTGATCTGAGTGGTTTTACTGTTCCGGATATATGTGGAGGAAACCTCACAATTTATTTTGAAGTAACTGATATCTACAATCAATATGCTGGCTGTTCATCTACTTTTACCATCGATTCAGTCCCCCCATTGTCAGTTTCCTGCCCATTATCAACTGAGATGTCGGCATGTTTAACCCAGGCCGAAATTGAGTCAGCTTTTGAAAATTGGCTCGGACAATTCACCTACAATGGCGGATGCAACACAGAAGCCTCAGACCTGGGCAACTATTCTGCCCCCAACTTCTGTGGAGGAACCCTTGAGATACTTTATCAAGCAACTGATGCCTGCGGCCAAAGCGCCGAATGTACTTCCACCTTCACAGTTCTGGCAGCTCCCGAATTAACGGTCAACTGCCCGATGAACATGGAAATCGCAAGCTGCACAGACCAGGCAACAATAGACCCTGATTTTGAAAACTGGCTCACACAATTCACCCACGAAGGCGGTTGCAACACCGTAGCTACAAACCTAAGCAACTTCACTGCTCCGAACTTCTGCGGCGGAACAGTAGAAATCACCTATACTGCTAATGATGACTGTGGCCAGATAGCCGAATGTACTTCCACCTTCACAGTCCTGACAGCCCCTGAACTAATGGTCAACTGCCCGATGGATATGGAAATTGCCAGCTGCACCGACCAAACGGACATAAACGCAACCTTTGAAAACTGGCTCACACAATTCACCTACACAGGCGGTTGCAATGCCAGTGTCACCGATCTGAACATTTACAACGCCCCGATCTTCTGTGGCGGAACAGTAGAAATCACCTACACAGCAAACGATGATTGCGGCCAGTCAGCCGAATGTACCTCCACTTTTATGGTACTGGCAGCTCCTGAACTTACGATCACCTGCCCGATGGATATGGAAATAGCAAGCTGCACTGATCAAATTGAAATAGATACAGCTTTTGAAAATTGGCTTACACAATTCACCCACGAAGGCGGATGCAACACAGAAGCCTCGGATTTGGGTAACTATTATGCCCCCAACTTCTGTGGAGGAACCGTTGAGATACTTTATCAAGCAAATGATGCCTGCGGTCAGACAGCCGAATGCACCTCAACTTTTACAGTCCTGGCAGCTCCTGAACTTACTGTCACCTGCCCGATGAATATGGAAATAGCAAGCTGCACAGACCAGGCAACAATAGAAACTGATTTTGAAAACTGGCTGACACAATTCACCCATGAAGGCGGATGCAACACCGATGCAACAGACCTAAGCAACTTAACTGCTCCGAACTTCTGCAGTGGAACAGTAGAAATCACCTACACTGCTAATGATGACTGCGGACAGATGGCCGAATGTACTTCCACCTTCACAGTCCTGGCAGCTCCCGAACTTACTGTCACCTGCCCGATGGATATGGAAATCGCAAGCTGCACCGATCAAATTGAAATAGATACAGCTTTTGAAAACTGGCTCACACAATTCACCCACGAAGGCGGATGCAACACAGTAGCTACAAACCTGAGCAACTTCACTGCTCCGAACTTCTGCGGCGGCGAAACCACCATCACCTATGAGGCCACGGATGCCTGCGGCCAAAGTGCCGAATGTGCCAGCACTTTCGGCGTGCTTCTTGCCCCTGAACTAACAGTCACCTGCCCTATGGACATGGAAATGGCAGCTTGCTCTGATCAAACAGAAGTTGATACTGAATTTGCAAACTGGATAAACCAATTCGCCTACACCGGCGGCTGCAACGCTATCGCTACTGACTTAAGCTCTTACACAGCACCAAACTTCTGCAGCGGTGAAACCACCATCACCTATGAGGCCACGGATGCCTGCGGCCAGATAGCCGAATGCACCTCCTCCTTTATGGTAATGGCGGCTTCCGAACTCAGTGTGATTTGTCCCCAAACAGTGACAATACCACCTTGTACTTCGCAGGCTGAAGTTGACGCTGCCTTCAATTTATGGATTAGTGAGTTTGGTTTTACCGGTGGTTGCCAAACAGAATCAACGGATTTGACAGGCTACCTGCCTCCTGATACGCTTGGCAGCACCGTTACGATTATCTATAACGTAACCGATTTATGTGGACAACAAGAAACTTGTACTTCCAGTTTTACCGTTCTTCCTGCTCCGGATATCAATTTTAGTTGTCCGGAAGGATTTAGCCTGTGTTGTGATTCAGAACCTGTTGATCTATTTCAACTTTCCGGTATTAACCCACTGGGAGGAATTTTTGATGGAAACGGGGTTGTTGATAGTAAATTTACTCCTGATTGCTCTAATACCGGCAACTTTGAAATTACCTATTCTTATACCGAACCTCAAACAGGTTGTATTTATTCATGTTCTTTCATTATCACTGTAAGCCCGATACCTCAGGCCTTTGCAGGAAATAATGATACAATATACTCAGGTGAAACGTACGAACTATCTTTTGCGACAGAAAATAATTCAAGCGCATTAATTTGGGAAACAAGCGGAGATGGACAGTTCAATGATCCAGACTCTTTGCATCCGGTTTATACACCGGGAACAAATGACAAAGTTGACGGTTCAGTGCAACTTTGCCTAACGGCCTTTGCTTACGAAGGATGTGAAGACATAACTTCATGCATGACGCTTACTATCGACCCGGATCCTACACCAGAAGTTGTTGTTAACCCGGATTGTTTAAAACTAACACTCCTGCCGAATGAAACATTTAATCGAATCATTAAAATAAATAACAAGGGTTATGGAGATTTAAACTATGATATTGAAGAGGATGCAACATGGCTATCAGTCGATTCAATCTCAGGAGTCATTCCCGGTTTTTCGCTTCAAGTTGTTAATGTTCAGTTCGATTCCCAAGGACTTGGTTTTGGCGAATATTTATCAGAGATTTTAATCACAACAAATGATCCTGAAAACCCGGCAATAACAATTCCGGTATCTTTAAATATTGTTGATTCCATTGCTGGTCAGCGCATTCATGTTGTTGAGGGGTGGTCAATCATTTCAAGTTATATCGATCCCACGGAACCTCAGCTTGAATCCATTTTTGAAAATCAACTTGAATGTTCCACATTAATCTTTATGTTGGGGAAGGAAGGAATTTTTTGGCCATCTCAAAGTATTAATACCATTGGCGACTGGAATCCTTACAAAGGCTATAAGGTAAAAATGAGTGTTGATGACCAATTGATTTTCTACGGCGAACCCATTGGTAATAAAAGTGTACAGCTTGAAATTCCGGAAGGACTCAGTTATATGCCCATGTTATCACGGTGCCCGGTTCAGGCTCAGGATGTATTCTCCGATATTGAAGATAATCTGGTGTATGTTTTCGACATACAGGATCAATTGGTTTATTGGCCGGAAGGTGGATTATTTACGCTGCATACCTTAATACCCGGAAGAGGATATGTGATTTTTCTCACTGAAGCCGCAACAATAACCTTCCCTGATTGTCCAAAGCAACAAACCAACTATCAGATACAAAAAACAAATGAGCCCCTGCTTTTCAATTTTAACAAAACCGGATTTCAACACATCATCTCCATTAACATGAATGTATGGTCAGGTTTTTCGGAAGGTGATATTATTGCTGCTTTCGACAACGAAAACAACTGCGTTGGCTATGCACCTATTAATAGCCTGGATGAAAATGTAGGGCTGATACTTTATGGGGACGATTATCTTACTCCTGTAAAAGACGGCATGCTTGAAGGTGAATCCATCAATCTGAGATTAATCAAAGCTGAAACCAATGAAGCCATCAATCTTTATTTTCAATTTGATCAGACCTTACCCGATCATTTACCGGTTTATGTTGAAAACGGGCTTTCAAGAATCTTGAAAATAAGCAGCTCAGAAACCGGTATTCTCAATTCTTCTGAGGATTATAGCCCAATGATTTACCCCAACCCGGCAAAAGATGTGTTGCACATCGACCTGGGCACAGATGTATCTGCTCAACTTCAAATCCTTAACATGCGTGGGCAAGTTATAGGAGATCAGGAATTAAAGCAAGCGCAAAACACCATCAACATTTCCCATTTAACCAAAGGGATATACTTCATTAAAATTGAAAACGATTTGCAACAAATTACCAGAAAACTGGTGGTACAATAGAAAGATTACATTTTGCAGGCGGAAGTCTGTGGGCTTCCGCTTTGCTTTTTTTTAGCTTAACTGTTTAATAATAAAAAGAATAGCTATGAAAAATTTGGTTTTCTGTTTAATTATTTTGTTGTTTTTAGGTTCCTGTGCAACCAAAAAAGAATACTATCAAACGCAGCAAATCAACACCATCGAGGCTTATGAACATTTTCTTAACGATAATCCGGATAGCAAATTTTCAGCGGAAGCACAACTGCGTTTGAATAATATGAAAGATGAAAAGGCGTGGACTGATGCCATTACACAACACACCACCGAAAGTATAAAGGGGTATCTCTCAGTTTATCCTAATGGTGCACATAAACCTGAGGCTGAAAAAACGCTCAAAAAACTTGAGGAGGTACATGATTGGAACGAGGCACTCGATCGAAACAGCATAGATGGGTTTGAATCATTTATTGTAAAATACCCAAGTTCTGTGAATAAATCACGGGCTGAAGAAAAGCTGTTTGACCTGAAGCTTGAAAATGCATGGGAAAAAGTAAAAGACACTGAAGAAATAGAGAAGTTGGAATTATTCAGAAATGATTTCCCTGAGAGCCGCTATAACAAAGAGTGCATAAACTTAATCGACTACCTCAAAACTTATCACCTGGATTGGGAAAATCTATTGCAATCGCCTTCAATAGGTTTGATTCAGATGTTTCTGGAAAAATACGATGGAATGAATTTAGCTGATAAAGCAAAACAAAAGCTTGCCGAACTCGATGAATTCCAATGGGAAACTGCATCTCAGGCTGATGATATTGAAAATTACGAGGAGTACCTGGAATTACTTCCGGGTGGCCTGCATGCTGATGAGGCTGAAAAACGGATCATCGATCTTGAAGTGAAAAAGGTTTTTGGTGGTAGATATGGCAGTATGCCTCCCATGGACAAGTTGTCGTCCAATGGATTTTACGACACCAATGAGATTGAAGTTTTTAACAACACCTCCTACACGCTGACCATTCTTTATAGCGGGGCAAACAGTAAAAGAATAGACATCGAACCAAAACAGAAAATGAACTTCGAATTACCCAACGGCAAGTATAAAGTGGCCGCATGGGTAAGCACTGCCAGCGTCGGCAAATTTGCCGGCACCGAAAATCTGGAAGGTGGAAGTTACAGTGTGGAATATTACATCAGCACATCTTATTATTAGTTACAACCGGATTTTAACTGGTAAAATTCCATTTATCTTTTTAAACAATAACATTTTCGTTGATTCCCAGGAAAAGAACAATCTGCTTTCGTTGTGTATTATGGAGATATCAATTTGTTTTGACATCACCTTTTTTAAAATAAATCATTACTTTTATATTTGCTTTTTTAGTCTTAAAAACCGCATGTATGAAATACTCAAAACAAAAAAAATATTCAGCTTGTTTGATTTTTACACTTTTGTTTTTTATTTCTGTTATCTCCATCAAAGGGCAATCATTTAGCACATCAATTTCATTTACACCTCAAAACCCATGTTCAGGTGAAGAAGTTTTTTTTACTGCTGAAACCGAAGGTGGTACTCCCCCATTTATTTATGCATGGAATTTTAATGATCCCTCATCACCGACAAATATTGATAGTACTGCTACACCTTCACATTTTTTCCATCCTTTGGGATGCGACACAAAAATTTACTCCATTAGCCTTGTGGTTACTGATACAACCGGCGGACAGAATATCCAGGCTTCATCAACCACCCAGGTACCTGTTAAAAGACGTCCTGACCCATCTCTTTTCGAGAACCTGAATTACCCGCAATTCAGCAACTGCTATAATTCACCGCCCCCCACACCATCTAACCCTGAATTTACAATTAATGTAAGCAACAACACAAACAATACCTCATGTATAGTTTCTGACAGCTATTCCATTGATTGGGGAGATGGCAGCCTGCCCTGGACGGGCATATCATCATCTGAGTTTCCAATAGAATACACCTACACAGATTTAGGCGCTTTCAATTTAACCTTTAGCTGTCAGGGAACCAATGGCTGTATTGGCGAGACTGTATATTTGGTGAAAAATGAATCGAATCCGGCAATTGGTTTGGGTACAAGCGGGTCAACAGAGGGTTGCGCTCCTATCACTTTCGCATTCAGCCTGGATATGAATAAGGTGATTTTAAATTCAGAACACACCATGTACTATTGGTATTTTGGAGATGGTGGAACAGCCACCTGGAACCAGGAAACGGCTATTAGCGAAAATGGTATTATTGAGCATGAATACACCGAATCATCATGCCCGGTATCGGGTTCAGGAGAATTTACTGTAATCGTTTCTGCTGACAATTCATGCTCAAATACAGATGCCAGCGTAAACGGTGTAATTGTTTGGGCCAATGCAGATGTGCTTATAGACACAACTGTTGGCGGGTGTGTTGGAGAACCTGTGATGCTTTCAAATTTTTCGACGAGTGGATGGGGTCCCGGCTGCGAAAACACCTCAACCTATTTTTGGGATTTTGGAAATGGAAATACCTTTTCAGGATTTTACCCGCCACCACAAATATACAATGAACCGGGAATTTACAATATTGTGCTCAGTGGAAGTGGGTATTGCGGCACATCATCATTCACGTTCCCGATTGTTATTGATGAACCTCCGACAGCCGCAGGCATTGCATCCCCCACTGCAGGATGCGTTGCTGACAGCCTTGTGGTTACTTTTACAAATCAGTCTGCCGGCGAAAATCTAGAATATTTATGGACAGTTGAACCTGAAACAGGTTATGCTTTTATTAATAATACAGATTCATCATCGACAAGTCCAATAATTTTTTTTAATGATAATGGCCTTTTTGAAGTTATTCTCAAAACATTCAACCATTGTGATGAGGACACAAAGGTTTTTACAATCCATGCAAATGATGCCCCTGAGGCAGAATTTGCCCAAGAAATTATAACCACCTGCGATTCGCCATTCATCTATCAGGCCAGTCCCGAAATAATCATTTATAATGATCATGGTGATGAAATCACAAGTTACCAGTGGTATTTCCCGGGAGCAACTCCAAACCAGTCAACGGAATCATTCCCCATAAATATTGTCTATGCCAATTCAGGTAGTTTTCTGATTACCCTAATTATAGAAAATGGATGTGGAGTTGATACCACGGAACAACAAATTGAAATTGTTTCACAAATTGACCCGACAATCCCGTCTGACACTGCCATCTGCTTAAACAGTGCAGCTTTTGAATTACAGGTATATCCGGAAATTGGTGTTTGGAGTGGCGAAATTGTTAGTGAAAACGGCTTGGTTACACCATCGGTGATCGGCTCATTTTATTTAACTTACAGTGGTGAGTGTCTGATTACAGATAGTTTATTGGTTTCTGTTTACCCCTTACCCGTGGTAAATATCGAAAACTACGACACCGGAGTATGTGTTAGTTCCGAACCGATTTCCTTAAATGCATTACCCCCGGGAGGCTATTGGCAGGGTGCTGGTATAATCAACCCTGAATCGGGCATATTTAACCCTCAGGAAAGTGGCCCCGGTCAATTTCAAATTTCATATTTTTACACCGATACTTTTCCGGGGTGCTCATGTACCAGTTCAGATAATCTTCAAATTGTCGTTGACTCTGATCCTCTTGCTCAGTTTTTACCTGAAGACAATATCTTTTGTACTGAAATTGAAAATGTTTTTTTAAACAACACCAGTGGTGGAAATAGCAATTTAATTTTTTGGGAATTTAGTGATGGTTTTACCTCAAATGATCCTTATCAGGTTTCACATTCATTTTTGGAAGCAGGAAACTACACCATCAAGTTGACTGCCCAATCTCTCTATGGATGCATTGATTCGATCACAAGGCAAATCGAAGTCATCGAAAAACCACCGGATCCATTTTTTAGCCTGTCATTTTCTCCAGAAAATTTGTGCAGCCCTGTTGATGCAACTATCTCTTTTGACCCTTCGGTTTACGATGAATATGTAACCTATTTTTGGGACTTTGGCAATGGAACCAACTTAATTTCAAACAGCAGTTTTACTGATACCACCATTACCTTCTTAAAAGGAGTAGCTGATTCCACATATTATCTTAACTTGTCTGTTATCAATCAATGCGGGACACTTACCTATACTGACTCGGTATCAGTTTATTCAAACCCGGTTGCTCGTTTTGGACAGGATTATAACTGGAATTGCTCTCCGGTCCCCATAAATTTTATTAACAAATGTTTAGGTGCTGTTGACAGCATCATTTGGAATTTTGGAGACGGATCGGACACCATATTATACAATCCTCAGCCGGAAGACATATTATCTCATAGTTTTTATACTAACATCCACGACACCACATATACAACCAAAATTATTACTTACAATAATTGTGGCACTGATACAGCCATCAATACTATCACCGTGTTTCCAAATACACTTACAGCATTTTTCAATACTGACACTACTTTTGGTTGCAGCCCGCTAACTGTGCACTGCACCAACTATTCAAGCCCACATGCACTGCACCATACATGGGCAATAATCTATAATAATGATACATTAAAACATATTGGCGAAAACTTGACACACACATTCTCGAACCTGTCAAATCGCACCGATACAGCTTTCCTTCAACTTTGGATTGATGACAATTGCAGCAGAGATACTGCATATTCAGAAATTATTATCTACCCTCAGCCTCAACTAAATTTCGGCATGAGTGATACAGAAATATGTGCCGGGGAAAAAGTTTTTTTTGAAAATCTATCGCAGGTAGCTGACTTTTATTGGGAGTTTGGAGATGGAGAAACCTGCCTGCCAAGCTCCAGTATTGTTGAGCATATTTATAAATCCCCCGGAAACTACTCCGTTTCACTAATCGGTAGATCGGTGGATTTTGGGTGTTGGGACACAGTCCAAAAAGCCCTCCATGTATTACAAACACCCTCAGCTTTCATTGAAACAGAATCCACGGTAGGATGTGTTCCTTTCACGATAAACCTCAATGCCGATAGCAGTTTTAATCAGCTCTGGGATTATGGCGATCAAAGCCCAGTTACTACAAATCAGCAGCACACCTATTTACAACCGGGTCTTTTTACAATCAACATGGTATCCGAATATCAAAATCTTTGCACAGACACTTCCTATTTGCAAATCAGGGTGCTGCCAAAACCAAAAAGCAACTTCTCTGTAAATAGCCTTGGTGGCTATCCCGAGAAAGTTCAATTTATCAATGAATCAGAAGGTTTTATGTTCTGTGAATGGATTCTACCCAATGGTGAATCCAGAAAGGATTGTGATTTTATTGAATTTGATTTCGAAACAATCGGAAAATATATTATCACACTTATCACAACAAACGACTATGGATGTCAGGATTCAATGTCGGTAAGCCACGAAGTTTTCTTTAAAGGATTGTTTATTCCAAATGCTTTCACCCCAAATAATTTAACATCAGAAATTAGCACATTCAAAGCGGTTGGGATCGGATTGTACAGTTTCCATCTTGAGATTTATGATACCTATGGCAACCTCATCTGGCAAACAGATAAAATTTCGGAGACAAAGCCACTGGAAGGCTGGGACGGGACTTTTAAAGGAAAACCACTGCAGCAGGATGTTTACATTTGGAAAGCAGATGCAATTTTTTTGGATAACAGCATTTGGAACGGAATGGAAAACGAAAAGGGCGTATTTCAGAAATATGGGACTTTAACTTTAATTCGCTAAGCTTAACTTGTTTCTTAATTTCCTAAAATCCATTTGTCGTCTTTGCAGTTTTCACAATCATGAAAAATATAGAAGTTATCCAAATTTATTGTGACCCCTAATTCATGAGATCCAGAATCGTGATTATTAAGCTTCGAAAAAGTGACATCATAACTATAATTAACTGTAATTCTTGAGGACTGCTTATCATTCAAATTAAACTGGTAACCAAAAAGTAAAATTAAATCAGTGGTATTTTTTGGATTAAGATTTTTATTTCTAACAAATGCTCCAACTATTATCGGGTTTCTCTTTACCGAAAGTCCAACAATATAACTTTGAAGTGATCCTTGTTTTTCAAATTCAAATTGAGGCATCAAATAGCTCATTTCATTCCGAAGGAAGCTCCTTTTCAATGGAAAATATCCATCCACATGCACCACAATTTTGGATGCCATCAGATAGGGCATCCCCAAAAATGACATCTCAGGTTCGGGTAAATGGTTCAACGAAAAACCAGCATTAATTACTGAATTCAGTAACTTATTTTGTTTCTCAGGATGGCTTTGGTAGGTAAAAATAAATCCATAACCCAAGTCAAAAAATGAAAATAAATTTGCTGTTCCATATTGAAAACCAGGAGACTGTTGTAAAACTTTTCCTAATTGCGGATCAAGTTGATCTGAAAATACCAGACGATCCCAATGGATACTCTTTGCGTGATATTGAGGCATTAATGCCATTTTTAGAGTTATTTTTTCTGTCAACCTCACCCTGCTTGATACAGGAAGGCCAAAGATTAAGGTAGATAAACCTCCGGCTCCTTCAATATTTTTAAGTGTGAATAATCCAACCCCGCCTAAACCCTTGATGTTCCAAAAACTTTTATCAAGCGACAATAAATATGATTGAGGACTGGCCGGAACACTGGTCCAGCATTTCCTAATATCCAAATTTATCTCCATTCCTTCAACAGAACCAACAAATGCAGGATTATAATATATCCGGCTGCCAAGAAATTGTGAAAAATTAGGGTCTTGTCCAAACCCAGAAAGGGTAGTGAAGAGAAGTGGAATTAAAAGAAAATTTGTCCTATTTAATCTCATGATGATTCATCATTTCAGCTGCTTTATTGAGATTTTGCTGAAACAAATTTATAGAAATTTTATCAGCCCGCAAGTAAATTATAATCCGAATTGTTTTCATCTTTTCATACTCAGTATTTGTTCTGTAAATATCAATAAATGTTTTGCTACTTTAGCATTTTTTTATAACAAAATCATTCGCCATGGAACTATCCGAACAAGTACAAAACCTGCTTTCGCACTGCGAGAATTATGCCACTGACCTGCTTATGGAAACCGGTGAATTTTTCCCCTTTGGTGCCCTTACCGATTCCAAAGGAAGAACCCATCACCGGGAGGTTGAAGTGGATTTGAAGAATATTCCTTCAAATGGGGAAATCATTGATGACATTGAAGATTATTTTCTTTTTGAAGTTGAAAAATATGATGCCCGTGGATATGCCCTGGCCTATGAAGCCAAAGTACAAATTGATGAAAACACTTCGACCGATGCCATTGCCATCAACATCAAATTCAAAAAAGAACCGGAAGTACCTTTATTTTATATTCCATATTCATTTTCAGAAGATGATGGCCATGTATTGTTCGGGGAAATGTTCGCAGTGAAAAGACTTTGATTGGAAATTCCATTTATGAAATCATCTGATATATTCGGGACACTCGGTGTAACCCTGCTCCTGCTGGCATTTTTCTTAAACCTTTTTGGCTGGATACAAAAAGAAAGCAAGGGCTACATCCTGCTCAATTTTGCAGGTGCAGCCCTTGCTTGTTATGCTTCGGTTTTGATTAAGTTTCTGCCTTTTATAATTCTTGAAGGCACCTGGTCCTTTGTTGCCCTGATTGCTTTCATCAGAGTTTTAACCCGTTCAAAACGATCTTACTGAATTTATCACAAGATTTATCAGGATTTTGACTGCTTCGTCCATGAATCCCGCAAAGGCACTGTGCGGTTAAAAATCAAGTTATCAGCCTGCGATTCTTTATCCACACAAAAATATCCCAGGCGCTGAAACTGAAACTTATCTCCGGGTTTAGCTTCCCTGAGACCCGGTTCCAGCTTACAGTTTTCCAAAACTTTCAATGAGTCTGGGTTCAAATTGCTTTTGTAATCTTCGCCTTCTGCAACATCTGAAGGGTCTTCTGTTTTAAACAAGCGGTCGAAAAGTCTTATTGTGGCATTTACTGCTTCGCTGGCAGAAACCCAATGCAAGGTTCCTTTCACTTTGCGCTGGCTGCCCTCCATGCCACTTCTCGAATCCGGATCATAGGTGCAGTATATTTCAACTACTTCACCGGTTTGTTCATCCAATTTAAAATCCACACATTTTACAATGTATGCCCCCTTCAGCCTCACCTCGTTTCCCGGAGCCATCCTGAAAAATTTCTTTGGCGGTTCCACCATAAAATCATCTCGTTCAATATAAACTTCACGTGTAAATGGTACTTCACGTGAACCGGCATCCTGATCCTCAGGATTGTTTTCCAGAGTAACCATGTCGATATGATTCGCAGGAAAATTTTGTATGATAACTTTTACCGGATCAAGAACAGCCATCACCCTGGCAGCTTTTTTATTCAAATCTTCACGGATACTGTGTTCGAGTAAAGCAACATCAATTACATTGTCGCGCTTTGCTACGCCAACTTTTTCAGCAAACAGCTTCAAGGCCTCAGGTGTATAACCGCGGCGGCGCAATCCTGAAATTGTTGGCATCCTGGGGTCATCCCAGCCCTGCACATATTTTTCGCTTACCAGCTCCAGCAATCTGCGCTTACTCATAACGGTATAGGTAATATTGAGCCGGGCAAATTCGATTTGTCGCGGGCGGTAATCCGTTGTTTGAATCTGATCCACAAACCAATTGTAAAGCGGGCGATGCACCTCGAACTCAAGGGTGCAAATACTGTGTGTAATTCCTTCAAGAAAATCAGATTCGCCATGTGCCCAATCATACATCGGATAGATGCACCATTTATCTCCCGTACGGTGATGATGTGCATGAATGATACGATACATCAGCGGGTCGCGCAAGTGCATGTTCGGATGTGCCATATCAATTTTTGCGCGCAATACTTTTTCACCATTTTTAAATTCGCCGGCTTTCATTCTCCTGAAAAGATCCAGATTTTCTTCAACCGAACGGTTTCTGTAAGGACTTTCATCTCCGGGTTTTACAGGGGTACCCTTTTGCGCTGCAATCTCTTCCGATGATTGATCATCTACATAAGCTTTCCCGTTTTTAATAATCTCCTCCGCCCAAAGGTAGAGCTGATCAAAATAATCTGATGCGAAAAACAAACGGTCTTCCCAATCAGCTCCAAGCCATTTTACATCATCCAAAATCGAATCTACATATTCCTGCTCTTCACGGGTAGGATTGGTATCATCAAACCGGAGATTGAATTTCCCATTGTATTTTTGTGCAATGCCATAATTTAACAATATCGATTTTGCATGCCCGATATGCAAATATCCGTTGGGTTCCGGTGGAAATCTTGTGTGAACACGTCCACCATTTTTACCCTGTTTCAGTTCCTCGTTAATAATTGCTTCAATGAAATTGATTGATGCCCCCGCATCGCCTTTTCCATCATTTAATCCAGCTTTGTTTTCTTCGTATGCCATAATATGGGAATTTTAAAATCAGAGCGCAAAAATAGTTTAATATCAGGATTAATTCAAAACGATGCAAATTCCATGTATTTTTTGTGTTACATAACGATACAGCCATTGAAAAGCAAAGGAATCCGGGATGCCGGACGGGCTTTTCACTTTGCCACTATTATCGTGAAAATGTAAGGATGTCAATTCAACCTCGCCACTCCTGCCAGCAGGCCAAACCATCGGTGCCCTTCCACGATGTTATAAGCATTCAATCACAACATGCTTAAACCGCTTACTTACTCCGGCGAGTATTTAATAAGTAAAAACAACACGCCATAAGCAGCATCGCTGTGCCACAAACCAAAAATGAAAAGTTGATGGATCTGTAATGGTTGATTGGAAAAATAAAAATTGGAGAAAGAAATTGTCCGCTATAAACCGCCGTATTTAGTAACCCAACCATCCTGCCCCTTTTTTCAGGAGGTGCAACCGAAACCAGCCAAAGATTTGCATTCGGCATAAACATTCCTGTTCCCAAACCAGCGATAATCAACCCGGAAAAAATCCCCGAAAAATCTGATGACAGGGCTGTGATCAGGTAACCTGAACCCATCAAAAGAAAAGTAAAGATAAATATTTGATGAAAATTAAATCTCCTCCTTATTTTTCCATAAACCAACGAAACAAGCGCTCCCGCCAACACTGCCCCACTTATTGTAAATCCAATGCTCGAATTTTTTAAAACAGCAGCCTGCCCGAGTAGAAACGGAACTTGTGTTGGAATGAGGTAAAAAAATAACATCCCAAAAAAGGTAGTGAGGTACAGCAACAAATAGGTTTTAAATGTCAAATGATTTTCTGCGGGCAGTATTTTATAATCCTTGAAGCGAGAGATTTCAGGCTCGTACAAAAAATTCCTGGCCATCACCAGCAAAATAATGGATATCGAATAAACCAAAAAAGGCCACCTCCATGAAATATCGGCCAATAATCCTCCTGCAGAAACAAAAAACACACCACCAAAACCCATAAAAGCACCTTGCCATCCCATAAAGTTGCTCCTGTTCCTGCCCTGAAAATAATCACCGATCAAAGTCGTGTTAATGGTCATGATCCCGGCCACAGCAATCCCTAAAACTGACCTTCCAAGCAAGAGCAAATAAATATTTGTAAGATAAAATCCTGAAGTTCCCCCCACTGCATAAAAAAACAAAGACCAAAGTAAAAGTCTTTTTCTGCCTGATTTGTCGATTAT
>JAIOZV010000086.1 GCA_021740425.1 Bacteroidales bacterium | reverse complement strand
TTCAGGGGCACGGCCGAATCGCATACACAGGTGAGCTGGAACGGCATCAACATCAACAGCCCCATGGCAGGCATGGTTGATTTTTCATTGATCCCTGTTTACATCATCGACGATATGAGCCTGAAATATGGAAATGCCTCTATCACCGAAAGCAGTGGCGGGCTGGGTGGCTCTGTTCAAATCAGCAACAATCCGGACTGGAACAACAAACCCGGGGTTAAGTTTATGCAGGGCATTGGCAGTTACCACACCTATGATGAATTTTTGCAGTTTGGATTGGGGAATAAAAAATTTCAGTCGAAAACCCGGGTCTATTATACCCGTTCAGAAAACGATTACCCTTTTGTGAATATGGGCATTGCCCAAATTGATCCCGAAACCGGAACAATTACACACCCTTTGGATACCAACAAAAATGCAGCTTTTTCACGCTATGGTTTTCTGCAGGAGTTTTATTTTAAGCCAGCCAACAATAGTATTTTTTCAGTAAGGTGGTGGTGGCAAAATGCCCATAGAGCCATCCCTCAGGCCACGAGCTACGAAGGTCCCAAAAACTCCAACCTCAGCACACAGGCAGATGTGGATAATAAAATTGTGGCCGACTGGAAGTTTTATAAAGATAACTACCGCCTGATGCTTCGGTCAGGGTATTCGGCAAAAAAGCTGGATTATTTTGTTAAAAACAATGTTTCAGGCATTGGTGAAATACCTGCAGTTTATTCGGAAAGCACCCAAAAAAGTATGCTCAATAAGGCTTCCATAATTTTCGATATCAACGACGGATTATCAATTGAAACTTCCATCGATTACAATTACCATGATGTGGTTTCGCGCGATTCGGTGAATAAAACGGGTTATCAGCAAGACCGGTCGGAGCTTTCGTATGTGTTTTCGTTGCGTAAAAGCTATGAGGATCGCTTAAATATCAACCTTTTGTTGCGCCAGGACTGGCTTGATTTTAAAAGGGCTCCAATTGTTCCATATTTAGGTTTCGATTACAAAGTGCTCCGAAATGGGGCATTTTATCTCAAAGGAAATATTGCCCGAAATTATCATCAGCCTACGCTAAATGATCTCTATTGGCAACCTGGAGGAAATCCTGCACTTCAACCCGAAGATGGGGTGAGCGTTGAGCTTGGAGCAGATTATCATTTTGGCATAACCAACATATTGGTTAAATCGGAAATCACGGCTTTCTATGCTGATATCAATAACTGGATTATCTGGATACCCGGTTTTAAAGGATATTGGGAGCCTCAAAATATTAAAAATGTAGTATCCAAAGGTGTTGAATTAAATATTTCGGTAAATGGAACTGCCGGTAAATTTCAATATATTTTATCGGGGAATTATGCCCTGACTAATACTGTAAATTATGGAGACCCTTTGGTGTGGGGCGATGAATCACAGGGAAAGCAACTGATATATATCCCCTTACATTCGGGCAATTTTATGGCGAACCTTTCATTTAAAAAATTTCATATCACCTGGCAACACAATTCCTATAGTGAACGGTTTACAACTTCAGGAAATGATATCACACAGCGCAACAGGTTTTATCCGTATTTTATGAACGACCTGATTGCAGGCAAAGATTTCGTTTTTAACAAAATTACCATTTCAGCCGAACTTAAAATTTACAACTTGTTTGATGAAACCTATCATTCCATGCTATATCGCCCAATGCCAGGCCGGAACTATTTATTAATGCTGATGATAAAATATTAAAACCCTTGAATTTTCGAAATCCGAACATATTGCTGGTATTGGTTTTTATGCTTTCGTCATGCATGAAAGATGATGAATTGTGGGAATTCACACCGCCGGTGCCTTCAGGCGAAAATCAGGGCGTTTTCATTGTCAACGAGGGGAATTTCATGTACGAAAATGCCTCCCTTTCGTGGTACGACCTGAAATCAGGAGCCTTGAGCAACGACTTGTTTTTTACCCACAATGCCCTCCCCCTGGGCGATGTTGCCCTTTCGATGGAGATCAGGGACAGTTTGGGATATGTTGTGGTGAATAACAGCGGAAAAATATATGTGATCAATACAAGTACCTTTAAAATGGCGGGAAAAATCACCGGTTTTACCTCACCTCGCTTCATCCATTTTATCAACAATCAAAAAGCCTATGTGAGCGATTTGTACGCAAAAACTATCTCCATCGTCAATCCTGAAACTCTTCAAATAACCGGAACCATTGATGTGAGCAACGGGGCTTCCCAGTTTTATCAGCATCCTACCGAGCAAATGATCCAGGTGGATAAATATGTGTTTGCCAACTGTTGGAGTTACGACAATAAAATTTTGATCATCGATACCGAAACCGATCAGCTTGTCGATTCCATCGAAGTGATCAGGCAACCCAATTCGATGGTTAAAGATAAGCATGGAAAAATCTGGATTTTGTCGGATGGCGGCAGAGAAGGAAATCCTTTCGGGCACGAAGCTCCGGGGCTCACCAGGCTGAACCCGGATACAAGGGAAAAGGAATATGAGCTGCGTTTTCCCCTTGAAAACAACCCGGGCAAACTTTGCATAAACGGCACAGGCGACACCCTTTATTATATCGATCGTCATGTTTTCAGGTACGCCATAAATGCTGCCGGCACCCCTGAGATGTTTATCGAAAGTCCCTACAGTGGCGAAATTGGCGGCTTTTATGGTTTGGATATCGATCCGGTTTCCTCAGAAATTTTTGTTGCAGATGCTATCGATCATGTGCAGCGCGGCGTTGTTTACAGATATTCCCCCAACGGATTTATTTTGGACACCCTCAAAGTGGGGATAAGCCCTGGCGCTTTTTGCTTTAAACCATAGTTTATTAGTCAAATGCACGGCAAAACCATCGTGAAGGTTATTTCTTAAATAATTTTTCTTTAATCCGATCATTTGCGATCACCGTATTCGATGATTTTTTATTGCATAAAAAAACGGAAAGATTTGATCAAATTCCATATCTTTAGGCTCTTTTTCGATAACAAAAAGTATGAAGCGCTATGAAAAAATTTAAGGATTTGAAAATTGCCACAAGGTTGAATCTTGTCCTCATTGCCACTTTTATGTTTATTATTCTTGGTTTTGGAGCCTATACCATAAGCAGCCGTTACAACCGGATTCTTTTATCGGCAGATATAACCATGATGGAAGAGATTGATGACCTCACCGAAATGGTAGATGTTCAGATAAAAAATAACCAGGAAATGGTAGATATATCACTTAATCTGGCGCATCAGTATTTTTATTCACTGGGCAATTTACAACCTTCGGGCGAAGAGGTTGCTTATGAAGCCACCAATCAGATTACACATGAAATATCCCGGGTAAATGTATCCGAGTGGATTATTAACGGGCAATCCTTACATCAAAGCACAACGATAGTGGATAAAATAAAAGAGATGTCGGTGCAAACCGCCACCATATTCCAGAAAATACCCCAGGGGTTTCTCCGAATCTCAACCAATGTAATGAAACAAAACGGTGAGCGTGCCATTGGGACATATATCCCCAACGAATCGCCTGTTATCAAAACCATAATGACGGGCAAAACATATCGTGGCCGTGCTTATGTGGTAAACGACTGGTATCTTACTGCCTACGAACCCATCCTTATCAACGGAGAGATTCAGGGAATTCTGTATGTGGGTGTGAAGGAAAAAAATCTCAGCAGCCTGCAACAAATCTTCCACAACAAATCATATTATACCAATGGATATCCAACGCTTGTTTCCGGTGATGGCGAATTTATAATCAAGCCCGGAAATAGCCGCGGATTTGGCGATGGGGTTACCTTTATAAATGAAATGAAAAACACTGGAACAATGCAAGGCAAAGTGATGATGAACTATCAGGGAGAAACCATTATTAAATATTTCAAATATTATGAACCCATTGATGCATACATAGCCATAACCATTTTTTATAGTGATTTGATGGTGATGGTAAACAATATCATTCTTGCAGTGGTAATGATGATGCTTTCAGGGATGCTTATTTTCATTGTAATCATTACCCTTCTTACACGTTCGTTGACCAGGGCGTTAAAAAAAGGGTTGTTGTTTTCGCAGCAAATATCACAGGGCGATCTTACCTCTCTGCTCGACGTTGATCAAAAGGATGAAATCGGGCAATTAGCAAATTCACTTCAGCGCATGTCCAATAATCTGAGGGATATCATATCAAATATTTCATCAGGAGCTGACAAAATTCGCACTACGAGCCTGAAAATGAATGCAGCTTCTATGAAAATTGCTCATGAGGCAAGTCAACAGGCTTCCTCAACCGAAGAGTTTTCGTCAACCATCGAAGAAATGATGGCCAATGTAAGCCAGACTTCCGTAAATGCTCAGGCAACGGGGAAGATAGCTTTGCAAGCCTCAAAGGAAATTGAGAAAGGCAGTCGGTTGACTGAATCCGCCGAAAAGGGAATGAAAGCCATAGCTGATAAAATAAAAATTGTTACCGACATCGCTTTCAAAACCAACTTGTTGTCGCTCAATGCAGCGATAGAAGCTGCTCGGGCAGGTGAGCACGGGAAAGGTTTTGCTGTGGTGGCTTCAGAGATTAAAAAACTTGCCGAACGCAGCCGAAATGCCGCTCTGGAAATTGAAGCGCTCACGAACGAAGGGGTTAAACTCTCCAATGAATCAAAGGTAAAAATGAGTGAAACTGTTCCCGAAATCAACAAAACCGCCAAGCTGGTGCAGGAAATAGTTTACTCTGCATCCGAACAACAGGGTAGCGCCGTGCATATTAATCAGGCCATTCAGGAACTAAATCTCATTGCCCGTCGAAATGCTTCCTTTGCTGATTTACTCGCCAACAGTGCCGAACAGCTCTCGGAGCAGGCCGATGAACTTCACAAAATGGTAAAATTCTTTAAAATTGAAATGATCAGCCAATGAAGGAATCTAAAATAAGCCTTGCCCCGCCGCGAAGATCTTCAGCAAATAAAAATCCTGCTTATGCTCAAATGTTTTGCTGTCAAATTTCGGCAGGAGAAGTTGGTGGCAATTCAACAGGATTTCTCCCTGGGGTTTCAATCAGAAAAATCATCAGCGATATTATTCCTCCCGATGATTTCACTTAAGCAGGCGAAAGGGAAATCAATTCATTTTTTCGATGGAGTTAATGAAATCCTTTTCGCCAAATGCAATAAAAAAATTGATATAAATTAAAAAAATGAGAAATTAAAATTTTACCGAAATGAAAAAACAAACCTTTTTATTGATCATCATTTGCACTCTGTTAATTACAACAAATGCGCAAACCATCCGTACCAAAACCGTGTGCTTCGATCCCATAATAACACTCAATCCTATCGACAGCTTAACTTGTGAATATTTCAACTTTGAAACCTATCATTGGCTTCCCTATCAAATTGAGGCTGAAGTACAAAATTCTGATGAAATTCATTGGACAAGCAGTGGCGACGGTACCTTTGACGATGAAAGCATAGCAGCCCCACATTACTTTATCGGGAAAAACGACCTGCTTGCCAATGCGGTAGTTTTATCAGTAACGGCAAGCGGAAACAATACCACGATTACAGCCGACCTGGCATTAGGTATTCCGCTCCAACTTATACATTTTACCAAAGAAGGGTGGACAGGATTTTCTTCGTATGTGGATAAATCGGATACTCCTGTGCCGGCCGTAATGATGCCTGTTGTGGATCATCTAAATATTATGATTAACAAGCAAGGCATCTCCTTTTGGCCTGAGCCGGTTCCCCCGATCAATAATCTTGGAAACTGGAGTGCAATCGGCTATCAGGGTAAATTTTTCAATCCTCCTGCATGTTTACCTATTTATGGCAGTCCGCTTGCTGATCAAACATTTTTGGTGGATGGAACTTTTACCTATCTTCCTGTATTTACCGATTATCCGGTGCTTATCGAAGAACTATTCGGAGATAATATTCAAAAGGTTTTTGAAATTCATGACTGGAAAGATTCATTAACCTGGACCCCCACAAATGCCGGATTTGAGTATCTGAAACCCGGAATGGCCTACCGACTGCTTTTGGAAGCAGGCAGCCAGCCCTTCACCCTTCAATTTCCTCCTTACAGTTGGGATTTACCCTTGAAAATACAAGGCCCTGCGGAACCCGAGACTACGGTTTTTCCAAATCCTTCAACAGGCGTTTTTACTGTAACATTCAGCGACCAAATCAAACATGCAGAATATTCAATTTTCAACTCACATGGAGGTAGGGTATTCAAAGGAATCACTGACGAGCGTTTAAATATCGATATGTCGTCACAGCCCAAAGGGTTGTACTACCTGAAGATAAACTACGATGGTAGCCAAATTGTAAAAAAACTACTCATTCGATAGTTTTGGTTTTTTACATTTTACCTGGCTGCACTAAAGGTTTAAACAGTCACAGAATTACAGACTGCTAAAGCATTGCAAACAAAAGAGCCACAATAAATTGTGGCTCTTTTTCATCATCTTTTAAACAATTTACTCAATAATTATTTTCCTGGTTATGGTTTCTTGTTCAGCAGTCACCAACAGGAAATAAATCCCCGGAGTAAGAGAGGAAATATTCAGATCAACGGTATTGCTTCCGGGAAACATCAGGGCATCGGGAATTTCGTGAGTTTCCTGACCCATCAGGTTCAACAGTTTTAGTTGCAGTATCGTTTCCTTTTGAAGATTCAGATAAAAATGCACATTGCTTCCTGCCGGATTCGGGAAGACCTGCGAAACCTTTGTTTCATTTGGCGTTGAGGTCAGTTCATCATTAAGTCCGGCTATAACGAAATCTTCTTCCCCAAACGAAAAATCCTGAATATACTTAAACTGAACCGGCTGGTTGGGATCATTTGGGGTCATATTTTCGTAAACATAAGGAATAGTGAAAGTGCCACCCTCGCCGACAATAACCTCATTGCTTTGAGCAAAAAAGTACGCCGAAAAAGTCGCTTCAGAGCCAAATGTAACATTCACAGGCTTGTCGTACCCATTCTCGTCAACAGTGATTGTATGTGTAACCACATCCACACCACGAGCCCAAATGTCGGGAGCCGTATTATCGGCTGCAACGCTTGTGTCGGTATCCAACCATGATACAAACATTTTTTCGCCTGCCGGGTCGCGAGAAATCTGGATGCGGTTGTCCTCATCAAAATCAGTATCGAATGTTCCTCTGAACGACATTGGACGCCCAAGCTCATAACCAATCCAGCTACCTTCTTCGCCTTTGTCCATCGAAGAAAGCAAAAACATTGCTGTAAAATAATTCCCTGTGGATTCGGCGATATCCGAAACTATCGAATAGGGATCGGAACCTGTAACACCACAAACAACGGCAATATGCGGGTTTCCGAATTTATCCACACTCAGGTCGCAATCGAAGGCTGTGGTGAATGCAATTTCATCTCTGTCGGGCACGGGGGCTTCAAAGAGTTCTGCAATTTCCTCATCGGTGAGATAATCCTGAACAGCGCCAATGCCTTCAGCACCGGCCAAAGCCACAGGCAGGGGGTCGGTCCAGGTTTGGCCGCCGTCCTCGGTGCGCCAGATGATCGGGTAGTACGACTGATTGGCCGAAATTTCCACAGTGCCATCATCAGATAAAGTTAAAATATAACCGGTTAATCCATCGGGAGCAAACTCCACATCCTGAAAAGCAGGTAAAGTTAAACTTGAAAGCATATCATGTTCGATGAGTATTTCTTCATATACAAAGTCCATCTCTGCTTCATCCCACATGCCATGATTGACGATCAGAAATCCTCCATAGTTTGCACTCGTGCCCCCGCTGGTCATATCCTGACTTACATCAACAACCCACACATCCCCAAGGCCGGAAATGCAATAACCATCAGGTGTATATTGAAAAATACTTTCAGCCGGACGCGATGCCTTAAGATGTTTGGTGGTGTCATCTACATCACCCACTTTGGCACGACCATAACTATAGCCGCCAAAACCGTCAGGTTCGTTGCTGGCATCAAGGTTCGGGGCAAAAAAGGTAACATAGGATTCAGTTGGATCGGTATTTCCTGCGGGATTATACAAGCCATGATTTGGATACCTTGCAGCATCTGTATAATACTGCCCCCCCGAATTTTCGGTTGCCACATAACACTCCACCATGGTAGTCCAGGTGATACCTCCGTCAATGGAGATGTCGTAGCCGAGATCGCCGGAGTAACCACCAGGATCCAGGGCACCTCCCATGCGATGAAAATTAGTAACAACATTGAGATCGGCATTATAATTTACCAGGTTTTTTTGTCCACCGCCATATCCGTACCCAAAGGCATTGGCAGAAGTACCAATGGAAATCACCGAAACCACATCCGTGCTTTTCTGCATGTGGGGCTTGTTTATTTTCATGTCTTTGCCAATCGCGGCAGCATTGTGGGGCTCATTTCCCAGAAGTTTCACCATTGGAGCTTTTGAAGTTCGTACTCCCGGTTTCAGGTTTTGGCTTTGTGCAGCTAATGCCACGCCGAGCATCACTGCTAAAAGAATCATAAAATTTTTTTTCATTGTGCTAAAAGTTTTAAATTGTTTTGAAATGAAATGATCTGTTCATCTGGCAAGCACAAAAATATACCAATGAAAAGCCTGATTTTTGGGAAATAGACACAACATGGCCAATCTTATACTTAAGTAAAATAAACATCGCCAAACCTATTTCATCGCTACAACTTAAGTTTTTACAGAACGAAAACCGAGATATATCAAATGTTTAATATTTTAATTTTCTCAGCAGAATTTAAGGTTGACTAAAGAAACAACAGGTACAACCTGCTGCAATAGCTTAAAGCTCTTGGCTGCCATGTAGTCATAATGGAAAAATAGTAAATTTGACCCTAAAATAATGAACACTGAAGCAGTGCATTGAATGTTAGCTTCACAAATCTGAAAAGGCAATAATGAAACTTGAAGATTTAGGATACACCCCAGAGCTGGAAAACTACAGGAAAAACCAGTACCTTGGTTCTTTCGGGGTGGGGCGGGTAATATCCGAACACAGGGACAGATACCAGGTAAAAACCACCGGTAATGAGTATGATGCTGAAATTATTGGAAACCTGAGATATTCGGCACAAAAAAGATCCGACCTCCCGGCAGTTGGCGACTGGGTGGCCATATCAGAATATGATGATGGTAAAGCACTCATCCACAACGTTTTCCCAAGAAGTACCATCATCGAAAGGCAAGCTGTAGGTAAATACGGAGAAAAGCAAATCATAGCAACAAATATCGACTTTGCCTTTATCGTGCAGGCCGTTGACAGGGATTTTAACATCAATCGCATAGAGCGCTATCTTACTATTTGCAATGCATCAGGGGTAAAACCAATGGTAATCCTCAACAAGATCGATCTGATTGAAGAACGGGAGTTAATAAAATTGATTTCCAATGTTCAGGACCGAATAAAACAAGTGCCTGTAATAACCATAAGCAATGAAACCCTGTCGGGAATCGACAACCTGAAGGATACACTCCTCAAAGGAAAAACCTATTGCATGCTGGGATCATCGGGTGTGGGTAAATCATCGCTGATAAACAATCTTGCAGGCAAACAATGGCTGAAAACAAACAGCATTAGCACAAGCTCAGGCAAAGGTCGCCATGTTACCAGTCATCGCGAATTGCTGGTTCTGGATCAGGGTGGAATTCTCATCGACAATCCGGGGATGCGAGAAGTTGGGATTGCGGATACTACGGACGGACTGACGATAACTTTTGAAACCATCACAAAACTTGCCACAAGTTGCAAATTCAAAGATTGCACACACACCACGGAGCTTGGCTGTTCAGTGATCGCAGCAGTTGAAAATGGTGATTTTGATGTGAAATCCTATGAGAACTACCTGAAAATGGAGAGAGAAAAAGAACATTTCGAAGCCACAATCGCTGAAAAACGGAAGAAAGACAAAGATTTTGGGAAGATGGTAAAAATCTTCAAAAAGAATAAAAATATGAACAAGTACTAAATTTTTAAACCCTTCTCCGAAACCGTGATTTCAAAAATGAATAAACAAACATTAAAATATTTAGCCCTACTTATCCTGCCGGCAGCATTTTTTTCCTGCCATCTTCATCAGCAGGCACCAACTGATATCAACCCAAACGCTGTTGTACCATCCGAAGAATTACTCCGCTATCAACAAATGGAACTCATCGGATTTATTCATTTCACGGTAAATACCTTTACAAACAAAGAATGGGGCTATGGTGATGAAGACCCCGCTATATTTTACCCCGAAAAACCGGATACCGAACAATGGGTGCTTACCGCAAAGGCTGCCGGAATAAAGGAGCTGATACTTACCGCCAAACACCATGATGGTTTTTGCCTGTGGCCAAGCAAATTTACCGAACACAGCATAAAGAACAGTCCATACAAGAAGGGCAAGGGTGATATGGTGGAAGAATTTGTTCGATCCTGCAGGAAACATGGTTTAAAAGCAGGATTGTATTTATCACCCTGGGATAGAAACCATAAAGATTATGGCAGACCTGAGTATATTACATATTACAAAAATCAACTTAAAGAACTGCTTACTGAATATGGTGAAATAAACGAGATTTGGTTCGACGGGGCCAACGGTGGCGATGGGTATTATGGTGGTGCAAATGAAACGCGCAAAATAGATGCTGAAAATTATTATGGCTGGGACGAAATTTTCGCCCTGGTAAAGTCACTGCAACCTGATATTAAAATCTTTTCGGATGCCGGCCCCGATGTGCACTGGATTGGAAATGAACAGGGATTTGCCGGCTTCACCTTTTGGTCAACTATAAATACCGACAGTATTGTTGTTGGAAAATCAGACGTAAATTATTTAAATACCGGCGACCCTGAAGGAAAAGATTGGGTGGTAGGCCAATGCGATGTTTCAATCCGTCCCGGATGGTTTTATCATAAAACTGAAAACAGTCTAGTAAAAACGCCACAGGATTTGATAGATATTTACTATAAGTCAGTGGGGCGAAATGCAGTAATGCTTTTGAATCTTCCGCCTGATCAAAGGGGGCTGATCCACGAAAACGATGTACAATCCCTCTTCAGTTTCAGGCAGATACTCGATGAATCTTTTGCTGATGATCTGGCAAAAGATGCTAAGGTCACAGCGAATAATTACCGCCTGGCCAGCCAAAAATTTGCACCTGAAAACGTTATTGACAACAACAGTGAAAGCTATTGGGCAACCGATGATTCCATTTTGCCGGCTCAACTCATTTTACAACTACACCATGAAATTACCTTTGACAGAATACTCATTCAGGAGCCTGTAAAATTTGGCCAAAGAGTTTGTAAGTTTATTGTTCAAATTGAGGGTGAATTTGGCCCAGAGACTATTTTTGAAGGCACCACCATTGGCTATAAAAGACTGATCCGCATCAGGCCTGTTAGAACCAACAGGGTAAGTTTAATAGTTTTGGAGGCAAATAACACCGTGGCTATATCAAACATTTCATTGTTTAAAGCCTCTGAAAAGGAGGGTCAAATTTTTTAAACCGGCCAAATAAAAGCCGGTTGCAGCAAAGCAACCGGCTTAAAGCAATATTACAATTGTTTAGCACCTTTAAGAATAAAGGGAGTTATTTAGCAAAGATCAGCTTTGATATTTTTGTAAATCCCGATTCATCAGTCAGGTTAAGGAAGTACATTCCTGATGGCAGGCTCCCCCCGTTTTGGGTTCTGCCATCCCAGCAAACATTATGGTATCCTGCCTTAAAACTTCCAAAATTAAAAACCGTCCTGCCAACAGCATCGAGAATTGTCAGTGATAGAATTTTATCCGTTGAAAACCCGATATCAACGGATTGATTAAACATTTTTGGGTTCACCAGCAAATTAAAAATATTACCGGAGGTATTCATTTCAGCCCGGGAAGTGAGAGGATTGCTGATTTTAACAATCCACATATCATATTCACCCGCTCCCCAGGAATTGGTTTGTCCGGCAAGGATAAAGCACTGGTCGTTGGTTTGGGTAAGTGATAACAGGCGATCGGAGCGGGAACCTCCAAAAGTATCCGACCAAAGCTCTGTCCCATCCTGATCGAGCATAAGCAAATAAGCATCGTTTTCACGGGTTTGGGCATCGTTCACGGTTGACGATATAAGATATGAACCCTCAAGGGTTTCGATAACGGATATTCCATATTCATAAAAATCCAGCGGACAGGCATATTGTTTTTCCCATATCAGATTACCATCAAGGTCGGTTTTTATGAGATAAATATTCAGGAAATCATCTCCATGAATATCGCTGCTGCCAACTATCAAAATATTTCCTTCTGAAGTTTCTATAACATCCCTGCCAGATTGGTAATCCTCATCCCCAAAAGTTCGTTGCCATACGACTTCTCCCTGTGTATCAATTTTAAGCAGGTAAACATCTTTTTTCCCGGCACCCACCGATCCGGTTTCACCCACAACAAGGTAGCTCCCATCGTTCATTTCGAGGGCTTTCAAACCACGTTCAGCCTTAGCACCACCATAGGTTCTTTCCCAAATCATTTGTCCGTTGGGAAATAATTTTACCAGATAAATATCATTTTCGCCGGCACCAAAGGATTCGGTGTAGCCACAAGCCAGATGGTTTCCATCGCTCAGTTTAACTATACTTTTGGCAACATCAATGCCTTGTCCGCCAAAAGTTGAAAACCAGTTCATGGAGCCGTTTTCGTCCAATTTTGTAATTTCCATATCCTTTTGCCCGGCACCAAAAGAAGCGGTGTATCCTGCTGTAAGCACCGAGCTTTCATCACCGGCGCATGCGGCATCAACAAATTCGTTGTTTATTCCTCCACCCATACAAAACAAACCTGAGGTTCCTGCGGCATCGATCCATATACTCAGCGCATCTGCCATGTACGCTTCGGTATGCATAAAGCCGGAAACATAATACTTATCATTTCCTAATCCGAGGATGCATTTTGCTCCCTCCGATTTATCTGTTCCAAAGGTTTTGGACCAGAGCACAATATCATTTTTCAGATCAACAGTTGTTGTTTCAAGGATTGTTTCCGGATTATGATCCTCAATGGAACCTCGTTTGTCAGCCTGATTCTCGATGGCTGTTTCGATGGCTTCGATAATCTCAGTATTGAAATACATTCCTTTGGTTGAGGTAACAATGTTCCCATCAATAACCGGAAGTATATTCTCTCCAAGATAGTTTGCTCCGGCAGCAAGGTATTCGTTCTGAAAATTACCTTTTCCTGTAACGCTAACCCCATTAATCACATCAGCCGCAGCAAGCACACGAACCCCGGCACAGGTAGCCCAAACGATCAGGCCATTGCTAACTGCATCAGCAATCAATGCCAGCGATTCAGGGCTGTTCAGCAAATCAACATAAGCACCGCCAGAAGTCCACCAGTTGGCAGGCATGATGGCAAGTACATCCCAGTTGGAAATATTGCTGATTTCTGTAAAAATGGTATCCACTGCAAAAGGCAGGTTGCCAAAATCATCCGACCAGGGACAAGGCTGCACTGTGTCGGTGAGGCCGGCGATGGTTGGCTCCCAGCCAAAAGTGCGCATATTGTCTATATTGAAATGAGTGTTGGCTCCAAATTTATTCGACAACAGGCACAACACCCTGGGAGTTCCCGAAAACTCCCTGACAGCATTTTGTGAAGATAAATCCTGCATTGTTTCAGGATTTATTGTTTGGGTTTTCCCGTTCGGATTTGCTGTCAGGAGCAGTACCAACGTTATTTGCAATGCTTTTATAAATCGAATCATCATCATTGAATTTTCGCCAAAGATGGCATGGAATTTTTGCGAAAAAAAATAGTTTAGACAACTCATTGTAAAAATTCTATTTACTCAAAAAGCTTAGGTTCAATACTTTTTGGTAGCAGTAATTGCAGGGTTTAACGAAATTGAAAGCCCTTTCATCCAAAAAATAAATTATTGCACCTGATTTGCCCCATTAGCATTTAACTTTGCCACCGTAATCAAGCAAATATGAACATACTTACAAGAGCTTATCCGCTAAGCATCAGGGTTTGGCATCACGTACTTTTTTGGGTGGTTTTGCTACTTTTCAATGTTTCACGATTTCAAAGAAGCTTTGTAGGCTATTCTTTTGATACCTTCAAAACCAACCTTTTGTCGGAGCTTTTGGAGATGCCTGTTTTATTGATGGCATCCTACTTTACAGGATATTTTCTGTTACAAAAATTTTTTATCACAAAGAAGTATCTCAAATTTTTTACATGGCTTGCAATGACCAGTTTGGTTTTTGCCTTCATTTTGCGCATCTTCATTTATTATCTTGAAATTCCTTTTTTTTACCCTGAAGACTTAACCGAAGGATACAAATTCAGCCACTTCAACCTTTTTCAGCATATTTTTTATATCTACACCACCGCCGGAGTTTTTTTTATGCTGCGTCTGGTGAAACATCTGCTGAGCATGCAGGATAGTAAGCTGCAGCTTGAAAAGCAAAGCATGAAAAGTGAACTGGCTTTGTTGCGTACACAAATAAACCCGCATTTTTTATTCAACACGCTCAACAACATCAACAGTCTTATTGTGAAGGATCCGAAAAAAGCCGGAAATGCCGTTGTTAAACTATCAGAGATTATGCGTTATATGTTGTTTGAGGCAAACCGGGAATCGGTGTTTTTATCCCAGGAAATTGAACACATCGAAAACTACATCAATTTGCAAGGAATCAGACTTGAAAAAGCTGATTATGTATCGTTTGATGTTTTGGGAAATCCGGTTGGTTTAAGTGTACCCCCCATGCTTTTCATTCCTTTTATCGAAAATTTATTTAAGCATGGCGACAAAAACCGGCAATCACCAGGCTTTTTAATCAGCATCAGGATAAATCCAGGTTCCATTGTGTTGAAAACCCAAAACCATATTAAAACAAGCGTTGTAAAAAATGACAATAGTAGTGGTATCGGGATCAACAATGTGCGCCGCAGGCTCGAATTGCTGTTCCCTGGAAATTATTTGCTGGACATAAAAACTGAAAACAATATTTTTACTGTTTACTTAAGAATAAACATTCATGCTCATTGATTGTATAACCATCGACGATGAACCATTGGCACTCGACCAGATGAAAGAATACATCGAAAAAGTGCCCTACCTGAACCTTACAGGTTTTTTTTCATCAGGGCTCAAAGCCATCGATTTTATGAAAGAACATAAGGTAGATCTGATGTTTTTGGACATCCAAATGGACGACCTCACCGGCATACAATTGCTGGAAACCATTACACAAAAACCAAAGGTGATTCTCACAACAGCCTATGATCAGTATGCCATAAAAGGGTATGAACTGAATATTTCGGATTACCTGCTCAAGCCCATTTCTTTTGAGCGCTTTGTGAAGGCAGTGAATAAAACCTATGATGAGATAACCGAAAAGAAACTGAAAACCCGGATAGTTAAAAAGCCTCCGTGCACCGATAGAAATTTTGTTTTTATTCGGGCCGATTACAAAATGATTAAGGTGGTTTTTAGTGACATCCTCTTTGTTGAGGGCTTGAAAGACTACCTGAAAATAATCACAGCCGGTAAAACCATCGTTACCCACATGAACTTTAAAACCCTTGAGCAAATGCTTCCAGAAAATGATTTTGTGAGGGTGCATAAATCCTTTCTTGTTCCGGTTTCAAAAATCGACAGCATCGGAAAGAACAGCCTGGATATAGGTGAACATCAAATTCCAATTGGAGACTTTTATAAAAAAAGTTTTTTCGATGCGATGAATAGTGAGGGATTGCTTTAG
>JAIOZV010000085.1 GCA_021740425.1 Bacteroidales bacterium | reverse complement strand
CCCTTCTTTCATTCTGGGAAAATCAACGCGGCTGCCGTGTTCGTGGGCATCGTGTTTTTCACTCAGGTTAAATTCACCACGTGAAAACCAAAGTGGTGTATCAGTATGTGAATCAATGGTTAAAACTGCATTATGAATTCCGGCAGATTTTTCGGCCAAAGTTTCGCTGCCGGCAGGATGGTTGCACGAAAACCACGAAAACGATACAATACTGAGAAAAACAAGTTTACGTAACATAGGATAGTTATTAATATTATCACCGCTTTAGCATTTAAAACGGGTGTCAAAAATAGAATTATTTTTGGGTTCATTCCACCCCACAGTCATTAACAAAACACTGAAATGCCTGCCACAGAAGTATTAAACCGGGCATTGGCATTGTTAATTTTTTGCAGGTAAATTCGTATCTTTGCGCTCAAGTTTGACAAGAGGAGCAAATACTAAAGGACTCAAACTGGTTTTGATTATCTGATTATCAAAATATTATTCCGAAATAAAACAGTCTGACTGTTGCCCTGCTCCTCATCACTATATTACACTAATTTTATCACTGTCCGTACAAAAAGCATCTGAATATGTATCTCGAAAACCTGACCAAATCGACAAATTCTGTAAGCAAACATGGGATTCCTGATATTTTTTTCGAAGAAAACCCAAGGGTTAAGGAAATTTTTACCCATGCACTTACGCTCGAAAAAGCATTGGCTAAATTAAGAGCCTGGGTATTGACTTTCATCAGTAGCCACAATCATGCACAAGCCTTTTTAAATTTTGAAGAACAAGGGCGTGAAGCTTATGAATCGCTTACCTGGCAGGATTTTGCCGCCATCCGCATCATCGACTACATCGATAACACAGGCAGAAGATTTGAAGATTTAAATCTGAACGGAAAGATTGTTACAAACAATCCTTTTAAACCCATGTGGCAAGCTGTAAAAACCAGGCACTACGACGAAAACCATGCCTATTACTTCGACATGCTTTACCTGTTCAGGCAGCTAAGCGGTAAATTAAAAATGCTTAATCCAAGCATCGAAAATATCAATGAATGGATGAGCCGTCATCCTTCGGGTTTGGATCAAAAAATAATCAGGCAACGAGAGGAAAACAAAAAACGAATACTTAAGATCATCATCAAAAATATTGATGCCGGAAACATTAAAAGCGAAAAATATTTTTTCCATCCTGAAATGGATACAAATCAAAAATATGAACTTGCTCTTTCCTGGTGGAATACCAGCCATTTTCATCTCAAATTTGCCATTCGCTCACCTGAGCTTTTGAATAAGATGCTTGATTATTCGCTGGATGAAAAGACCATGACTTTGCTTGAGAAAGCAAAAAACAAGGGAATCCCTCTCTTCGTGAATCCTTATTATTTATCATTACTGGATATTCATCACCGGGATCATTTACAAAAAACTGATCAATCATTGCGCGACTACATTTTTGCCAGCAAAAATTTGATTGATGAATTCGGTAACATTGTAGCCTGGGAAATGGAAGACAGCGTGGAAGTTGGAAAACCAAATGCTGCAGGCTGGATTCTTCCTTCAAAACACAATATTCATCGACGCTATCCCGAAGTTGCCATTCTAATCCCCGATACTGTGGGGCGTGCGTGCGGGGGATTGTGCGTTTCATGTCAGCGGATGTATGATTTTCAGCGTGGCCGTCTTAACTTTGACCTCGAAAAATTAAAACCCAGAGAAAAATGGATAGATCAACTCAGGCGATTGCTAAAATATTATGAAAACGATTCACAGCTCCGTGATATCCTGATTACCGGAGGCGACAGCCTGATGAGCAGCGACAAATCAATCCGCACTATTCTCGATGAAGTTTACGACATGGCAGGGCGAAAAATCGAAGCCAACAAAAACAGACCCGACGGAAAAAAATATGCAGAAATGATTCGTGTGAGATTGGGCACTCGTTTGCCGGTGTATCTACCTCAGCGCATTACAGATTCACTGATTGAAATTCTTTCAGAATTTAAGGCCAAAGCATCAGCCATTGGGTTTGAACAATTTGTGGTGCAGTGCCATTTCGAGTCAGCCATGGAAATTACCCCTGAGGTAAAAACAGCCATCTCAAAAATATTTTCGGCCGGCTGGATTGTGACCAACCAGCAGGTTTTTACAACCGCGGCATCCGTTCGCGGCCACACAGCCAAACTTCGCAAAGTACTCAATGATATTGGCGTACTTACCAGCTACACTTTTTCGGTAAAGGGATACCAGGAAAACCGACACAATTTTGCAACCAATGCCCGGGCTGTGCAGGAGCAAATTGAAGAAAAGAAAATAGGCCTGGTGCCAAAACAATATTATCATGAAATTGAAAGCCTGCCTCAGGATGTGAGCAACATTGTGAATAACATCCGGGCACTGCGTCAAAAAGCCGGGCTTCCATTTCTGGGCACCGATCGCAATGTACTCAATCTGCCAGGTGTCGGCAAAAGTTTAACATTCCGCACCATTGGAATTTTGGAGGATGGAAGAAGAATACTGGAATTCGATCATGACGGCTATCGCCAACACAGCCCCATTATTGATCAAATGGGCAAAGTGATAATCATCGAATCCAAATCGATCAGAGATTATCTGCTGCAACTTGCTGAAATTGGCGAAGACCTCAATGAATATGAAAGCCTTTACGGATATTCCATCGGAGTTTCTGAACCGCGCATCCCGCTTTATATGTATCCTGAATATAATTTTAAAGTTACAGAAGAGTTAACTAATTTTGAAATGCTAAAACCGGAAAACAGAGAATTTTAAAACTTGAAATAAAACTGAAATGATCGAATTTAATCATTACGATTCCACTTTGGAAGACCTTGGTAAAAGGGCTCAGGAAATATTTAAACTGAATGTAAATAAAACCGATTACAGCGATATGCTTAAAACCATACTGGGCTGTATCGACCTTACCTCGCTTGAAGGTACCGACACCAATGAAAAAATATTTTCGATGTGCCGGAGTGCCCAAAGTTTTGCTGTTCCCGAAAAGGGCATCCCAAATGTTGCTGCTGTTTGCTTTTATTCTGTATTTACAAATATTGCAAAAAGCCAATTGAAAGATTCGGATATTAAGGTAGCGGCAGTTGCCGGGGGCTTCCCCGGAGGATTGGTCCCTGTGGAAATTAAGGAAGCTGAAGTTAAATATGCTGTCAAGGAAGGTGCCGATGAAGTTGATGTGGTTATATCGCGCGGGCTTGTTCTGGCCAACAAATGCCGTGAAGCATTCGAGCAAATCATCGTGATGAAAGAAGCTGCCGGCTCTGCCAGATTGAAAGTAATTCTGGAAACCGGAGAACTTGAAACAGTATATAAAATTCGCAGAGCATCCGAATTGGCCATCAACGGAGGTGCCGACATGATAAAGACCTCCACAGGGAAAATTAAAACCGGAGCAACCTACGAGGCCGTGCTCATCATGCTCGACAGCATAAAAGAATATTTTGAAAAAACCGGCGAAATGGTGGGAATTAAAGCATCGGGCGGAATATCAGAACCGGAAGAAGCTGTAAAATATTACCTGCTTGTACAACATGTTCTTGGCGAAAAATGGCTCAATAAAAACTATTTCAGGATTGGGGCCAGCCGCCTTGCCTCAAAAATTGCAGATATTTTAAATGAATAATTATCGAAATCAAAGCACTGCTACCCAAACAAAAGCTTTCAGATAAAATGAAAATATTTTGCGTGTAAAAACCGGCAGGCCTTTGGCCACGCCGGTTTTGCGCTTTAACCAATCAAATTAAAAATTCCAAAATTCCTTCCCAATGCCTGAAAATATTCCAGAGTCAATTCGCCCTGTAACTTTTCTCTCAAACACTCCGTCATAGGTGTAAATTTTCAAAAAACTTAAAATGCCAGAACTTATGAAAACATTAAAAATCAAAAACCTTTTCCTGATTATTGCAGCGGCAGTTTTATGCTCTCCTTTAAGCCTCTTTGCTCAGCAAACCAAAGGAAATAAAAATGTAATCAAACAGGACCGCTCAGTGGCTGAATTTACTCAACTTGAAGTTGGAGGAGCATTCAATGTTTATTACACGCAAAAGGATGCAAGCTCGCTTGTGGTTGAAGCCGATGAAAACCTGATGGATAAAATTGAGACCACCGTTTCGGGCAATACCCTGCGCATCTCCTCAAGGAATATTAAAAATGCATCCAAGCTCAACATCTACCTTTCTTCCCCAAAATTGGAAGAAATAGATATTAGTGGAGCTGCAACATTTCAAACCGAAAACACAATCACTGTTCAGGATTTGAGTATTGAGGCTTCGGGAGTCTCTGAAGGTGAGTTGATTCTGGATGTAGAAACACTTAGCACAAAAGCATCGGGAGCGTCGGAATTAAAAATGAGCGGTGTAGCCAACAGCCACGAAGTTACAGCAAGCGGTGCCGCCGATGTAAAAGCTTCTGATCTGAAAACCAAAACAACGGAAGCCAATGCAAGCGGAGCTGCCTCTGTAAAAATCAATGCTACCGAAAAAGTGAGTAGTTCCTCAAGTGGCGCGGGAAGTATTTCGGTTTCAGGAAACCCTGAAATTTATTCCAACAATAAATCAATCAGCTCATACAATGACGATGGACATACAAAAGTTGAAACCTGGAATGACGGGGATGTTACCACTGTAAAGGTTGGTGGTGTAGTTGTGGAAGTTACCGATGGGGATTCCACAAAAGTTGCAATCGGAAACCGCAGCCTTGTTGTGGATGAAGATGGGAATATTGAATTTAAACGCAATAAAATAAATAAATTCAAAGGCCACTGGGCCGGGTTTGATTTGGGTGTGAACGGCTATGTTGATAAAGATTTTAATATTGATGTCCCCGCTGAATATGATTTTCTTACACTAAAATATGAAAAATCCACTGAGGTAAATATCAACTTTTTCGAGCAAAACATTAACCTTGCCAACAATAAATTGGGTTTGGTAACCGGTTTGGGATTGAGATGGAACAATTACCGATTTGCCAATAACGTAATTCTTGAACCTGATTCAGCACAAATATATGGCTATCGCGACTATTCACGCGACTGGAAAAAGAGCAAACTTGTAGTGAATTATCTTACCCTGCCCCTCCTTCTCGAATACCAGACCAACAGATTTTCAAACACAAATAGTTTTCATATTGCAGCAGGTGTGATTGTTGGCTGGAGATACGCCACCCATTCCAAAATGCTCTATTTTGACAATGGCCGCCAAAAGCCGAAACAAAATGACAGTTTTCATCTGGAACCTTTTCGCTACGATGCCACTGTCAGAATCGGATGGGGAATTATAAATCTTTACGCAAGCTATTCGATGAATACTTTATTTAAAGAAAACCGTGGCCCCGAGCTCTATCCATTTGCCATTGGTATTACTTTCGTGAATTTATAAAAATATTTTCTCCGTGAAAAACAAGAACAGTCATCCAATTCAAGGATGGCTGTTTTTTTTTGAGGTAATAAATAAAAACCTCATTTCCTGAAATTGAAGATGGTGCTTGCGGAAAATGCAGAAAGGTAAATTCCTCTTACGGCTAAAAATCCCGATAAGGCAAGCCACAAAGCATGATTGCCAAACAAAGGAGTGAGGGTGTAAAAAATTATCAGAAACACTGAAAGCGCAGCCAGAATAGAATTGCGCAAATGTTTGGAAACCGTAGCCCCCACATAAATGCCATCCCAGATAAAGGCAACAAAAGAAATCAGTGGAATCACGACAATCCACGGCAGATATGGGATGGCTCCCGCAATGATGTCCTCATTTGCTGTCATAAGCTTAAGCACTAATTTGCCGCCCGCCAGATTGAATGCTGTAAAAGCAATGCTTACTCCCAAGGCCCAGATAAAAATCAGCTTCACCGACTGCATTAATTTTTGCCGGTCATCAGCCCCGATGTACCTGCCAGCCAGCGCTTCACCGGCATTGGCAAAGCCATCCACAAAATATGAAAAGAAAATAAAAAACTGAAACAAAATGGTATTGATGGCCAAAATGGTATCGTTTACTTCAGCAGATTTGGCCGTGAAAAACGAAAGGGTAAAAATCAGGGCGAGGGTACGGATAAAAATATCCTTATTCACCAAAAAAAATTTCCGTAAAGCCCCCATATTCATCATGGCTTTGCTTTCCCAAAGTTTAATCAATTCCCCGAACTTTTTCCTGAAAAAATAAATACTCAGCGCCAGACCCGAATATTGCGCAATCACTGTTCCCCAGGCAACGCCATCGGATTTCATTTGAAATATAAAAACAAATAGTACATTGAAAAAGATGTTCAACACATTAACTACAATGGCGACAAACATTGGGATTCGGGAATTTTGCATGCCGATAAACCAACCCGTAAACGCATACAGCGAAATGGTAGCAGGTGCTGCCCAGATGCGGATGTAAAAATAACTTCGTGCCCATGTTTCAACTTCTTCGCTGCTATTGATGAGCCAAAAAGCAATCCGCTGAACGGGCCATTGCAAAAAGATGACCAGCAAACTGCCAATTAGCCCGGCCAGCAATGCCCGGGATAAAATTACAATGCTTTCTTTTGAATCAGATTTCCCGAACGCCTGCGCAACAAATCCTGAGGTGCCCATCCGTAAAAAACTAAAACCCCAGTAAATAAAATTGAAAATCATGCCGCCGAGTGCAACGGCACCGATGTAAACCTCATCGCCAAGCCGTCCCATTAGCGTTAAATCAACAATGCCCAACAAGGGCACAGTAATATTGCTGATAATGTTGGGTATGGCAAGATTTAAGATTTTGCGGTTCATTCATCCAAAATTTGCCGCGAAAATAGGGATAATCTATCATGATTATGGATGATGTCATTTTGCCTCATCGCTATACTCCTATGTGCCCGGCCACACCGTGAATCGTCCGTGAGGAAAGCGCAGTTTTCCAAAATGAAATACTGCTTCCAGAAGTTAATTCACGGTGTGGCTTTCAAGAAAATAGATGCTAGAAATTAGAGGTTAGATAGCACTTTTAAAAGCTGTACAATCCACTTATATTATCGGCAGCCAACTCTGACAGCCCCGATGGCTATCGGGGTAACCCTGTCAGAGTTTCAGATGTGTAAAGTAAGATGCCCGCCTTACCCGCCATACTGCGAAGCGGGTTTGATCTAAGATGACGCAGGATAATTGCACCCGTACACAAAGCACAGCCACACCGTGAATTGCCCGGGAGCGTAGCTCAGTTTTCCAAAATGAAATACCGCTACCGGAAGTTTATTCACGGCGTGATTTTATTTCTACCTTTCTACCTTCTCCCTTCTAACCTCTCCCTTCATCACTCCACTACAATCTTGCACTTCCCTTTGATCTGGCCGTTGCTGAAGATGGTGGCTACGTAAATTCCAGCCGGCCATTGGCTTGTATCCAAGCGCATAGCGCCCTGCTGCGGGTAAATACTTTCAGTGTGGATTTGTTTGCCAAACACATCGAAAACCTTTAAATCCATATTTTTGTAATGTTCCTGATTTTTAAATTCTAAAACCATGTTCCCCGTACCGGATGGGTTTGGATAAACCCGAAAAACCGAATTTTTTTCTTCTGTTTCACCGGTTATGTAACAATAATTGTAGTTAGGATTCATATAGACTACTTCTCCATCTGCCGACATACATAAAAACCAATAATGGCCACCCACAAAACAAGGGGCTCCGCTGAATATAATATGTCGGCTACTGCCAACGCCTTCGATCCATGATTCGTGGTAATCGGGGTATTGTTTATAGGATATCCAATGTTTTAAACGTATTGATCCGTTAACCATCATAGAAGTAATCGAATCCACATAAAGATATGTATCCTCGCAATTACCAGATAAAATACTATCTCCAACATCTAATGAAAAATCGTACAATAGAATTTCTTCAGTATTAGAATTACCTCTTTTATAGACTTTTTTGTCAGCATCTTCTCTCATATAAGCAGAGAAATTCCAACTCTCAGGGTTGTTTTCTGTAGAGTGGTACAGTTTTTTGTAGGTGACTGAATTTAAAATTGTGTCGCCTGATACATGGTAATGTGAAATTGAAAAGGTGGTATCCCAGGGGTAGGGATATGGAACTGTAACTGACATTATGCTCCAGGTTTTGCCTTCTTCTATTAATGGGTAATAATTCTGACCGGAGGCCATTATTGTCCAAAAACATCCAATAATAATTAATGTGTGTTTTTTCATTAAATAATTTTATTTTTTGTGTAAAAGAAAAATGAGTTAAATAGAAGTGCTTAACAATCCAAGTGCTCTAAGGAGGAAACAAGAAACTGAAAAATCCAACCTGAAAAATTTTAATTTGCTGGTTGCTTCCTTCTCTTCTCTTCTCTTCTTTATCCTTCCTTTGGGCAACCCCCGGCCCGGAGCAAAAAAAAATGACCCCGGAAAAATTGAAAATCCAGCGAAGATTGTTGAAAAACTTATAAAGCCTGCTTAAAAACAGGTGCGGGGAAAGGAAATTTTGAAAAGGGGCATTCATCGTCTTTTTTTGTTTTTAAATAAATCTCAAAAACGAAGCCCAAAGGTAAGTTTTTTACTTTACAAGTACACATCTTGTTGGTTTAATTTTATGTTAATCCCACAGCCACACCGTGAATTATTCTTAAGCGAGGCAGATAATTTTGAAAAGCCGAACTACTGCCTGAGCTTATTCACGGGGTGACTAAAAACAGCGTAAAGATTCAATGCTAAAATTCTACTTTTGCCCCTTCAAACAAATTCTACACTATGCCAAAAATTATCATGCACAACCAGATAAGCCTCGATGGGGCAATTTCCGGATTTCAAATTGATCCGGGAACTTATTACAAAATATTGAACGCATTCAAGGCCGACATGTATCTGGTGGGCTCAAATACCGCCATTGCCGGTATTAAAATGTTTACTAAAAGTTTAGCTCCTGAACAATCCTCCGATTTTGAAAAACCAAAGTACCGTGAAAACGACCACAGGCCGGTGTGGGTTTTCCCGGATAGCGAAGGAAAACTGAAAGACTTACTTCACATTTTTAGAAATTATGAACATTGCCGCGACATCATCGTCCTTGTTTCGATGGAAACCCCTGAATCATACCTGAAATACCTTGCTGAAAGAAAATATAATTATCTGATCGCCGGAGAAATCAAAGTGGATTTTAAACATGCCTTTCAACAAATCAATGAGCAATTTCCTTTCCGTACAATGATTACCGACAATGGCGGCACCTTAAGCAGTTTACTGCTCGAAAAATCATTGGTCGATCAAATCAGTCTTATGGTATCACCAACTTTAACAGGCAAAAAGCCCCCGAAACTTTTCAGAGATTTAAAACTTGGAAAACGGGTAATTAAACTGAATCCCCAAAAGGCAGAAATTCTGGAAAGCAGGGAAATACTTATGCTTTTTGATGTTGTAAAATAAAATATTTTCAGGATGTTTGCCGCCTAAATAACAGTTAGCAGACATGTCAATTATTCCTCATCATCAACAACAAGGAAAATTTTCTCGTTTTTGCCAACAATCAGATAATGTTCCCTGGCATATTTTTCCTGGGCATCGCGGTTGTTTTCAAGCTGGTAATTCATGATGCTGTCATTCTTAAACCCCGTTGAAAGATAGGCGTTCTCTTCTTCGGCTTCTTTTTGCTCGCGGGTAAGTTGAAATTGTCGTGGTAAATTGTCCTGATCAAAGAAGATCATCCAAACCAAAAACAGGGAAAAGATAAATACGTACCTGTTTTTTAAAACTTTGATTACTTTTTCCATAATGAATTAAATATTGGTTATTAAAGAGTGCCCCAAAATTACACATCTTATTTTAATATTTTAAAAATCCTACCCAGAAAAAATAAAAAATCAATGTGTTTGATTTACAATCCTTTCTGAATCACCAAAACTCAAAAAAGTAAAATAAAATCTGCGAATGTTAATGTTTTTTATAATTTTACAGCCACTTTTAAAATTTTTTTTATAAGTATTAAACTATCGACTATTAACTAACTTTAATCACAACAACATGAATTTTCAAAGATTTACACCTTACAGCTTTCTAACACTGCTCGTGGCTGTCTTCATGTCAGCCTTCACTCTGCAAGCTCAGGATTACAACTATGGCGATGCCTGGGGAAAAGCAGGCTTCACGCTGCAAAAGCAAACACGCTCGAATGTTCAGATCAATTACTCGATCGATAAATTCAGCCTTGCCAATACCCCAATCAATGATGAACCGATGCAAAGTATTATTCTGGACGGAAATATTTTGCCCAACAACGAAGGAGCACCCAACCTCCCCGGAAGCAGCCGCTATGTTGCCATTCCCGAAGGAGCCAAAGCTACACTCAATGTTTTGGATTATCGTATGGAAACTATTCAGGACGTAAACCTTGCCCCTGCACCGCGTATTCCGCTTGACACCGACAAAAGCCCTTTGCATTATGAAAAAGGAGTCATTTACAACGAAAATTCATTTTATCCCGCCGACCCTTTCCAACTTTCCGAAAGTACCGAAATCAGAGGCGTGGATGCAGTAATGCTTGGTATTACTCCATTTCAATACAATCCGGTTACCAAAGAACTACGCGTTTACCACGATGTTAAAGTTGAAGTTGACTTTGAAGGCGGAAGCGGTGAATTTGGAGATAGCCGCCTGCGCAACTACTGGTGGGAACCCATTTTTCAGGATGCTTTTATCAATAGCGCCTCACTTCCTGTAATCGACTTCAATAAACAGCGCCAACAGGCAATAAAAAGTACCAGAGAAGCAGGTTGCGAATATTTGATCGTTGTACCAAACAATCCCGAGTTTACACAATGGGCGGACTCAATCAAAGTTTTTCGTCAAAAACAGGGAATCCTCACCAAAATTGTAACCCTCGATGAAATTGGAGGAAACACCACAACCATACTCGAAAATTATTTCAACAATGCCTTCAACACCTGGGATATACCTCCAGCCGCCGTGTTGCTGCTCGCCGACTATGGAACCAACGCAGCCAATTCGATTACTTCGCCCATTTGGGATAGCTACTGCGTTTCTGATAACATTTACGCTGATGTAAACAACAACGATATGCCCGACATGGTTTTTGCGAGAATTACCGCAAACAATGCCGCGCAACTGGAAGTCATGGTTACAAAATTTATCCATTACGAAAAAAATCCTCCAACCAACCCCGACTTTTATGCCCACCCGATTACTGCACTTGGCTGGCAAACCGAACGCTGGTTTCAGCTTTGCTCTGAGGTAGTTGGTGGTTTTTGGAGACAGCAAGGCAAAGATCCTTTAAGGGTGAATGCAATTTATCAGGGAACTCCTGGTAATGTTTGGTCAACAACAACCTACGGAAATACCACCGCCGTGGTGAATTATTTTGGACCCAGTGGTACCGATTATATTCCTGTTAGTCCGGCCGAATTGGGCGGATGGTCGGGAGGTACGCCCACAATGGTGA
Source organism: Bacteroidales bacterium (assembly GCA_021740425.1). Classification (GTDB taxonomy): domain Bacteria; phylum Bacteroidota; class Bacteroidia; order Bacteroidales; family 4484-276; genus SABY01. The sequence continues at coordinate 4,503 of JAIOZV010000085.1, read as the reverse complement.
ATAATGGTATCAATGCCGGAGCTTTTATGCTCCAGCACCGCGACCACGGATTTGAACAGGGATGGGGTGAGCCGGCTTACACCAGCAGCAACATCGATGCTCTTTACAACACCGACCTTACCTTTGTGATGTCGATCAATTGCCTCACAGGGAAATACAACCTGGGAAGTGAATGTTTCACTGAAAAATTCCATCGTTACACGAAAAATGGAGAAAATTCAGGTGCATTAGGTTTGATTGCGGCTTCAGAAGTTTCCTACTCCTTCGTAAACGATGCCTTTGTTTGGGGACTATTTGACAATATGTATCCTGAATTTATGCCTGATTACGGAAATTCAATAGGAGAAAGAGGTTTGAAACCTGCCTTTGCCAATGCTTCAGGAAAATACTTCCTCCAGCAAAGTGCGTGGCCTTACAATACCAACAATAAAGAAGTTACATATAACCTTTTCCATCACCATGGCGGAGCTTTCCTGACCGTATATTCTGAAGTGCCCCAAAACTTAAGTGTAACGCACAACCCTATCCTGATCAGTGGTGAATCTTCTTTTACCGTCACCACCGAGGCAGGTGCTTTTATTGCCCTCACTGTTGAAGGTGAAATTATTGGCACTGCCGAAAGTACTGGTGGTGCAACTACAATCGAAATCGAACCACAACTTCCACCCAACACCATGTTGGTTACTATTACCAAGCAAAACTATTACCGCTACGAAAGCCTCGTCGAAGTAATTCCTCCGTCAGGGCCATACGTGGTTTTCAATCAATTTGAAATTGACGACAGTCAGGGAAATGGCAACGGGATGATGGACTATGGTGAAAATATCATGCTCGATATGACCATCGAAAATGTGGGTGTTGAAACCGCTTCAAATATTGTAGCTACCTTAAACTGCGAAGACGAATTCGTTACTATTTTGAATGCCTCAGCCAATTTTGGTGATATCAATGCAAACTCAACAGCTACTGTGACGGGAGCTTTTGAAATTGAAGCTGCCGACAATATTCCTGACGGCCACAATGTAACCTTTACGCTCTCAGCAACCAACGGAACAGATACCTGGGAAAGCTTTTTCAGCATTCCTGCTCATGCTCCTATGCTCGAAGTTATGGGAATTACTGTTTCTGATGCAGGTGGAAACGGAAACGGATATCTTGATCCGGGTGAAAATGCTGACATTATTTTTGAAACTGCAAACAGCGGAAGCGGTGATGCAATGGATGTTGTGGCCAATTTGATTACAATGAGCCCCTTCCTCACCATCAACAATGGCACCTTCGACCTCGAAGACCTGACTGCCGGAGAAACCGGAATGGCTACTTTTAACGTAAGCGTTGATATGACCACACCCATTGGCACAGTGATCGATTTGATTTATACCGCCGAAAGTGGTATGTATGCCGTTGAACAAGCCATTGGCCTGAAAGTTGGCCTGATCATCGAAGACTTTGAAACCGGTGATTTCGGACAATATGAATGGGAATTTGGAGGAAACGCCAACTGGACAATCACCACCTCAGGTGTTTATGAAGGAACCTATTCAGCAAAATCTGGTGATATTGGCGATGAACAGGAATCGGTACTTATGGTAACCATGGAAGTAATCAATGATGATGAGATTTCATTTTATCAAAATGTTTCCTCCGAATCAGGATACGATTACCTGCGCTTCTATATTGATGGTACACAAAAAGGCGAATGGGCCGGATCAGGCTCATGGACAATGCAAACATATCCAGTAACTGCCGGCGAACATACCTTTAAATGGGCTTTCGAAAAAGATTATTCCGTGAGCAGCGGCTCCGACTGCGGCTGGATTGATTATATCACTTTCCCGGCTGTGGTTAACGATGCCATGACGGTGTATGCAGGCCAGGATGGCGAAACCTGCCAGGGCAACAACTATACTCTTGGCGCTGTAGGGATGAATTTTGAAACCCTCGAATGGTCAACTTCCGGTACCGGCACTTTTGACGACAACACCCTGCTTGATGCTACTTATTTCCCAAGTGATGATGATTATTCAAATGGTATGGTAACACTTACCATTACAATTTATGGAGATGGTGGCACAATGGCCGACAATCTCGATCTTTCTTTTATGCCAAATCCCGGACAGTGCAACATTCCTACAGGTGATGCAGAACTTTGTTTGAATCCCGGAATGGTGGTTTACGAAACCGAAGAAATGGAAAATGTTTCCGATTATAGCTGGATGATTGAGCCAGAAGAAGCAGGAACAATTTCATACAATATGAACATTGCTGAAATCACCTGGAGCGAAACTTTTACAGGCACTGCTCAAATAATGGTAATGGGCATGAATGAATGTGGTGAGGGTGAAGTGTCCGGGCCATTGGACATTACAGTAATTTCAGCTCCGGCGGCTGCAAGCATCCCAACAGGTGATACCGACATTTGTGAAGGAACTACCAGTACATCTTACTCTACTACCGAAGTTATGTACGCCACTGATTATATGTGGGAAGTATTACCTGCTGAGGCGGGAACCATTACATCCACCGGTATGGAAGCCGAAGTTGCATGGGATATGGAATGGAATGGTGAAGCCCAGATTATGGTAAAAGCTTTAAATGATTGTGGCGAAGGCGAAATGTCAGAACCATTGAATATTTCAGTAATATCAGCCCCTGCGGCTGCAAGTATCCCAACCGGCGATACCGACCTCTGCGAAGGAACAACCAGCACATCATATTCCACCACCGAAGTTATGTACGCCACTGATTATATGTGGGAAGTATTTCCTGCTGAGGCGGGAACCATTACCTCCACCGGCATGGAAGCTGAAGTTGCATGGGATATGGAATGGAGCGGCGAAGCCCAGGTTATGGTAAAAGCTGCAAATGATTGTGGCGAAGGTGAAATGTCAGAAGCATTAACAGTAGTGATAACTGCAATGCCAAACATGCCGGCGATACCAACAGGTGAAACCGAGCTATGCGAAGACAACACCGAAACACAATACTCAACCACCGAAACAAACGGAGCCGAAGAATATGTATGGGAAATTATGCCTGCAGAAGCCGGAACAATTATGGCAGACGGAATAACTGCTGAAGTGCAGTGGGCCGAAGCTTATACTGGTGCTGCAAGTATCCATGTGAAAGCTGTAAATACCTGCGGCGAAAGTGATTTCTCTGATCCCGTTGCTGTTAACCTTTCGCCAAAACCAGCTCAGCCCGAAACCATCACCGGCCTGAATGCAGCCTGCCAGGGTGTAACGGTTACCCTGACTGTGGCAAACATCACCAATGCAACTTCCTGCGAGTGGATGATTGAACCCATGGAAGCCGGTACAATTGTGGTAAATGGCATGAACTGCGATGTTACACTGAGCGAAACATGGCAAGGTGAGGCAACTGTCAATACAAGAGGAATCAACAACTGCGGTTCAGGCGACTGGTCAAACGGATTTACACTCACAGTACAGGATTGTACCGGAATCGATGAAAATGAATCCCTAAACCTCGCCGTTTATCCCAATCCTAACAACGGTTTATTCACCATCAGCCTCGAAGCCAACGAAACCATCAACATCAAACTGATCAATGCAATTGGGGAAGTTGTTTTTTCAGAAGAAGGTGTTCGGGTTAACGGATCGATGAATAAGCAAATCGAAACCTCTGGTTTGGCAAATGGTGTATATTATCTGAACCTTATTGGTGAAACTGTAAATACAATCGAAAAGATTATCATTAGAAAGTAAGCCCTTTATTGGCTTTATTAATCTTTTCAAATAAATAATTATAAAAGGGATCGAGTAATTGATCCCTTTTATTTTTCATCTCATTATCTTTTTTATATTTGTTGGCTCTTGGAAATTAAACAGCGATAAAGATGAATTTGAAGGAAGACAAACGAATAGTAATGACATTGGATGCCGGTGGAACAAATTTTGTTTTTTCGGCAATTCAGGGAGGAGATGAGATTATCAGCCCCATCAATTTACCTGCACAGGCAGGCAACCTGACTGAGATACTGGAAAGAATTATCAATGGGTTCAGCGAAGTAAAAGATAAACTGGCTGAAGCACCGGCAGCCATAAGTTTCGCATTTCCGGGTCCGGCTGAATATGAAATGGGTATTATCGGAGACCTCGTAAATCTTCCCCATTTTCGGGGTGGTATCGCCCTGGGACCAATGCTTGAAGAAAAATTTAACATCCCGGTCTTTATAAATAACGATGGCGATTTATTCACCTACGGCGAAGCAATAAGTGGCCTGCTCCCCGAAATAAATAAAAAACTTGAAGCCAGCGGAAACCCAAAAAGGTACAACAACCTTTTTGGAGGAACCTTCGGAACTGGATTTGGCGGTGGAATTGTTTCACGCGGTGAATTGTTCACAGGTGACAATTCTGCACAAGGCGAAATAAACCGTATCCGCAGCAAAGTTCACCCTTTTTACAGTGTCGAAGAAACAGTAAGCATACGCGGAGTAACAAAAACTTATGCCCGCGAATCAGGAATTAATGAAGTGAT
>JAIOZV010000084.1 GCA_021740425.1 Bacteroidales bacterium | reverse complement strand
AATATTTATGTTTTTACGCAAGTATAGGGAAGGAATAAACACTCGAAAAACGAAACTTTTCAACACCAAAAAAACAAATCCGTTAACAAGTAGCGAAACCTTGAAATATTATTTACTTTGTGACTGATTAGTTACAAAAAAAGCTTTGAAGGTATTTACCATCAAAGCTATTGGTTATCAGTGATCCAGCTGGGACTCGAACCCAGGGCCCACGGCTTAAAAGGCCGTTGCTCTACCGACTGAGCTACTGAATCGTCCTTTTTTAAAATTGGGCTGCAAAAGTACAACCTATTTTGAAAATACCAAATTTGAAATAAAGTTTTTCAAAAAAAAACTTTTGTCAGACACTTAGGCCAGATGTTGTAAATGATATTCCTCCTGTTTAAAGCGCATCCAATGATCCAAGTCCTTCCCTAACCACTTCAATTTCACCACTTGTACAATCCAGGACTGTCGATGCCAGATTTCCTCCATATCCACCGTCAATAACGATATCAACTAAATTTTTATATTTTTCATAAATCAACTCCGGGTCAGTGGTGTATTCGATCAAATCGTCCTCATCATGAATGGATGAAGACATGATAGGATGCCCCAGCAACTTCACAATTTCGATGGGAATGGTATTATTCGGAATCCTGATACCCACAGTTTTCTTTTTATTCTGAATGTATTTTGGGACTGTGCCATTGGCGTTCAGGATAAAAGTGTAAGGCCCGGGAAGTAATCTCCTCATCAATTTAAACAACTCGTTGTTTATGGGCTTTGTGTAATCGGATAGTTCGCTGAGGTCTGCACACAAAAAGGAAAAATTAGCCTTCTCAGGTTTAATGCCCTTGATTCGGGCAATGCGTTCAATGGCTTTGGGTTTAAAAATATCGCATGTCAATCCATAAACTGTGTCGGTGGGAGATATTACAACCCCACCGTCATTCAAACATTCAACTACATGAGTCAATTGTCGCTGACTGGGATTTTCCGGATGAATTCTAAGTAACATAGCGCTTTAATGTTTTTCAAATTGAGCATGCAAAAGTATAAAATCGCAGGCAGGTATCTTACAATATTTGATTTAAATAAAGCTTGCCTTTCATTATCCAGCATTTTATTTTGTACTTTGCAATGTATGATATGCAGAATACCAATTGTTTACAAACCATGTTAGTTAGTTTTTCTATATACACTGCACAGGCAACTCAAAAGATTTCAAACATGATTACTTTTGTTCTTGTAAAACTTTAACACTATCAAAAATGAAACGATTCCATCTTTCCCTTGCCGTTTTCTTTGGCATGTTTTTATTAATCGCTTGCCAATCAAACCACAGTAAAACCATCGGCACACTTTCTTCACCCGAAAAAAATATTACTGCCAGCTTGTTTTTAACAGACGATGGCCAGCCTGGATATCTTGTAAAATACAAGAATACAACAGTAATTGACTCCTCCTTGTTTGCCTTTGATTTCAAAGATGCCAAACCCATGAAATCAGGATTTATGGCAAAGGATGTTGCATTTAGCAATTACAGTGAAAGATGGGAAATGCCCTGGGGAGAAAAACGTGAAGTAAAAAATGAATACAACGAAATGCTTGTTCAGCTTGCAGAAGATACAATCGAAGGCAGAATGATGAATATCCATTTTAAGGTTTTTGATGATGGTGTTGGTTTTCGTTTTGAGTTCCCTCAACAAAAAGGAAAAGATGACCTTACCATTTTGGATGAACATACCCAGTTCAAGCTTGCCGGTGACCATACCACATGGTGGATTCCGGGCGACTGGGATATTTACGAACACCTTTATAACACCAGCCGTTTTTCAGAAATTGATGCCCTGAGTAAAAGAGGGCATGAAAGCCTGGCGCAAACTCATATCCCCGAAAACGCTGTGAATACCCCTGTGACTATGCGCACCGATGAAGGCCTTCATATTAGCTTTCATGAGGCCAATCTTACCGATTATGCAGGAATGACCTTAAAAATAGATACTGAAAACCTCCTGATGGAAAGTGAACTTGTAGGTTCGGATCGTTTGGGTTATAAAGTAAAACGACAGTTACCCTTTGCCACCCCGTGGCGAACTATTCAGATTTCGGAATCAGCGGGTGGCCTCATCGAATCCGATCTGATAGTTAACCTGAACGAGCCAAATAAACTTGGAGACATTCCATGGTTTACCCCCATGAAATATGTTGGTATATGGTGGGATATGCATTTGGGAACCAAAACATGGGATTATGCCAGCGGCAACCATGGAGCCACGACACAATACGCAAAAGACCTTATTGATTTTGCCTCCGAAAACGGCCTCAGGGGTATTTTGGTTGAAGGCTGGAACACCGGATGGGAGCATTGGATAGGATTTGAAGACCGTGAAGGTGTTTTTGATTTTGTTACCCCCTACCCCGATTACGATTTGAAAGAAGTTGTTCGTTATGGAAAGGAAAAAGGCGTCGATCTGATCATGCATCACGAAACCTCGGCAGCTGTACGCACCTACGATCAGCAATTGGACACGGCCTTCAAATTGATGCAATCTTTAGGAATTCATGCAGTAAAAACAGGCTATGTCGGAAAAATTATCCCAAAGGGTGAATATCATCACGGTCAATGGATGGTAAACCATTACCGGAAGGTGCTTGAAACGGCGGCTCAATATAACATTGCGGTTAATGCCCATGAACCTATCAAAGCCACAGGAATTCGCCGAACTTATCCCAATGCCATTGCACGCGAAGGACTGCGCGGTCAGGAATTTAATGCCTGGTCAGCCGATGGCGGAAATCCTCCTGAGCACCTGCCCATCGTGGCTTTTACAAGAATGCTCGCCGGTCCGATAGATTTTACACCCGGTATTTTTAACCTTACATTAAAACCCCACAAAGAAAACAACCAGATAAATACTACCCTTGCACATCAGCTTGCATTGTATGTTGTAATCAACAGCCCGGTGCAAATGGTTCCCGATCTGACGCAATATTATGAGGGGCACCCTGCTTTTCAATTCATCCGCGATGTTCCAGTAATATGGGAACAAAGCAAAGTATTAAATGGCGAAATTGGTGATTTCGTTACAATTGCTCGCCGAGAGAGAGGAAGCAACAACTGGTTTATAGGTTCTATCACAGATGAAAACCCACGTAATTTTTCTATAAAACTGGATTTTCTGGATAGCGAAAAAAAATATCAAGCAATTGTTTATAAAGACGGTAAAACTGCCCACTGGGCCAACAACCCGGGTGCGTATGATATTGAGGAAAAAGTGATTGGCTCCGCTTCAACAATCGAACTTAGTCTTGCTCCCGGAGGTGGCGCAGCTATCAGTTTAATGGAAATTAAATAATACTGGTTTTATTCTTTTCAGCGCGTTTGGCTGCTTTGGCTGCTCTTTTTTCTTTAAGATTTTTAACCGGAGCTTTCTTAATGCTCTTTTCTTTACCTTCTTTTTCTTTTGACATGGTTTTTATTATTAAATGTATTTGATATTTGTTTAAAAAGTGCTTTTACTTTAATTGATAAACCGGCAAATCAATACCCAACATCCTTGAATGGTAAAAATTTCCAAATGCTGTGATCATTGATTCCGGCGTTAAAAAATTATCGCTAAAGATATTACTATATTCCGAATAAAATGAAAATCAGATAAATAATGCTCATTGCGGCAAGGCAACACTTGAGCAAAAGTTTGAATCAGATCAGTGTTTTTTCGTTGGATGAGATCACCGGAATACCTGCCTGATTGGTAAGCATGGTTACTTTATCGGAGTCGGCAAAATAAAAATGCTCCTTTGCCGAATTGGCCATAACTGTGAGCACACTGATGTTTGCACGCACAGCGTAATCCATAATTTGCTTTGCAAAACCAACCGAAAATGTACTTTGAACTTCTTTCACATTTTTAAATGAAATTTGATGTTTTTCAAATTCACTCTGTGCAATTTTCATATTGGTTTTAATCTCCTCCGACCACTGCATTCCTGGCTTCTCGACTGAATATAAATGGACGATTGCATCAAAAATTTTAGAAAACTCAATAGTTGATTTTATTTGATTGATAAAGGAATCGTGCGAACCTACCGGAAAAAGAATGGAATTGATCCCGCTTTCGGGCAATGTATAATTTTCCTGAACTGTGAAAACAGGGATCTGAACGCTTTTTAGGAGTTTCAAAATATCAGCACCAAAAACCTTTTCCCTTAAACCTTTAAAACCATGACTTCCGATTACCATAAATTTAAACTGATCGTCAGCAGCAGTTTTGGTAATTTCATCAAAAATACTTCCCTGCCTTAGTAATAATTCATATTGAACCGGCCAGTTATTCATTGAATCATTTACGATGGCTTTAACTTTTGCACTGAAATCAAGGTTGGATTTGGTTTTCTCGATGTGCAAAAGCACTATCGACATATTGCTTTTGGAGGCAAGATAGGCCGCTGTTTCAATCACAACTTTTGTAACTTCACTAAAGTCGATCGGCACCAGAATTTTCTGAACGTTCATTATTTAAATCTTTTTTGAATGTTTTGTGATGTGTTTATTTTTTGCTTTTGTATTAACAAATGTAGATGCAACATAGTTTAATCCCACTAACATTTTAATGTACATCACGCAATTTGCGAGGTTTTCATAAGCTAAAAAATTAAGTTGAATAGAATCAAAGACGCGCTGAAAACATGGAGGTAAGGAAATTTTATGGATTTATTTTAATCAACTGCAACAGTCATCTTTTTCCGCCAATACCAGAATTTTTTTCATACAAAGCCTGAAATAGTGACAAAGCAAACCTTTCAACATCCTTCAAAACATGCGTTTGAAAAGTGGAATTATTCATCCTTTAATATTGGCTATCTTCCGATACAGAAAGTAACTTCTATTGATATTTAGCTATTTGCAAAAATAGGGTACAAATAAGATACAAACCAGTACCGGAAACAGTAAAACATTGCCAAATTTTAGGTTTTTATTTTTATGGTTCCCCTTTGTACAAATTTCCGGTTGCCAAAATTGGGAGTGGAACGTTTAACACCATGGGTGATTTCCTGGCGTTCTTTTTCTAAGCACTTTACAGGGTTATAAACCCAATACAATTATCTTTTCCTTTCAAATTTGATTTACTCTTTTTCGTAAACAATATTCTCGCACCACGCCAACAGGTTTTTTCTGATAAAACCTTTTCCGAAGCTTGCAGGTTTTATAGTGTTTATCCTGTTGCGAGGCTTTACAGGGTTTCATGATCCCCATGCAGGAGTTCTTCCTTAGCCATTTCTATTTTGTAACATATTTTTGCTATTTTTGTTACAAAATAAGTTTTTTGCAATGCAAAGCATAGAATCAAAAATACTGGAAGCCATCAGAGCAGAAAAGTACGGAAAGTTGATTTTTCCGGAAGATTTTAGTGAACTGGGATCACCTGAAGCCATCCGCCTGGCACTACATCGTTTGGAAAAGGAAAACATGATTACACGAGTTACCCATGGCATTTATGTCCGTCCTGTAATGAGCAAATACATTGGTGCTGTTTTACCCACCGCTGAGGAATTGGCCGAAGGCATCGCCAATCGTGACAAAGCCCGCACTGTCCCCACAGGAACGTATGCACTTCATGCCCTGGGACTGAGTACTCAGGTACCCATGAAGATTATTTTGCTGACAGATGGATCGCCACGCGAGATCAAAGTGGGAAATCGAACCATCAAGTTCAAAAAAACCACACCGAAGAACTTGCTGGCAAAAGGAAAGATTAGCCGGCTGGTGATACAGGCACTAAAGGAAATCGGTAAAGACCAGCAAACGGAAGCAGAAGAAAAGAAGATCATCGAATTGCTGAAAAAGGAGAAACCTGAGGATTTGTTGCACGACATACCGATGGCTCCCGTATGGATTCAAAAAATCATGAAAAAGGCACTGCAATGAAAAACATCAAATTCATAAGCATACCCAAAAAGGAAAAGGAGAATATTTTCCGACAAATCAGCATCAAGACAGGCCTGCCTGCATTTGCCGTGGAAAAAGACTGGTGGGTAGTGCAAACACTTTCTGCTGTTTTCCAGATTGAAATTGCTCCCTACCTTTTGTTTAAAGGAGGCACATCATTAAGCAAAGCATGGAAACTTATCGGGCGTTTTTCGGAAGATATTGATTTGGCCATGGATCGGACTTTCTTTGGTTTTGGAGAAAACCTGAGTAAGAGCCAGCGGGATAAATTAAAAAAAACAGCAGGTAAATATGTTGATGATACTTTTTACACTCAATTAAAAGATCGCCTTGCTGCTCTTGGGTTGTCTGACTTTCGACTCGAACTGGAGGAAGCGCCTGAAAGTGACAGGGATCGAAAGATCAACCTTTACTATCCACATGTGATTGATCCGCCCGGTTACTTGCAACCCAGGGTTCAGTTAGAAATGAGTAGCCGGTCGTTAAGAGAACCTTATACGTTGCGTAAATTTAGTTCATTGGTAGATGAGGCCTATCCGGGCAGGGAATTTACATCACCCCCGGTGAACATCCCCACTGTAAATCCTGAAAGGACGTTCCTCGAAAAAATATTTCTGCTACACGAAGAATTTCAGCGACCATCTGAAAAGAGAAGGGTGGAGCGTTTAAGCCGGCACATATACGATGTGGTAAAACTTTCGAAAACTGATTTCGCCGATAAAGCATTGAACGATCCCGAGCTTTACGAAACCATTGTTAAACACCGCCAGACATTTACCCGGGTTGGTGGGGTGAATTACAACCTGCACCAACCACAAACTATCAATCCTGTTCCATTGCCTGAACTGATGAATAATTGGAAAGCGGATTACAAAACAATGGCTGAACTCATGATTTATGAAAAACCTGCCACCACCTTTGAACAACTGATGGAAGAGTTAAATACTTTAAAGAAACGGATCAACAACATATCATGGAAATTCAGTAGTGAGTTTCCGGTTCCCGGACATTAGCTCTTTACCCTCTTACTAAAGTTTGGTTTTATGAAATAAGGTTTTCCATCTTCGATTGAGCTTTTTACGGCTATCAGCGGAAACCTTATCTTTTTCTCTCTTACAAGGGAGTCCCTATGAGATAAGGATAAAATTTATCCGTGGGGATATTCCTTTCTACTAAGGTTTGGTTTTAAAAATATAGTTTTTCTTGGATCGATTAAGCATTTCCCAGTACCAGATATTGCAGAATGAATACTCATCTAAGGACTACCACAATTTTCGATTAACTATACCATCCTTACTTCCCGATACAAAACTTACTAAAGATATTACCCAGAATCTCATCTGTAGTCACCTCTCCGGTGATACTTCCAAGATGATACAATGCATTTCGGATGTCGGTGGCAATCAAATCGGAAGGTATGTCATTTTCAAAACCCAAAACTATTTCTTCGATCGACCGGAGTGAGTTGGAAAGTGCTTCATAGTGTCGGATATTGGAAACGATGGTGTTGTCGGTTATTTTGTCGATATCCACTGATTTGAGCAGGCTGTCGGAGATAAGATTGATGTTTTCGTTTCGTTTGGCCGATACAAATATTGTCTCCAATTCCACAAGGTCTTTAAATCCTTTTGGAATCTCCACGAGCTGATCAATTTTATTCCCAATAAGAATGATTCTTTTCGAGGGATCTTCGATCAAATGGCGGTGTTCATCCAGGACTTCCTTCACCTGGTCGATGTTGCAGTTGGTTACATCAAAAACAAAAAGGATAATTCTGGCTTGTGCTATTTTTTCGAGGGTTCGCTCAATGCCCATGGTTTCCACTTTATCATCCGAAACTCTCAATCCGGCAGTATCGATGAACCTAAAAGCTACCCCTTCAATAATTATTGTATCCTCGATGCTGTCGCGGGTAGTTCCGGGAATTTCAGAAACGATGGCTTTTTCTTCCTGCAAAATCGTATTCAGCAAAGTCGATTTTCCGACATTCGGTTTCCCGATAATGGCTACAGGAATTCCTTTTTTAATCACATTTCCGATGGAGAAAGAATTTAGCAGGGCAGAGATTTCAGATTTCAACTTCGACAATATCAACATGATGCGGTTGCGATCAGCAAATTCCACATTTTCTTCCGAAAAATCCAGCTCCAGCTCAATGAGTGAGGCAAAATCAACAAGTTCGGTACGAAGGTCTTTTATTTTTTTTGAAAATCCGCCACGCATCTGATCCAGCGCCAAATCATGCGCATATTTTGAATTTGAGGCGATCAAATCTGCCACAGCCTCAGCTTGTGATAAATCAAATTTTCCATTGAGGAATGCCCGCAGGGTAAATTCACCGGCATTGGCCATCCTGGCTCCGTGCTGTATGAGTAGCTCAATAATTTTTTGCTGAATGAAGGGAGAACCATGGCAGGAAATTTCGATGGAATCATCACCTGTATAAGAATTTGGTTGTTTAAACACGTAAACCAAAACCTCGTCAAGGGTGCCCTGATCATCATCGATAGTCCCAAAATGTATGGTATGAGTTTTAGCATTTTTTACCGAAAAACCTTTTTTTGCAGGTTTAAAAATTTTATCAATGATCGGAAAAGAATCTGAGCCAGAAAGTCTGATCAAAGCAATGGCGCCAGTTCCGGGTGCTGTGGCCAGAGCGCAAATGGTATCGGTGGTATCCATGACAAAAGTTTTAATATTGACGAATCAAGCAAAGTTATACAAAAGTTCTTAGTTCTTTGATTAAAAAAGTGAAAGTTGGCTGTGTGAAGCCCACAGTTCTCAGCAGGCAGCAATGAGGAGGCAATTCTTTGCCGGCATTTAACAATCCACATTCTTCGATGACTCCCAATGACCCCCAATGACAATAAATGCCCACAAATGACACGAAGCAAATAACTACAAATTACCACCAAAGTCTTTCATTAAAATTATCCTTCCCTTTCCCTTAAAAAACCTTAATTGACCATTCAAAAAATTAAAACATGTACTTTTGCGCGAAATTTAAAAACAAACAAAAAAACTTTTATCATGAGCGTTTTGGTAGATAAACATTCAAAAATTATTGTTCAGGGTTTTACGGGATCGGAAGGCACTTTTCATGCCAGTCAAATGATCGATTACGGAACAAATGTAGTTGGTGGAGTTACTCCAGGAAAAGGCGGACAAACCCACCTTGAAAAACCTGTATTCAACTCCGTGAAAGATGCAGTTGAAACAACAGGAGCTGATGTATCCCTGATTTTTGTGCCTCCGGCCTTTGCTGCTGATGCCATCATGGAAGCTGCAGATGCCGGCATTAAGGTTATAGTTTGCATCACCGAAGGCATTCCTACCAAAGATATGATCGTGGTAAAAGAATTTCTGAAGAATAAAAACACAAGATTGGTTGGCCCAAACTGCCCGGGAGTAATTACCCCCGGCGAAGCTAAGGTTGGAATCATGCCCGGATTTATTCATACTCCCGGAAGAGTTGGAATTGTTTCACGTTCAGGAACGCTCACCTATGAAGCTGTTGACCAGCTAACCAAAGTTGGCCTCGGACAAACCACAGCCATAGGTATAGGTGGCGACCCGATCATTGGCACCACCACCAAGGATGCAGTTGAACTTTTGATGAATGATCCCAAAACCGAAGGCATTGTAATGATTGGCGAAATTGGTGGAACCATGGAAGCCGAAGCTGCCCAGTATATCAAAGCAAACGGAACCAAACCTGTAGTTGGATTTATTGCTGGAGCTACAGCCCCCAAAGGACGAACAATGGGTCATGCCGGAGCCATTATCGGAGGAAAAGACGATACTGCCGAAGCCAAGAAAGCCATTATGCGCGACTGTGGGATTCATGTGGTGGATTCACCTGCTGATATTGGAAAAAAAATGGCTGAACTATTAAATTAAATGTTTAATGCAAAAATTAAAGAAACGGTTGGCCTCAAAAGTCAGCCGTTTTTTTATTGGATGCGACACAATCACAGCTCTTCCTTATGCCTTCTTCTTAATTTTTTACTGGCAACGTTTAATAAATGTCAGAATATTTACTTTTGCACCTATTTTTAAAAAATCAGAAAACTAACTTATTATGGAGATTCCTTCAAAATACGACCCTTCACAAACCGAAGACAAGTGGTACAAACTGTGGATGGATAAGGGATATTTTAAATCAAAACCCGACGAACGCGAACCCTATTGCATAGTTATTCCTCCACCTAATGTAACTGGAGTTTTGCACATGGGACACATCCTCAACAACACTTTGCAGGATGTGTTGGTACGCAGGGCTCGTATGCAGGGAAAAAATGCCCTTTGGCTTCCGGGAACTGATCACGCATCGATTGCCACTGAGGCAAAAGTGGTAGCCAAGCTCAAAGAAGAAGGAATCGACAAAAAAAGCCTCTCAAGAGACAACTTTCTTGAACATGCCTGGGAATGGAAGGAAAAACACGGCGGAATCATCCTCGAACAATTGAAAAAACTTGGAGCATCCTGCGATTGGGATCGCACAAAATTTACAATGGACGAAAGCTTGTACGAGTCAGTAATCGACGTTTTTATTGATTTGTACAACAAAGGCCTGATATATCGTGGTGTGCGCATGGTAAACTGGGATCCCCGTGCCTTAACCGCGCTTTCGGATGAAGAGGTGATTTATAAGGAAGAAGATTCAAAACTGTATTATGTCCGCTACAAAGTAGAGGGAAGTGATGATGATTGGGTAACCATTGCTACCACGCGCCCCGAAACCATTTTGGGAGATACTGCCGTGTGCGTAAACCCAAATGATGAACGTTTTACAGGATTGCATGGAAAACGTGTAATCGTCCCTTTGGTAAACCGCTCTGTTCCGATTATCAGAGATGAATATGTGGACATGGAGTTTGGCACCGGCTGCCTGAAGATTACTCCGGCTCATGACATCAACGACTACGAAATCGGCATTCGCCACAGACTCGACACCATCGATATTTTTAATGACAATGGGACACTGAGCGAAGCTGCGCAATTGTACATAGGCAAAGATCGTGATGAGGTGAGGAAAGAAATTGTGAAGGATCTCGATGTAGCCGGAAACATGGTGAAAATTGAAGCTTACAAAAACAAAGTGGGGTATTCGGAGCGTACACTGGTTGCCATCGAGCCAAAACTTTCGTTGCAGTGGTTTCTGAAAATGCCTGAATTGGCAAAACCTGCACTTGAAGTTGTGGAAAACGACACCATTCAGTTCCATCCTAAAAAATTTAAAAATACTTACCGCCACTGGATGGAAAATGTGCGCGACTGGTGTATTTCGCGGCAGCTTTGGTGGGGACAACGCATACCGGTTTACTATCTGCCCAACAGGGAAATGGTTGTTGCCAAAACCATCGAAGAGGCACATGCCAAAGCAATGGCTGAATATCCTGAGTTAAAAGCACTGAAAATTGAAGATTTGAAACAAGACGAGGATGTCCTTGACACCTGGTTCTCATCGTGGCTCTGGCCGATTTCTGTTTTCGATGGCATTCGCCATCCCGACAATCCTGACATAAAATATTATTATCCTACCAACGACCTGATTACCGCACCCGAAATTCTGTTTTTCTGGGTGGCACGGATGATCATGGCAGGCCTGGAATATCGTGGTGAAGTTCCTTTTAAAAATGTTTACCTCACCGGAATCGTTCGCGATGCCCAGGGAAGGAAAATGTCGAAATCGCTGGGGAACTCCCCCGATCCCATCGGGCTGATGAAAAAATACGGTGCTGATGGCGCCAGAGTTGGGATGCTGTTAACTTCGCCTGCCGGCAACGATCTGCCTTTCGATGAAATGCTTTGTGAGCAGGGACGTAACTTTTCAAATAAAATATGGAATGCCTTGCGACTGGTCAACATGTGGGAAGTGGACGAAACCATTGACCAACCGGACACAAGCAAAGTTGCCGTTGAATGGTTCGATGCAAGGCTCAATGAAACCCTCAAAGAAATTGACGATCTCTATTCAAAGTACCGCATTTCGGATGCCCTGATGGCCACTTACAAATTGATTTGGGATGATTTCTGCGCATGGTTTCTTGAAATGATAAAACCTGCATATCAGCATCCTGTCGATCGAAAAACATTTGGCCAAACGATTGACCTTTTCGAGCAGCTCATGAAAATCCTTCATCCTTTCATGCCTTTCCTCACTGAAGAAATTTGGCATCTGCTGCGCCAAAGGGATGACAACGACAATGTAATGATTGCTTCATGGCCCGAACGCAAACGCATTCACCGCAAAGTGCTTGAACAATTTAATTTTGCAAAAGATGTAATCATCGCCATTCGTGGTATCAGAGCACAAAAAAATATTGCACAAAAAGAGCAGCTTGATTTCTTTGTTAAAAAGAACCACAAAGAACAGCCTGATACTACCTTCGATGGCCTTGTTTCAAAACTGTGCAATCTATCCGCTGTAAACTATGTGGAAGAAAAAGTGGAAGGAGCCATGTCATTTATGGTAAAATCCACCGAATTTTACATTCCCTTGGGGGATACCGTGGATGTGGAAGCCGAAATTAATAAACTCGAAGATGAATTGGAATATACGCAAGGATTCCTGGTTGCGGTGGCAAAGAAACTTTCAAACGAGCGCTTCGTAAGCGGAGCTCCGGCTGCCGTTGTTGACAAGGAACGCCAAAAGCAAGCTGATGCACAAAACAAGATTAAGGTAATCGAGGAACAAATTGCGAACTTTAAAAAACAAATTTAATTCACAGTTTTTTTATCGTCGAAAACAACACTTTGTCAAAATCAAAGGTTCCTGGAATAAGCTGAAACATTAATAATTTCAGCCCTGTTTTAAGTTTCAATTATTGAAATACAATTTTATAAATACCTGCATTTTTAATGCTTTTGCCCGGGTATTAAAATTTTTTACATCACTTCAGGAATGCCGAAGGCAGGCGTTATGTATCGTCCAATATTAATTGAATGTTGTTTTTTACAATCCTGCAAGGGTAAAAAATTATTCTTTCTACATTTGCCGGCGATTTTAAAAACATAATCTGAACAAAAATGAAAGATGCAATAGCAATCCTCGCAGGTGGTGGCCCTGCTCCGGGAATTAATACAGTGATAGGAACCATTGCCAAAGTTTTCCTGCAAAGTGGTTACAGGGTTATCGGCCTTCACGAAGGCTACAAAAGTTTGTTTGCTGATGAACCCAAAATGGAAGACATCAATTTTGAGCAAGCGGATAAAATTCACAAGCAAGGTGGGTCAGCACTTCAAATGAGTCGTTACAAGCCCAAAGATGAAGAATTCAGAACTGATTTTTTTATCAAATTCAATATTAAACTGCTCGTTACGATTGGAGGAGACGACACCGCTTCAACAGCCAACCGTATCTCCAAATACCTGACTGAGCACAATGTAAAAATTCAGAATATTCATGTACCAAAAACTATCGACAATGACCTTCCCCTCCCCGAAGGTTCACAAACTTTTGGTTACGAATCGGCCAAACAGGAAGGTGTAAGAATAGCACAAACCGTTTATGAAGATGCACGTACCAGCGGAAACTGGTTTGTAGTTGCAGCCATGGGCCGTGAAGCAGGCCACCTGGCATTCGGGATTGGTGCTGCATGCCATTACCCCATGATTATCATTCCCGAGATGTTCAATAAAACGGATATTACCATCCGCAAGATTGTTAAGCTGATTATTTCGGCGATGATCAAGCGTAAATTGTTGGGCATTTCTTACGGCGCAGTAATGATTAGCGAAGGTGTATTCCATTTTATGTCGGATGCCGAAATTGAATCAACAGGAATTAACTTCACCTACGATGAGCACGGCCACCCCGAACTTGGCAATGTGAGCAAAGCGCACATTTTTAATATTCTGGTTCAAAGGGAACTCAAGCGACTTGGTGTCGTGATCAAGAGTCGTCCGGTAGAGTTGGGTTATGAATTGCGCTGTGTGCAACCCGTGGGTTTCGATCTTCTGTATTGCGCACTACTTGGAATGGGCGTTAAAAAACTTTTCGATCAGGGCGTAACAGGATGTATGGTAACTTCTGATCCTAAAGGAGATATTAAGCCTTTATATTTGAAAGATGTAGAAGATGAAAACGGAAAAGTAAAGCCCCGTTTGGTAAATATTGATTCGGAAAAAGCAAGGATGGTTTACAGTTTTAACCACCAGTATATTATGGAAGAAGATTATGAAGCTTGCTCAAAAATCATTGAAAATCCTGCCGAGTTTGATTTTTACAAAATTCTGAACTGGGAAAAGATTCAGATGATTTAATGGCTATTTTGGTACAAAATGTCAACTTAAATACTCAGGTTCTACTACCAATTTAATGGGTAAAAAAATTAGTCAGCATTTGCCAGTACGCAGTTGACGGTCAGTATTCAACAGTGCGCTGTCAGCGACAAGCTGTCTGAAGCTAACATGATATCTACTGTGGACTGCCTGCTTTAATGCTCAATAATTTTTAAAAAGTTTCCACTAAAATTGCAGTAATACCATGAAAGCTCTGCTGCCTTTTTAGTGTAAAAGACTTTGATATATCACCTTTTGAATCGAGTGTCAGGATTAAGGCTATGGTAGGAAAGTGGGAATTGCAGTAGAGTATCTTATGTTTAGTGTTTTATTTGCCAGGAATAATAATCAGTGCTGGTGCTGATTTTTGTTGTTTTTCTTTCTCCTCAGCGGGAAGGGTGAGATTTAGCTTCGCTCCACCTCGTTGAGAAAGAATATAAAAAACATGGTACTCGTAATTGCTGCCATCTACTACCACACGGCCTTCGGAGGTGAGGAGGTATTGGAGTTCGTTGTCTTCGTAAACAAAGCTGCCAATGTAATTGCTGATATGCAGGGGAACGCCATCTTCGGCGGTGTGTTTTGCTAGTTTGGTGGTGGAAGCATCATACAAGTATTATGTGATTGAGGCCGTGCATTGCAAGTTGAATCTGTTCGGGCAAATTTAAGTAATTGTACGTTTGCCTTGATGCAAAAGTACTCCCAAAGGGGATGCCTATGACACAAAAATTCAAGAAAATCCAATGCTATCCACGCTCGTGCCGCCCCACGCCCGCCGGATTTTCGGGCCAACGCACTTTGATGCAGTAGAAGGATGAGTAGTATTTGCTGTTTGGGGATAATTAGAACCCTCACTCCCGCACCAAGTGCGGGATTTCCGCTGCGCTCCAATTTGAAAACCTGCGAAATCTTTTTGAGGCCGATCCTGCTCCGTACATTCTGATTGTAAAATCGGATATTTTTTATGTATAGCGGTTCATAGTGATTCAGGATTTCGCTGTAACTAAACACACCCGGATTACAAATCCGAGCGAGCGGGGGTTAAATTATTGCTGCTCTGCTTCCTCCTAAATAATCTTTAATTGAAGATATTTTCAAAAGTTTTTCTTTCTTTTCGGCTTCTAATTTTACTTCCTTATTTCCGTTTACTAACGATTCCAAAGGAATACCTAAGTATCTGTTCAGTAAGGATATCATTTTGAGTGTTAAGTTCCTTTTACCATGCAGCACCTCAGACACCCTTGTTACACCTCCAAAAAGTGGCGCAATATCAACTTGTTTCAAGTTCATTTGTTCCATTCTAAACTTAATTGCTTCTATGGGGTCAGGAGCTTTCATTTGATGATTTTCCTGCTCATACTTCTCTACAAGCAACGACAAAAGCTCTATTTCTTCGCCTTCCTGACTATCTGGTTCTATTGCATTTACAGAGCTATTGACAAGGCTATAAATCCTCTCGCAAGCTTCGTTGTATTCCTGTTCTGTTTTTATTATTTTAGTTCTCATAACTTACCGTTTTTGCTTCAATTTTATTATACTCCTCATGTGTGCCGAACCACACGATAAATAATATTTTGAGCTTGTATTCAATATCAACAATCAGGCGATAATCATTTCCTTTTATATTGAACACCACTCTTTTTGAGCCTATTATACTGGCATTGCTGTATTTCGATTTCAGTTCATTTGCATTCTCCCATGTTGAAAACCTTACTTCATAAACCCAGGCTTTTAATGATTCTGATGCCGGCATGTATTTGCTCAACCTGCAATAATCCGTAAGTGTTTTTTCCTTTATTATTCTCATGCAT
>JAIOZV010000083.1 GCA_021740425.1 Bacteroidales bacterium | reverse complement strand
AAATTATGAGTGGAAAAATTGATTTTGAAAATCAAAAGATAAACTTTACCGACAAGGGAAAAGGAAAAACAATCGTGCTTTTGCATGGTTTTCTTGAATCGTTGGAAATGTGGAATGATTTTGTTGAAGGTCTTTCGGCTGATTTTCGGGTGGTTTGTATCGACCTCCCCGGGCATGGCAAATCACCTGTGTATTCAGGCAGCCTTACGATGGAAGTGATGGCCCGTTGGGTAAAAACAGTGCTCGATAACTTAGAGATAAAAAGCTGTGTAATGGTTGGACACTCCATGGGCGGATATGTTACCCTCGAGTTTGCCCGGCAATACTCCGAAATGTTGAAAGGTTTTGCTTTGTTTCATTCTCAGGCTTCAGCAGATACCGAAGAAGCCAAAGAAAACCGCAGGCGCACCATCAATATTGTAAAACTCAATAAGGCGGGTTTTATCAATCAATTTATACCCGACTTGTTTGCCGAAGAAAATTTAGAAAGGTTTGACGCTGAAATTACACGCCTCCAGGAAATTGCCTCAAAAACTCCTGCCAAAGGGATTATTGCTGCCCTGGAAGCCATGCGCGACCGCTCCGGAAAAATTGAACTGTTACTGAACACAGAAATTCCCGTATTATTTATTGCAGGCAAAGAAGATCCGCGCATACCTGTTCAAAATGTGATGGCTCAGGCCATTCTACCGGCTCATTCTGAAGTTATGATTTTGGGCAGAACCGGCCACATGGGCTATATTGAAGCCAGAGATAAAACCTTTGAAATGATAAAATGCTTTGCTGCCAGAACAAAATAAAAAAAGCCCTCAAAATATTTGGGGGCTTTCTGTTATGTTTGAGATCAATATTATTGAATCCCTATTTTAGTTTTTACAAAGGGCATAATGTCATCACCAGATTCAAAATACAGAACCATTCCCTGGGCAGTATTTAAAATGTAGGTATAGCCTTTTTCTTTTGCAACAGCATTCACAGCATTTCTGGCTTTTTCGATCAGCGGATTTAAAAGTTCATTTTCATAATTTTGAAGATCCTGCTGGGCTTTTTGATTAAAATCCACCAACCTGTTGTATAGATCCTGTAGTTCCTTTTCTTTGGTTTGCCTGATAATGCTTGAGAGGGTGGCCTGATTGGCTTCATAATCAAGTTGTTTATTTTCAAGCTCAGCCTGCATTGTGGTTATCTGGTTTTCGAGGCCTTTAGCATAGGTTTCATAAGCTTTGTTTATGGAATCCTGCCCCGGCATCATCTGAATCAAACCCGGAAAATCAATGTGTCCGATTTTCTGAGCTTTTTGTGCTGTGGCAGTATAAGCCACGGTCATCATCAATATTACTACTACAAATACTTTACTTATTCTTTTCATTGTCAATATTTTAAGTGAATTTATTTCAATTTTAAGTCGGCAAAAATATACTATTTCATTGAAAATGTGCAAATTATTTTACCAAGAACTTTATTTAAATAGTGTTTAAGATACCGTGAGGCTATTAATTTCCCCTTACTCCCATGATGCTTCCAATTTGATCGAGAACCTCATCGCTTATGTCATATTTTGAATCAACAAACATAATGACCGGGCCACCGGCTTTATCAAAAATAAATGCATAGTTTTTCTTTGTGGCAATTTCTTCGATAGCATTGAAAATTTTTTCCTGAATGGGCTTGATCAATTCCTGACGCTTTTTAAATAATTCACCATCGCTGCCAAAACGTTGTTTCTGAAGATCTTTAATTTCACGTTCAAAATCAATTATCTCCTGTTCACGCCTTTGCCTCAGGTCTTCGGGAAGCAATACTGCATCCACCTGATAATCCTTGTACATTTGTTCAACCTGGCTGTATTTTTCTTCTATTTCTTCCTGCCATTGTTTGGAATACTCTTCAATTTCATTTTGGGCATCCTGATATTCGGGAATATTCTGCAAAATGTATTCGGTGTCCACATAACCCATTTTCTGCGCGCTTGTAGTTCCGAAAGCAAAAAATGATAAAATCAAGGCAATTGCAATTGCTGCTTTATTTGATGCTGCATGTTTTTTCATCGAGATGTCCTCCTAATTAATATTTTCAAAAATTGTCCATCCTTTATTACAAAATACATTCCAAAAATAGAATTGTCTTTTAATTCAACAACTGTTAATCTATACTCTGATTGATTGAGAAGTGAAACTGACCCTTGTTGGCACCGGGGATTCCGGGAACAGCATCAAAACCATAGCCCCAATCAAGACCCAGTACACCAAACATGGGCAAAAATACCCGGATGCCAAAACCTGCTGAGCGATATACTTTGAAGGGGTTAAAGTTTGCAAAATTTGCCCATGAATTACCGGCTTCGAGAAAGGTAAGCGCATAGATGGTAGCATTTGGGTTGAGCGAAAGCGGGTAACGGACTTCAAAAGTATATTTGCTGTAGATGGTTCCACCCATATTGGAATTCAGATAATAGTCAGGGGTAATGGTTTCATTTCCGTATCCACGCATACCAATGAGTTCGCGGCCATCAAGGTTGTTGTAACCTGAAAGCCCGTCACCTCCAAGGTAGAACCTTTCGAAGGGGGTTACCCCAAGTTGGTCATTGTAGGAACCCAAAAATCCAAGCTGGGTGCGGGTACTTAAAACAAGGTTTCCAATAAGTTTGGTATAAAAATTTGCTTTGATCTTCCACTTGTGGTACTCAATCCACTTGTATTTTTCATTTTCTGTGAGGGTGCTGTAATTCTTGTCGTTAAATGCGGAGTAGGGAGGGGTGAGTTCAAGGCTGAGCGACACCTCCGAACCTGAGCGGGCATAGATGGGTGCATCCACAGAATTTCTGGACAGGATAATGTTGTAATTAAAATTATTGTATTTGCCGTTTCCATCTCCAACAGGAAAAATACTTGAATAGTTGGTCAGGTTATAAATCTGCAGGTTAATTGCCTGATAAAGGCTAAAAAAGTCGTCGGGCCATTTAAGGCGCTTACCCAGGCCAAAGGTAATCCCATCGATGGTAAATGAAGACCTGAGGGGATTGTTTTTGGAAAGCCCGTTGGAATACAGGGAGTGATAATAGGAAACGCTGAAAGCATTGGGTTTTCGGCCACCCAGCCAGGGTTCGGTAAATGACACACTATAGCTGATGTAGCCCTTGCCGTAGGATTGCAGCCGGAGGGATAATTTTTGTCCGTCGCCCGAAGGAACCGGCCTCCATGCATTTCCGTTAAAAACATTGCGCAGCGAAAAGTTATTAAATGATAAGCCCAGCGTTCCGATTATTCTTCCGTAGCCCCAGCCTCCCGAAAGTTCTATCTGATCGGCGGAGGTTTCTTCAACACCATAAATAATATCCACTGTTCCATCCACAGGGTTGGGCTGAATATCGGGTTCGATGGTTTCAGGATTAAAGTATTTCAACTGGGCAAGTTCACGGGTTGTACGAATGATGTCGGTTCTGCTGAACAATTGCCCGGGTCTCGACCTGAGTTCACGTACAATCACCCTGTCGTTGGTTTTTGTGTTTCCTTTAACCAAAACTTTATTTATTCTTGCCTGTTTCCCTTCCCTTATCCTGATTTCAAGATCGATGGTGTCGTTTTCAACGCGGGTTTCGATGGGAACGGCCTGGAAGAAAAGATATCCGTCATCGAGGTAGAGTGAACTCACGTCCATGCCGGCAGGGTTGAATGATAAATTTGTATTTAAGGCTTCCTTATTATAAATATCTCCTTTTTTAATTCTCAAAATACTGTTCAATAATTCATCATTGTATTTGGTGTTGCCAATCCAGGTAATATTACCAAAATAGTAGCGGTCGCCTTCGTCAACTTTCACATTGATGTTGATGGTTTTTTCATCGTGTCGGTAAACTGAATCGCTGATAATTTTAGCATCCCTGAACCCGAGTGCATTGTATTTATCGATGAGAGTTTGTTTATCTTCATCAAATTCACTGTCGATATACTTCGATGATTTAAATATCCTGATTTTGATATTTTCGTTGATGTAGTTATTAGCGATGATTGGTACTGAATCGAAATTGAATTTCAGGGCTGCACCGATGGAATTCCAAATTAACAACTCCACATCATCAAATGGTTTAAATGCGCCTTTTTCTTTGGTGTTTTTAAATGATTTGAGAATTTTTTGTTCGGTCAGGTTTTTATTGCCAATAATATCAATGTTGTAAATCTTTATTCTGTCGTTTTTATTGATATCAAATGTTAATATTACATTGTTGGCTTTTGAGGTATCGGGACTTTGCAATACATCAACAGTTGCATCGAGATAACCTTTTTCGGTAAAATAACTAATGATACGGTTGCTGGCAGTTTTGATAAGATTATCGTTCACTACATCGCCACGGACGATTTGAATTTCTTCGCGTATTTTATCTGCCTCTGCTTTTTTAATTCCATTAAACGAAAATCTTGATAGTCTTGGGCGTTCCCTTAATGCAATATTCAGAAATATTGATTGTTCTTCGACATGGGTTGCCGAAATATTCACATATTCAAACAAGCCTTGATCCCACAATTTTTTAATTGCATTGCGAAAACTGTCGCCGGGAACTTTTACTTTATCCCCGACTTTAAGTCCTGAAATCATAATCAGCACACCCTTGTCAAGATATTTTACTCCCGACACGGTTACACCTGCAATTTCGTATTCTTTTGGCTGTTGATAATTGAGTTTCAGTTGTTCATTCCCTATATTTATTTGCCCGCGGGAGATAGCCGGAAACAACATGAGCATGCCGGAGACCATTCCCATGAAAACAATAGAAACCGCAAATTGATGTGAAAACGTTTTTTTACCCCTCATTGTCCTATTTTACTTCCTCTTGCTTGAGAATTTGTTCACTTGTTTTGCCGAATCTTCTTTCGCGGCACTGAAAATTAACGATGGCTTCGTACAGATCTTCTTTCCTGAAATCCGGCCAGAGCTTTGGGGTAATATAAATTTCGGAGTAGGCCAATTGCCATAGCAGAAAATTACTTATCCTGAACTCACCACTGGTTCTGATTAGCAATTCAGGATCAGGGAAATCTTTGGTGTAAAGATGGTTTGAAACCAATTGTTCATTGATTTCTTCGAGTGAAATTTCGTTGTTTTTATAATGTGTTGCAATTTGTTTGACAGCCTGCAGAATTTCCTGGTGTGAACTGTAGCTCAGCGCGAGAACCAGGTTCATACGGGTATTGTTTTTGGTTTCATCGATGGCCTTGAGCAAACGCGTACGAATACTTTTATTGAGCGCCCCCAGGTCGCCAATTGCAAGCAGGCGAATATTATTATCGTTTAATGTTTTTATTTCCGAATTGATGGTTCTGAGCAGTAAGGTCATCAGTGCTTCTACTTCGAGTCGTGGCCTGTTCCAGTTTTCTGTCGAAAAAGCATAAAGGGTCAGGTATTCAATGCCAAGCTCTGCGGCAGCCTCGGCGGTTTCACGAACAGAAATCACCCCATTTTCATGCCCGAATGTCCTGAGCTTGCCTTTCTTCTTGGCCCATCGGCCATTGCCGTCCATAATAACGGCTACATGCCTTGGCAGTTTCGATTTATCGATTTTATCTTTATGGCTCATTCGTTATTTTTGATCGGTAATTCCTGTGTAAATATTTGTTTTCCTATGCTTTAGCGCGTAAATACCTGTTTTTTGCAGCCCGCAAAAGTAGGATTAATTATTCGAATTCTCAAAATCTCTGCAAGTTGTTTTCTCGCCAAGCTTAAACCTGTAGGATAGGGTTATTCCCGCAAATGAATACCAATCGTTGTTTTGCGGATTACCGCGTTGCATGCCGGGCGAATGTTTGGTTGCAGATGAATCAGAGAGGTATTCCGAAGCTCCTATATCATTAATGTCGATCGTGCTGAAGTCGAGATAATAATTCTCGCTGATGTCGTCCAGGTAGTCGGTATAGGTTTTTCGCATCCCCCACTCTAATCCCAAACCAATCCTTTCGGTAAGGCTGTATTTTATTCCGAAACCAAATACGGCAGCAACACCATATAATTTATAATTGTCGATGGTTCCTTCGGTACCCAGCCCACGCAATTCTACATAACTCCCATCGTAAGGCGCTTTTGGGTTGAAGGAAAAATAAGCGGGGCCTACAAATAAATAGGGTGAAAAATAATTTATTTTACTTCCCACAAAAAATGGCAAAAAGTTGAATTCGCCAATTATGGAAATTTCGCTGATGGAGGATCTAAATCTTAAATTCCGGGCTTCGTTGGCCAAGCTCACTGCATCATCACCGGCAATTTTACCTTGCAAAAACTGTAGTCGAACCGACCAACGATCGTCAAGGTTTACTTTGACCAAACCTCCAAAAGCAGGTCGGGTAAATAAAAACTGCCTGCCGGGATTTAATTCGCCAAGATAGTAGGTACCTCCCGCCAATCCGCCAACTTCCATTTCCTGAGCATAAGCCCCAAGAGAAACGCACATGGATAAACCTAAAACCATTCTTGCAAAAAAACTTCTCCCCATACTATTGCCTATTTTTCGTAAGTGGTTTCGTGTGTTTCAAATTTATCATCCGGCAAATCTACTGTGTATAAAATTCTGAATCCCGTGGCACGGCAACTTACATTTCCCTGCCCCTGAATAATTGTGTCGGCTTTATTATAGGACAATTCAAACGCACCGCTTGAGGTGTCGGGTTGAAACAGTACTTCAAATGAATTTCCATAATTATTAAAATTGCTCATTCTAAAAAGGTTTGTGCCCAATTTGCTTACCGAAACTTCATATTTGGTAATCACTTTTGGAATATTAACGAGGGTGTCGGATGCATTAAAACTGCCGATAAACATATCCTCAACGTATTTCTCCACAACAACTTTCCGATATTCATAAGCAAAATTGCTGTCGGAATCAAAGGCTATGTATTCCAAAAAGTAGGTTCCTGCCGAATCGGCATTTACCTCTCCTTTAATAATCAGACCAACACCAGTTTTATCATCAGTAGTATCTACCCCGGGTTCAATGTAAGGACATCCAGCCAGAACAGTATCTGGGTTGTTTCCCAACAAAACAATTACGGGAGGAATTTTATCTTCCTGCACTTTCTGGCAGGCAGATGCAAGCATAGCAAAAAAAACAATTATTAAGACACCTGATTTAATAAGATACATTGGTTAAAATTCAGAATTCCTTTCATAAACTCATGTAGCAGGTTTTTAGTATGTATTCAGATACTTAGATGGGATTTGAGGCATGATGATCTATGGTTGAATTCTGAAACCGGGAAAATGGCATCGCCAGTTTTAATTATAATATCCGGCAGATATTAATTTCTTTGGTCTTTTCCCCAGAGCAGTTTTTCGCGGATGGTGCTGTAAAAATCCTTGTTTGGAAGCTGAATAAGATTGATCTTGAAGGCGGCACGATCAATCACCAGCTCAACGGTATTGTTGATGGTTTGGTAACGGGAATCCAAACCAACACGGTAAAAGTTGTTTCGCCCGCCAAGCCTCAGGCTGATCTTTTGGTTGTCGGGAATTACGATTGGCCTCACCGTTAGATTATGACTTGCTATGGGAGTAATAACAAAGTTTTCTGACCCCGGAGTAATGATGGGGCCATAGCAACTCAGCGAGTAGGCTGTTGATCCGGTTGGGGTAGCTACCAATAAACCATCGGCCCAGTAGGTGTTTAAAAATCTGTCGTTCAGGTACACACTCACCACCGCAAGCGAGTTGGAGTCGGTTTTGGTAATGGATAGCTCATTCAAGGCATAATTGATTTCACCGAAAAGGCCGTCAGGGCTTTTAAGTTGTAAAAGTGTACGTTCGTCAAGGTGGTAATTTCCTGATATCACATGGTCGATTGCGGGTAAAATTTCATCCCGTGAAATGCTGGATAAAAATCCGAGTCTTCCTAAATTAACGCCAAGAACCGGAATTCCCGAATCGCGAACAAAAGCAATGGTGTCGAGAAGTGTGCCATCGCCGCCAATGGAGAAAAGAATTTCTGCATTATCCTTCAGCTCAAAGTGTGTTGAAAAAGTACGGCTTTCGCACTTTATTGAAACATGATCTTTAATTTTTTCAAAGTAGGGTTTGTAAATATTTAAGCTGCAGTTTTCGCTTTTTAATTTATCGATCAACTGCTGCAAATAAATAATACCATCTCTTGAGAGTGACTTCCCGAAAATTCCAACCTCCATCAGCTTAAATTTTTATCTTCAAATATGCAGTGTTTTTAATCATCCGCAAACATATCCAATATTTATTACGCTTCAATAAATTTCGGATCTTAAAAACTATAATGTGTTGGCAACGTGAAAAAACATGCCGAATTCTCCTTCTTTATTTACTGAAAACTCAATCCTGAAAACCATGTCATAATAGGTTACCAAATCAAAACCCAAGCCGGTGCCAACAAGCAATCGGTTGGCAAGATCATTGCCTTCGGTATTTTTAAAATCATCAACATACCCGGCGTCAATAAACCAGTTTAAATAAAATGCATAATGAATTTTACTGAATTTTTCGGTAGGAATAAACCCTATTTCTTTCACGCGTGTTGGCACAAAATTAAATTTGAAGGTGTTTTTTGAAAGCACATAACTTTGCCCGTCCACCACGTATAATTCATAGCCCCTTACAAAATTTCTTCCATAGCCAAGCCCCTGCTGATAAAAATATGGCTGATTGCGAGAGGTTGAAATTTTACCTACCCAATCAGAACTAAAAAATAATTTTTTTGACATTGCAAAATATTTCCTGTAGGATCCCGAGATTTCCATCATCGAAATGTCGCCATCTTTGCGCACTCCGAAACCGCTTTTTGAAAGTGTTCCCTCAAAATAATGTCCCCTGAGAGGGTAGGGTTTTGAATCTCTGTGGTCGGAAACAAAACGGTATTGCAATGACAAATACTCGTTAACCGTAATTCCGTTAAAGGAATAATCGGGATTCAATTGCAGCAATGTATCGCCAAACACAAAATAATTGTAATTGATCTGCACCGAATGGTAATCATAAAATGAGTGCCTGAAAGTAATATTGAAATGGGAATAAAATTGTTTGTAGATACTTTCATCATTGTCTCTGATGGTCACTGGTTTGTTACCTACGGTTTCATAGGCCACTTCGTGGTTTTGAGAAAACCCCAGGCCAAACCCGGAACCAAAAGTCTGCTTTTTATTGAAATAAGGAACGTTGTAACTCATCTGATAGGTTTCGTCCCATCCAAAGCGGAGCAATAAATTCAAGGTTTCCATGCGTCCTCTCATATTTTCCTTTACAAGCATCAAGCCGTAGGATATCCTGTTGAAATCTTTGTTTTCCATCCAGGAATTAAAGTTTCTGTCGGATATTTCAAAAATTGGAAATGGCCATAAATACCACCTTTCGATAAAGTGAATGTGTAAATGTACATGTGAAAATTCTCTATCCGACACTACAGAATCGTGAATGGTTACAAAATTGAACAGTGATGTATTTAGAAGGTTTTCTCTGGATTTAGTAAGTTTTTCGGCAAATTCGTATGCGCGAATCGTATCGTTTTCTGAAAAGGTGAGTTCGCGCAGTATTATGTTTGGGTGGGTAATCTTATTGCCTTCGAAGATAAGGGAATCGATGATTATTTTTACATGATAATCCTTCACATCCGAATGAATTAATATGCTGTCGTTTGCTGAGGCAGGCAAAACAATAGCTTTGTTTTGCCCATAAGTGCAAATAAAAATTGCTGTTAGTGTAAGTAGTAAAAATAGCCTCATGTACATTCCGCTTGCAAATACCAAAAGTAAACGAATTTATTTAGGTGGGAGAAATTCGGGGTTGACTTTTAACCCGTAATTTAAGGGGATAAATCAGGTTAAATATTAAGGTATTGCATCAGCGATTCATACCTTTCGCGCAGCAACTCTTCGTCTTTTTCGTTCTCCCCGAAATAGGTGACTATATCATATTCAAACCTGTAAAATGTTTGAATGACGGGTTCGATGTTTATTTTATTGAGTTTGAGGGTTACCTGTAAATTTTGAGATCCCGGCAGGGAAACTACGCCAACGCTTAAAATTTTAACATCGTTGGATTCAACAAGCCGTGAAATTTCGGCCAAAGAAAAATTGCTTTCGCTGACATGCAGAATAATTATTCCTCCCGGATTTTGTACCGACAAAATTTCGGCTGTTTTTTCAACAAGATCTTCCTGCATTACAGATCCTAAATAAAACCCGGTGCTATCGGTTACAGGAACCAGACCAAGATGATTTTCTGACATCATCCGCAGGGCATTATAAAAATGTTCGTGCTGATTAATACTAAACCGCTTGAGCGAAGGAGCTAAACTTTCAATGGGCAAATCTTCGTCTTCTGCAGTTAAAAGGTCATCTTCAAAAACAAGTCCGAGAAATTTTTTTTGGTCGATGACCGGAAGCTGGGCCACATGATTTTCGTCCATCTGACGAATCCCAAAGGAAATTTTGTCGGCCAAACCGAGGGGAATAATCAGATCGTTTACAAGTTCGATGGCAGTCATGGTAATTTGAAATCTGGTTCAGTATCAAAATTAAGCTTAATAATAACGCTTTTTGGAAAAACAAATTTCACCTGCTTTTGTGCAACAGGCAAGCTTTTAATTATTCCCATTCCCAAAGTTCTTTGTCAAGGTTATCGTCATCGATGATTCTGAGGTAACTCTCGTATCTTGACATTGCAATTTCTCCTTTATCCAAAGCTTCTTTAACGGCACAAAAGGGTTCGTGAATGTGTGTGCAATTGTTGAAACGGCAATCGTGCTGGTATCGGCGGAATTCGGGAAATCGTTCGGCTATTTCATTTTTTCGGAACTCCACCAGCCCAAATTCCCTGATTCCCGGAGTATCGATGATAAAACCCCCGATGGATAGTGCATGCATTTCAGGAAATGTGGTAGTGTGTTTCCCTTTTTTATGATAGCTCGAAATATCCCCGGTTTTCACTTTAAGTCCGGGTTCAATGCAATTAACGAGTGCTGACTTGCCTACGCCTGAAATACCTGAAAAAAGATTTACCTTGTTTTGAACAGCCAGTTTCAAATCCTGAATGTTTTCGCGGGTTTTGGCTGAAACACTAAAAGTTTTATACCCTGCACCCTGATAAATTTCAATCAACTCATGCAGTCGGCCCATGTCTTCTTCTTTATAAATGTCAATTTTATTAAAAACAATAGCTGCTTCAATGTGATAGGCTTCAGCATTTACCAAAAACCTGTCGATGAATCCTGTGGCGATTCGGGGTTCCCTGATGGTTACAACAAGTAAAGCCAAATCGATGTTTGCAGCTATAATATGTGAAACCTTGGAAAGATTTGTTGATTTGCGTATAATGTGGTTGTGCCTTGGCAAAACATCCTTTATCATCCCAAAACCCTGGCTTTCCGGCATTTCAATTACCACCTTGTCGCCTACAGCCACAGGGTTTGTGGTTTTTATGCCCTTAAGCCTGAGTTTGCCTTTTATTTTACATTCAATGGACTGGCCTTCTGTGGTTTTAACCAAATACCAGCTTCCTGTTGATTTTACGACTACACCTTTCAAAATTTTTATATTTTTGCTTCAAATTTATACTTTAATTTTAACTCATCATTTAAATATCAAAACATCGTGGCCATCTATATTCCCCTATTCATTGCCCCAGTTATTTTTTTATTGTTGATTATCATTGCCAGTGGAGGCATGGAAAAAAAGGACTGGAGCTTATTCACAGGCTCCTATTTTCTGGGTATTCTCGCTGCGCTTCCAATGCTGGTGGCTGTATATTATGTAAAACATTATTGGCTTGAACATGCAGCAAGCATCCGCAGAATTATATTTTTTGCCTTCGCATTGATTGGTTTTTTGTCTGAGTTTTCCAAATTTTTGATTCTGCGATACAAATACATCACCAACACAGCACTTACAAAACCTTTTGATGGCATTCTTTATGGTGTAATGATTTCACTTGGATATTCAACTTTGGCCAATGTGTTTTTCTTTTACGAGTGGGATTATACTTCACAAATTTCAATCGTTTTATACACCCTGCCTGTTGCAAATCTACTAACCGGTATCGTCCTCGGTTTTTTTGTTGGCATGGGCAAATTCAGGAAACCCTCCTTTATCGATTCGATTACAGGATTGGGTGCTGCGATTTTTTTCCTGGGATTTTATAATTTTTGCCTTTTCTCCGAAGACTACCTTCTGCTTGGACTTGTTGCAGCGGGTACATTGATTATTACGGTAACACTTTCCATCAAATCGCTAAATACCGACATGAAATCCATGATGTAAGCTATTGGCTGGCAAAAAATTTATTTTTTGAGAACAAACTTCTGCTTCGAAATTTTACCCTTGCTGGTTGGATTATCCTCAACAACGCTAATTGGCAACATCCAATATTTTTAGGGCATCAAAGATTAACCAACACATTAATACGTTAAACCTGTTAATATGCTGCACCATGCCCCGTCGATAAAAGCCATTTATCTCGCCGTTCTGATTTTTTCAGGCATGCTTGCCTACCCCCAAAACCCGTTGAATATTTTTAAATCGGAAATCGATTCGGGATACATTCAAACTTTCCCAAATGCGTTAACGTTAAAAACCTACATAAAAAGTAAATATCTCAACCTTGGTGTTGAAGATCAGAAGAATGGCTATAGCCTGAATTTTAAACCCAATGGAAACAGCTCTGCCGGATTTGGAATAAATTATAAATGGATTGGTTTTGGCCTGGCCTTTCAATTTATCAACGATGAAGAAACAGAAAATTATGGCACCACAGAATACATCGATTTTCAAACAAGTTTTTATTTAAGAAAGGGAACTTTTGATCTTTTCTTTCAAAAATACAAGGGCTTTTACCTTGAAAACACTGCGGCTATGGTCGCCGGCTGGCCTGACGATAGCCAATACATCATAAGGCCCGACATCGGGGTGATGTCATCGGGTGTGAATTACACGCATGTGTTTAACCCCGGGAAATTCTCCTACATATCATCGTTTTCACAAACCGAGGTGCAAAAAAAAAGTGCAGGTTCCATTATTCTGGGAGCTACAATAAACTTCCACCGGGTGAGCGCCGATTCATCACTAATCCCCAAAAATCTGGTTTACGATAATGCCTTTTCAGGAAATAAAATTACCAGCATAAAGGGTTACACCACAAATGCAAGGTTTGGATATGCACATACCCTTGTGGCCATGCAACGGTTTTTTATTTCGCTTTCGGTAGATGCAGGTTTAAGCTACGTTTATGGAATATACAGTGAATCTGACACTAAACAAAAACACCGTTTCTATGTTAATCCGAATGTTTCGTTCAGATTTGCGGCAGGCTATAATTACAACAAGTGGTTTGCGGGCATTACAGCCTCTGGTTATAACCACCTGAACAAAACCACCAATGTGGAAAACATCATTCGGATTGAATATGGTTTTGTTAATTTTGTGATTGCACGCAGAATTATGCTTGAAAAAGAAATATTTTTACCAAAAATAAAATGATAACATTGTAAACTTCAACGTATGAAAATTAAAATCTACCTCTCCATTGCAGTTGCCCTTTTACTCTCGATGAGTCTGCAGGCTCAGAATAGCCAATCCGGCGATTTTTACTTTACCTCAGGAGGTGAAATGATTTTTTCGTTTGCCGCGATTGATAATGCCGGCTCGGATAATGGCAACATTCTGCGCTGGTCGCCGGTGTTTAACTTTCAAAATCTTGCCAACTTCGATGTGAGTAATAATTTCGGGTTCTTCTCAGGTATTAATATTCGGAACGTGGGTTTTATTTACGATGATTACACAGATCCTGAAACCGGAAACACTGTGAAGAAAAAATTCAGAAATTATACCGCAGGTATTCCTGTTGGTTTAAAGATTGGCAATCTCGATAAATTGTTTTTGTTTGGTGGCTATGAAATTGAATTTCCTTTCAACTACAAGGAAAAGACCTTTGAAAACGAAGTAAAAACCGATAAATTCAATGTTTGGTTTAGCAAGCGGGTTCCGGCGATTTATCATACTTTCCTGGTTGGCATTCAGTTCCCACACGGCGCAAATTTAAAATTCAAATACTACCTCACCAATTTCCACAACAAAGATTTTACTAAAACACTGAGCAACGGTACAACGGTGAAACCTTACGAATTTCTGAATGCGAATGTTTTTTATATTTCTTTAGCTTTCGACCTGTTTAAAAATACTGAAAGTTATAGCAAGTCTGGTGAAAACAAAGATAAGGAAAGAGTTTACTAAAAGCTTTGTTTTGATATTAAACAAAGGTGTTTCTGCACAGCTATGCTTTCGTGTCATATCCTAATTTGCATGCTTGCATTATTCACTGATATACTTCAACACTTTGCCCTGGCACACAAACGAAATTCCCAGTGAAGATGAAGTGCCTATCATTACTGCCTCCACTACAGGTTCGGAAACTTCCTGTTCCGAAACCCACTCAACAATAAAATTTGCTCCAACGCCACCTTCAGCTTCATTATAAGGCACGAGGTAACTCACCGTTTGCAAAGGTTTTAGTTTGACCGGGCTTTCGAGGTAATTACGAATCTTTTTCCCGTGGGTATCGTAATAATCCACTATGCTCACAATGATTTGGTTTTGCATGTCGGTATTGCGAATACTTAGGGTTGCTGATAATTTTATTTTCTTGTTTACATCTGTGCCATAAATATCCGAATACACAGGCACATAAATTAGTTCCCCCTTTACCAGCAACAGATTGCTGAACACCTCACTGCTCACTTCAAGATAATCACCCGACATGCCGACAGCCTGAGTTTGTTTATCCTTTGTTGAATTGCAAGCCATTAACATGATTAGTAAGAACAAACTTAAATACAGCAGAACCGTCTTTTTCATAAAAATTTAATATTGAATTTGAACAAAACTACAGAAAATTTGATTTGCTCTCAGGCCAAATAATCTTTCAATTAACATTTGAAAAAAATATGGGATGATAAAATGGTTCATATCTTTGCAATATGAAAGTTCGATTTTAGGGCATTTTGAGCACTGCGAGATCACATAAAAATATTTTATCATTTATAGCTCACTGAATGTTTTGAGTAAAAATAAATTAATACTTAAACTAAATTTTTAACAATGAAAAGAAAAACGCTTTTTGCATTTTTAGGGATTGCCGGATTTTTTATTGCCACATTTTTTACCTCATGCTATCCGGGCGATGATGTTTCATATTCTGATCTCGATCTGGTGATTACAGCCTATGATAAAGAAATGGATTTTAACCAACTGAATACTTACTACCTGTACGATTCGGTGGTTCATATCAAGGATACAATTGATCAGGCATCCAATGTGGTAATTGGAAGAGAAAATGACAATATGATTCTGGATCTGGTAAAAGAAAACATGAATGCTTATGGCTATATTTATGAACAGGATCCCGAAAATAACAAGCCTGACGTTGTAGTTTCAGTTTCGGCTATGGCCAGTAAAAACACCTACGTTTATTACTATTATCCATACTATTATTATGGATGGGGATGGGGATGGTACTACAAAAACCCCGGATATTATGAATGGGGGTGGTATTATCCTCCATATTGGGGTGGATCATACGTGACCAGTTACACGGTGGGAACCCTCATCATCAACATGCATGATGTAAGAAATGCAACCTCTGTAACTGACACCATTCCAACAATATGGAATTGTGCCATCAATGGCTTGCTGGGCAGCAGCACCACAACCACCCAAAACCGGCTTGATTTCAATATCAACCAGGGATTTAAACAATCATCCTACCTCCAAACCAACTAATTCCAAATCATTAAATACTTCCGAAACATGAAAAAGATTTTTATAACGCTCGTTTCAGTGCTAATCACGCTTCATTCTTTTGGCCAGGAATCGTTCTGGTCGCTGACCTACCAAATGTCGGTGCCAACCGGCGACACCAAAAACTTTACTGATAAAATGAGTTTCCGTGGTATTGGTCTTGAAGGCCGTTGGTTTGTTGATAACAATGTTACAATTGGCGGCGCCGCATTGTGGAATGTTTTTTACGAAAAACAAGATAAAATAACCACAGAGCTTGAGAATATTACCCTTACGGGAACTCACTACAATTACATCAAT
>JAIOZV010000082.1 GCA_021740425.1 Bacteroidales bacterium | reverse complement strand
GAGGCTTTTTTGGTTAATTAATCACTACTGACCGACAAAAACTATGAGATTTCTCGCTACGCTCGAAATGAGAAGGATTTCAATGGTTTTGGTGGTGGAGGGGGTATGTGGGGGGGGAGCCGCCGCATTCCCCCTCCACAAACAGCTTACTATCTGTCATTCCGAACGAAGTGAGGAATCCTCTCCACATTTTTCTACCCTTTTCAAATTTAGTCGGTCAATAGTGTTAATTAATCTTATCATTTCCCTTGAAATGGCATAATGGTGTCTGTTTGCAAAGCCATTAAAAAGCAAGGGGTTTTTGATTCGCTTATTGTACAATCATCTTTTCGATGTGCATTTCCGAACCTGAAACAATTTTTAACACATACATCCCCGGGGCAATGGAGGATACATCGATTTTTGTATGCTTATTTTGTAAGGGAAAAGCAGTGATTAACCTGCCATTCAAACTAAACAATTGTGCTGCGCCATTTGCTTCATAAGCTGTGTAAATTTCGATATAATCATCTGCGGGATTGGGGAAGATAAATACTTTTGATGGAGTTGAGTGGTGTTCAGGAACATTAACCGGTACATACTGGCCACATTCTATGCCATTTTTTTTGAAGTATTCAACCATGTTAAGATCATTTGTGTAAGCATAGGGATAATTGGGAGTGTAGTTGTGATCATAGTAAAGCCCAATACCACATACATGTATGGTGGTGATGTCAGGCGGGGGTCCCGGGATATCGTATGACCCCCAGCAATTGTCGGCACTGCAATACATTAAGAATTCAGGAACATATTTAAAGGTCCATAAATTCAGGTCACAATAGTTGGTCTGCCGGAAACTCTTTTTTTCTATGTTGATACCGTGTGGTATATAATCGTATGGGATTTGCTTAAACACATTATCTTTCCGGTATTTTGTAATCACTGTATCGTAAATGCCAATTGCAGAGTCGATATTGATTTTAAACTGCGCTATTTTGTAAAAAATTGAATCGGGAGTGTCTGTTCTTTCCAGAAAAGTTTTAGTAGTATAAATTTCGTAATTTTCCCACGGTGGCCCGGGATCGGCATAATGGATTTTTTTGTACTGAATGATATCCCCGGGCTGGTGGTCGTAAAGTTGCTCGTGTGTGACAGCATGCCAGCCGAGGTCAGGTGATTTATTGCCGATCAGATACAAGGGCTGCAGCAGATCAGGAAAATAATCTATCCGAAAAAAGTCGATAAGTCCTATCGATTTCCCAATTGTAATTTTTTGATCATGCAGGGCGGAATTCACAACATTGCCATCAGCATCAGTATGGGCTATTCGATACGATTGAACCGAATCAGCGAAACCCATTATTGTCGCAGTATCAGCTCCCTCATAAATTATAAAAAAGGTAGAATTCTGATTGTGAAAGAAAACTGATGAATCGCCCAGGGTGTGGTTAAAATCAAATATTAATGAGTCGCCCTGATTGGTACAAAACCGATATATCCCCTGATTATTGGTTGCCACCATTTCACCGATAAAAATATTACTGTCCTGTTTCTTGCATTCCGTACCACCCCAAAATTCACAGGTATCAGTAAATGTAAATTGAGGTGAAACAAGATAGTATGGGAAAAATGCCGAATCAGTCCCGGTAGTGGAAATCGAATCGAACATTAAGCTGTAGGTAGTATCAGCAATTGCGCCGTGTGTAAAAAGTTTTTTTGATTGTGAGGTCAGTGGTTTAAAATCCTGTGCAAAGGAATTCATTGTGGTGATAATGCTTAAAAGTAGTAGTAGAGTTTTCATGGATTCCATCTTTTGTGAATGTCTCACAAAGTTAGTAATAAGTTTTATTGAGCATTAAAATGTTTTTAAACAGGCTTCTGAGAATCGATTTTATTAAAGATCAATCGAAGCATCCTGTTAAATTCATCGCTCAATTCCGCCCTGATCTCAATTTTTTCACCACTGAGCGGATGCACAAAACTGATTTCGGAGGCGTGCAAAAGCATGGTGGTCATGTCGAATTTTTCCTTGAATAATTTATTTTGCTTATTGCAGCCATGAGGCCTGTCGCCAATAATGGGGTGGAGGATGTGCGCAAAATGGCGGCGTATCTGATGCATGCGGCCGGTGTCAGGGTTAACTTTTACCAGCGAATATCTGGAGGTTTGGTGGCGGGTGTCGGGTAGATTTATTTCGGCGCGTGCAAGGGTTTTATACCTCGTCACAGCATCCTGCATCCTGCCGTTTTCTTTACGCAGGGGATAGTCGATGGTTTCCTCGTCTTTGGTGTATCCGCGCACAATGGCGACATAGGTTTTATGTACACTGCCTGCGGCAAACAATTGCTGCATCAGCGAATCGGTGTCTTTGTCCAGAGAAAAAAGAAGTACCCCTGAAGTTTTGCGGTCTAAGCGGTGGGCCGGATAAACGTGCCGGCCCATCTGGTTGCGCAGCATTTGCATTGCAAATTCTTCGGCATCCCTGGCCAGGGCGCTGGGGTGTACCAGCAAACCAGGCGGCTTGTTAACTGCTGCCAGGAACTCATCTTTGTAAATTATTTCGAGATCCACTGTGTGGGGAAGTATAAAAGGTGAAAAGCAATTTGATTTTTCATGAATAGGGCAAAACTACATTTTGTCTGGAAATGTTGATGATAATTATATTTCCACTACTTGATTTAAATAAAGAAGGCGAACCGAACCCGGCTCGCCTCAAGGAGCTAATTAACTATCAAAAAGTTCACTAAACTATGACTTTCCTAACCTAACTCATAATTAAGCAAGCAA
This sequence comes from Bacteroidales bacterium, assembly GCA_021740425.1. GTDB lineage: Bacteria > Bacteroidota > Bacteroidia > Bacteroidales > 4484-276 > SABY01. The sequence goes on along the minus strand of JAIOZV010000082.1, from coordinate 13,336 downwards.
ATCTTTTACTATCATTGATATTGTTTTGTTGTCGGCTTTGCCGGCCAGTTGTTTTGAGGCAGCGCCCATCACTTTTCCCATATCCTTTATTCCTGTTGCGCCGGTTTGTTCCACAATTTCCTTTACGATTTCAGTAATTTCCTCTTTGCTCATTTGCTGAGGCAAATATGCCTCGATGATGGAAGCCTGAAAAAGTTCCACCTCAGCAAGGTCTTCCCTGTTTTGGCCACGGTAGATTTCTGCGGACTCCCTGCGCTGCTTTACCAGCTTTTGCAAAAGTTGCATCTCAATGGTTTCAGGTATTTCGCCGGAACTCATATCCTTACCTGTTTTGGCTATCAGCAAGCCGGCCTTTACAGCCCGCAATGCTTCAAGCTTTCGGGTATCCCGCGCCAGCATTGATTTTTTAATGTCATCGTTAATTTTCTCTGCTAAACTCATAATCTGTAATATTTAAATGGTTCTGTTCAATTTTTTGGAGCTTTCCTTTTTTGACCCGCACTCCGCAGTTCATAACAAGTAATGAACAGTGAAATTTTTGCTGTGGGCTGAAGACACCGTGAGAATTTTCGGGGAAAAACTTGAATATCCCAAAAATTCCTGTTCATCTTACACTAAGGTTCAATCCGGTTTATTGTGGATGTATGGGATGTCCTTCGATTCCAGTTCCACATTTTTATTTTCATCTTCACCCAAAGTATAGCGTGCTACATTCGACTGTGATGAAGCTGCAACAGGCTTCAGCTCTACATTTTTTCTGACGTAGGCTGGTACTTTTTCAAGGGTATCGATGTCCTTGTTTGCTTTGCCCGTCATGAAGCTGAATTCATGCAGTTTTTTCATGCGATCTTCATTTTTCTTTTCCATCATTTGCCCGTGTTGATGATTTTGAGGAGCTTCGGATTCCTGCCCCCCGATGGTGTGTTTAATGCGCAGGCTGTTGTTGAATTTGTTGCTGATGGTCACGGTATTCTGATCTGATACTTTTTCGGTTGCTGGAGTTTTCATATCAGGTTTTTTCATCTCGGGCCGAGGCTGGTCAAACAACGAAGGCATTTGTTTACCAGGCTCTTTTCTTTCGTTATTGCCAACGGTGCTGCCGTTAACGCCATCCTTTTTTATCAATTGGATTTCTGAAAGGAAAGATTCAGCAGGCGCTTTGGATTCGCTTTTTACCTCTTCCGGTTCCTGTGGTTTTATATCGTTGGGAAGTGAATCACCAAGTGAGTAAATCGTTTTCTTTTTCTCTTTGTTGAGGGTTGTTTCCTCGATATCCTCCGGTGACATAAAGCCCGTTGCAATCAAAGTGATGCTGATTTTATCTCCCAGAGATTCGTCAAAACCGTTACCCCAGATCACCTCCGCACTTTGGCCTGCTTCATTCTGGATGTAGTCGGTGATTTCGGTAACTTCGTCAAAGGTAATTTCTTCTTTGCCTGAAGAGATGTAAAGCAGGATGTCGCTGGCTCCTGTAATTTTATTGTCGTTGAGCAATGGTGACGATAAAGCCTCTCTCACTGCCACTTTTGCACGGTCTTCGCCCTCGGCGGTGGCAGATCCCATGATGGCTGTGCCGCTGTCCTTCATTACGGTTTTCACATCTTCAAAGTCCACGTTGATGTAACCGGTAACGGTGATGATCTCGGCAATACCCTTGGATGCAATGGTGAGGATGTCGTCGGCCCGTCCGAAAGCTTCTGATAGTTTCAGGTTGCCGTGTATTTCCCGAAGTTTTTCGTTGCTTATGATGAGTAGTGTGTCCACATGTTTTTTCAATTCTTCAATTCCTTTTTCTGCCTGAAGGCGTCTTTTTCTTCCTTCAAACGAAAATGGAAGGGTTACGATGGCCACGGTGAGGATGTCCATATCGCGGGCCATTTGCGCAATAACCGGCGCAGCACCCGTACCAGTTCCACCTCCCATTCCGGCGGTAATAAAAAGCATTTTGGTATTGCTTTCCAACACTGCCCTGATATCATCAATGTTTTCTTCAGCCGATTTACGTCCTACTTCGGGAATGGCTCCGGCACCGAGGCCTTTGTTGCCCAGTTGAATTTTATTCGGTATCGGACTAATTTCCATGGCTTGCGAATCGGTGTTGCAGATGATAAAATCCACACCTTTAATACCCTGCTGGTACATGTGGGTGACGGCATTGCTGCCTCCGCCTCCCACTCCCAGAACTTTAATTATTGATGCACGCTGTTTCGGGGCATCAAATGCTAACATTTCAGTCATAGTTTGCTCCTTTTCTGTTGTTATTTTTTGATAGTTAAATTATTTCTCCTTTACAAAATTGAGATGCCCTATTCGGGATCATCCTCAAAAAATTCCTGAATCTTCTTTAAAAAGCTTCCTTCTTTTTTGGGCTTTTCGGTGGTTTTTTTCTTTTTTAGTTTTTCATCGTTCCCACTGCCCGATTTTTTTTCTTCCCGTATTTGATTTTTCTCAAAGCGGTCAAGCCCTTCAATCACGAGTCCAATCCCTGTGGCATACATAGGGCTGCCCATTTCGTCGGGGGTATTTTTATCGAGATGTTCGTTGGGGTAACCTATCCTGGTATCCATGCCTGTCATGAATTCGGTGAGCTGGGCGATGTGTCTGAGTAAGGCACCACCGCCTGTAAGTACGATTCCGGCAATGAGTTTTTTCTCAAACCCCGAGTTTTTTATTTCGTAATAAATGTGTTCGATAATCTCTTCCATCCTTGCCTGAATAATGTTGGCCAGGTTCTTCAGGCTGATCTCTTTTGGCGGCCTTCCGCGCAAACCGGGGATGGCCACTATTTCTTCATCTTTGTTTTCGTTGGCCAGGGCAGAACCGAATTTTACTTTTAGTTCCTCGGCATGTTTGCGGATAATGCTGCATCCTTCTTTTACATCTTCGGTTAAAATATCTCCGCCCAGCGGAATAACGGCTGTATGCCTGATGATTCCATCCTGGAAAATTGCCAGATCGGTGGTTCCGCCTCCGATATCAACAAGCACCACACCGGCTTCTTTTTCTTCTTCGCTCAGCACTGCGTTGGACGAGGCGATGGGCTCAAGAATCAGATCAACCACCTCAAGGCCTGCTTTTTTCACACATTTGTAAATGTTTTTGGCTGCCGTGGTCTGGCCGATGATGATATGAAAGTTGGCTTCGAGAGAGTTGCCCAGCATCCCGATAGGATAGCGGATGCCCTGCTCATTGTCGATGATGTATTCCTGAGGGATCACATCGATAATTTCATCACCCGGACTCATGTTCAGGTTGTACATGCTGTTGAGGAGGCTGTCGATATCTTTCTGACTGATTTCATCTTCGTTGTTCTGGCGGATGAGGCTGCCACGATGTTGCAGGCTTTTAATGTGCTGCCCTGCAATGCCCACATTCACATATTTAATTTCTGCATTGGATTTTTGTTCGGCTTCATCCACAGCCTTGCGAATGGATTGTACGGTGTTTTCGATATTTGAAACTACACCGCGTTTTACGCCAATCGACTCAGTTTTGCCATAGCCCAGAATCTCAATTTTGCCGTGGTCAGCCCGTCGGCCAACAATGGCGGCAATTTTGGTTGTCCCGATATCGAGCCCTACGATGATATTTGTTGATTCCATATAAATTTATTTTTTACAGACTACCTGGTTCGTAAATTTCAGATTGATCGAAGTAAACGGATCCTTCATTTTGGGTTTTCCCTCGCGGTAAAAAGCCATCAGATTGCGCAATTTTATTTGCAATTCATCCACATCACCCAAAATAATGTAGTGGTTGCCATCGGCAGGAACAAGTTCAATTTCACCTTCCTTGTTTACATAAATCTGTTCGATGTAGGAATTCAGGGATTCGTGTTCGGCGAGTGCTTGCGATAGTTGAAGGATCGACGAAAGTATATTTTGCTCCCCGGGATAAAATGTCGCGGATTTTATGGATTGATAATCCTCATTGATGTTTCCTGTGGCAACCATCACAAGCGGGGTAAAGTGTTTGCTGAATGGCAGAACGCTGCCATTGTTGCTGAGGTAAAAACTTTTATTTTGCTTATTGATGATCCTCACCAGCGGGATATTCCTTTCGATATCGATCTGGATTTCACCCTTCATCGATTTGAAAACCGCTACCTTTTTTATGTAAGGATTTTGGATAAGGATGTCCTGAATTTCACTGGTATTGATGCTGTCGAGCAGTTGGCCGACCAGGGTATCACACTTTTTATAAATAATTTGTTCCACATCATTTGTATTGATGAAGTGTGCCCTGGCATTGTCGTTAAATGCAATGTTCACCTGAATGCAGGAAACATTTTTGTGGTCTTTTACCGCAAAACTTAAAAGCAGTATGATGCCTGTGAGCAGGATCAGTCCTAAGGATATGTTGAATATTTTTTTCATGATTGTAATTGTTTTTTAAGTTTATCTTCCAGAATTTGCCTGATGGGTGCTGCCAGCCTGTCGATGTCGCCTGCCCCGATGGTGAGCAGTATCCCATAGTTGTTGTTTTTGATGATTTCTGGCAAGTCTTCTTTGTGGACTAAAATTTTATTTGGTTTTTTAATTTTTTGATAAATAAGGTTTGAAGTTACATTGGCAATGGGTTTTTCCCTTGCGGGATAAATGTCCAGCAGGATAATTTCATCGAGCAGGCCGAGGCTTTCAGCAAATCCATCGGCAAAATCGCGTGTCCGTGAATAAAGGTGCGGCTGGAAAATTCCTGTGATTTTTTTGTTTGGATAGACTGATCTGACAGAATTGACCAAAGCCCTGATCTCTTCAGGGTGATGGGCATAATCATCGATGTAAATGGTGTTTTCTGAAACAAACTGCCTTTGAAAGCGACGATAAACCCCTGCAAAATCTGCCAGTCCGCTTCGGATTTCCTCTTCTTTCACACCTGCTTTCATGGCCATGAAGCAGGCTGCCACAGCATTTTCGATATTCATCAGGCCGGTGGCTTTCATTTGTAATTTATTAATTTCCTTTTCAGGGGTCACCAGGTCGAAGGTCATGGTTTGGCTGTTGATTTCACTGATCCTCGCAAAAACATCGGCCTTGCTGTTGTCGAGCGCGTAGGTAAAAACGTGGCTTTTTGCAAATTCCTTGATTTGTGAGGCTGCATCATATTTTACCAATAAAATTCCATCGGAATGTACGTTTCCTGCAAATTGGCAAAAAGAATGGATGAGTGCGTTTTTATCGCCATAAATATCCAGATGATCAGCGTCAGTGGAAGTGATTACTGCAAAAAACGGAGCAAGCCTCAAAAAGGATCTGTCGAACTCGTCGGCTTCTGTAACTGCAAATTCCGATTGCTCTTTAAAAAGAAAATTCGTATCGTAATTGGAGGCAATACCTCCCAAAATGGCAACACATCCAATGTGCGAACGATAGAGTAAATGAGCGGTCATGCACGATACGCTGGTTTTCCCATGAGTTCCGGCAACGGCAATGGTTTTGTAGGCTCCGGTAATTTCGCCCAAAACTTCTGCGCGTTTCATGATTTTGAATCCGCCATTCCTGAAATAATTCAAAAATGCATTGTCGTCCTTAACTGCCGGTGTATAGATTACTAGTGTTTTTTGGGGGTCTTTAAAAGCTACATCTAAAATTGACGGGTCATCGCTTAAGGTGATTTTAATTCCTTCGCTTTCGAGACGGGCGGTAAGTGGCGAGGACGTGCGGTCGTAGCCTGCAACGATTTTGCCGTTGAGTGCAAAGTATCGCGCCAGTGCCGAAACGCCGATTCCGCCAATGCCAATCATGAATATGTGAGAAAAGTTAAGCATCAATTTTATGTTCTTTAACCATTTTCAGAATTTCTTCGGCGATGATATCAGCCGAATTTGTAATGGCCAGTTTTTTAATATTTTCTGCAAGTGTTTGCATTCTTGTTTCGTTCCCAAGTAAATCGATGGCCAGTTTTCCAAGTTTTTCCTTTGCCTCTGCATTTACAAGATGAATGGCTGCATTTGTGCTTTCCAGAGCTTTGGCATTATGGGTTTGATGATCTTCGGCAGCCGTAGGCAAGGGCACGAAGATGCAGGGTTTCCCAACTGCACACAATTCGGAAATTGCAATGGCTCCGGCTCTTGAAATTACCAGGTCGGCAGCGGCATAAGCCAAATCCATTTTTGTGATAAACGATTTGACCTTTACCAGCATTTTCTTGTTTCCGTTGAGTTTTTCAAGTACTGCCTTGTTGGCAAGGTCTTCAAATAATTTTCCGGTTTGCCATATCAACTGGATGTTTTTCATCGCAAAAAGTTCCAGGCTTTCTTCAATGGCCTCGTTTATTGAAAGGGCGCCCTGGCTTCCGCCAACGATTAGTATAACGGGCTTGTTCTTATCCAGTTCGAAATACTGAAGGGCCAATTCTTTCTTGCCATCAATTTGAATAACCTGCCGGCGTATGGGATTTCCTGAAATGATGATCTTCTCTTTCGGGAAGTATTTTTCCATGCCCGGATAGGCCACGCATATTTTTTCGGCCTCCGCCGCAAGCAATTTGTTGGTTATTCCGGGAAAGGAATTTTGCTCCTGCAACAATAAAGGTATCTTTTTGCGAGCAGCCATTTTTCCTGTCGGGCCGCTGGCATAACCTCCCACACCTACCACTACATCAGGTTTGAATTTCCTGATAATTTTGCCTGCTTTTATCAGACTGAGCAAAAGTTTGAATGGGAACAGGAGGTTTTTTAATGACAGGCTGCGCTGAAACCCGCTGATCCACAAACCCACAATGGGGAACCCGGCCAGGGGCACCCTTTCCATTTCTATCCTGCCTTTGGCTCCAACAAAAAGAATGTCGATGGTATCGTCGATTTTTTTGAGAGATTCGGCAATAGCAATGGCAGGAAACACATGACCACCTGTTCCCCCACCGGAAATTAATATTTTTGTTTTATGCTGTGGCATAAGTTACTTTATCTTTTTGAATCGCTTGTTTTTCTTCAACCGATCTGCTTACACTCAAAATAATTCCCAGGCCTGCGCACGAAAACCAAAATGAGGTTCCTCCCATCGAAATAAAAGGAAGCGTTTGCCCTGTTACAGGCAATAGATTTACAGCTACACCCATATTTATCATGGCCTGAAAAACCATTAAAAAGCTTATGCCAACCACGAGGTAGCTGCCGAACCTCGTCTGGCAAAGACGTGCAATTTTTATGGATCGGAACATCAATACCACGAATAGAAAAATCACAAAAATGCCACCAATAATCCCGTATTCCTCAATGATGATGGCATACACAAAATCGGAGTAGGAGTGGGGCAGGAAATTGCGTTGGGTGCTGTTACCCGGCAACTTACCCCACAGGCGGCCACTGGCAATGGCCATTTTTGATACAGTAACCTGATAGGCGGGTTCCGATTCTTCGGTAAAATGTTGTTCCGCCCTGTTGTACCAGGTGGTTGCACGTGGCAGTAATTCGGGTTGGAATTTTGCTATCGACAACAAAATTGTAAATCCTAATGCGCCAATACCAATCAGTGCTCCGATGTGTTTGATACTTGCCCGCCCTATGTAAAGAATGCCTAAGCTGGCCACAAAAAGCATTGCGGCAGTTGAAAAGTTTGAGGGTAAAATCAGCCCGCAAACCACCAAAATGGGTACGATAATTTTAATAAATCCGTGCTTAAAATTTCGGATTTCCTCTTGATTTTTTGCCAGAAATCTTGCAAGGTACATCATCAGTGCAAGCTTTGCCATGTCGGAAGTTTGAAAAGTAAGTACGCCCAGCCCCGGAATGTTGATGAGAAGGAAGCGCCTGGCACCGTTTATCATAGGGCCAAAAAGCAGGGTGAAAATCAGCAGGGCGATGGATGCCCAAAACAGAAATTGCGCTGTTCTTGAAAAATAAAGGTAGTTCATGCGATGAACCGCAAACATGATGAGCAATCCGAGAACTACAATTACAAACTGGCGGATCAGATAATACTCTGTGTTTCCGCCGCGCTCACGATAAGCCAGCGAGCTGGTGGCACTGTAAATAGCCAGCAACGAAATTGCCGACAAAATAATGACCAGCACCCAAATCACTTTGTCTCCGTTAATTTTACCTGTAATCATAAAGTTGTTGTTTTAAGGGGTGAAAAAATATGATTGATTGAAAATAAAAAGCGCTGATATGTTTGGTAATGATTTTCATCAAATTTTAAATGCTGTGAATAATTATAGATTTATAACTGCTTTTTTAAATTGGTTGCCACGATCTTCGTAATTGTCGAACAAATCGAAACTCGCACAAGCCGGCGAGAGCAGGGTGGTATCACCTTTTTGCCCTAATTTGTATGCTATCTTTACGGCATCGGCCATGCTTTGGGTTTCGAAAATTGAATTGCAAACAGGCGAAAAGGTTTCGATGATTTTGGTATTGTCGATGCCCAGACACACAATGGCTTTCACTTTTTCGGTAACAAGCTGCAACAGCGAAGCATAATCATTGCCTTTGTCCTGACCACCGCAAATCCAGATGATTGGGTGGTTGGCATTTTCGAGTGCGTACCAGGTTGAGTTGATGTTGGTAGCTTTCGAATCGTTGATAAAATCAATGCCCCTCACCGAAGCCACATACTCAAGCCTGTGTTCAACGCCTTGAAAATCGGACATGCTGAGTTTGATGTTTTCCTTGCGGATGTCCAAAAGTCTGGATGCTATCGCCGCAGCCATCGAGTTGTAAGCATTGTGCCTGCCGTTAAGCGCCATTTCCTGTAATGTCATTACCATTTTTTCATTGTTTATGTTGATGATCAATTTGCTTTGTTTGTAGTTTGAATTGTCAATTTTAAAAAAGGCTCCATTTTTATAATCCATATTTTCGAGGCTGAAAGGATATTTATGGGATACAACAGTTAAGTTTTTAAGTTTCCGTAAAATAACAGCATCGTCATGGCAAAAGATAAAGGCATCCTGAGCTGTTTGATTTCTGATGATCCTGAATTTTGAATCTGCATATTTTTCAAAATCATTGTCGTACCTGTCGAGATGGTCGGGTGTAATATTCATCAAAACTGCAATTTCCGCCTTGAAGTCAAACATGCCGTCCAACTGGAAGCTGCTGATTTCGAGAACCAGAAAATCATAATCCCGCTCCGAAAGCAGCCATGCCATGCTCTTCCCCACATTTCCGCCAAGGCCCACATCCAATCCTGCATTTTTCAGGATGTGATAAGTGAGTAAGGTGGTTGTGGTTTTTCCATTGCTGCCTGTAATACAAATCTTTTTGGACTTTGTATATCGGGATGCAAATTCTATTTCCGAAATTACCGGAATTCCGGCATCCTGAGCCTTTTGTATCAAACTTGCACTGTCAGGAATACCTGGGCTTTTAATGATGAAATCAGCATCAAGAATTAAATCTTCGGTGTGTTTACCTTCTTCAAAAGTGATGTCAGACTGTAAAAGAACTTTTTTGTATTTGGTATTGATTTTTCCTCTATCCGAAAGAAAAACATCAAATCCTTTCTTCTTTGCAAGCAGCGCAGCACCGGTGCCGCTTTCGCCTCCTCCAAGTATGGCTGTTTTTTTTGCCAATACTTTTTCTCCTTACCTGATTTTTAAAGTTATCACCGAAAACACGGCCAGCATGATGCCTACGATAAAAAACCGCAAAACTATTTTGGGTTCAGGATAACCTTTTATCTGATAATGATGATGTAGTGGCGACATTTTGAAAATCCGTCTGCCGGCACCAAATTTCTTTTTGGTGTATTTGAAATAACTTACCTGCATCATCACCGAAAAATTCTCTGCAAGGAATATCCCGCAAAGAATGGGTATAAGCAGCTCCTTGCGCAGCATGATGGCGAAAACTGCAATAATTCCTCCAATGGCCAACGACCCGGTATCGCCCATAAAAACCTGTGCCGGATAGGAGTTGTACCATAAAAATCCGATGCAGGCTCCCACAAAAGCACTGATGAAAATTACCAGCTCGCCGGTGTCGGGGATGTACATAATGTTGAGATAGTTGGCAAAAAAGATGTTGCCCGACACATAGGCAAATATGGCCAATGTTGTTCCGATTATCGCTGAGGTTCCTGTTGCAAGGCCATCCATACCATCGGTGAGGTTGGCGCCGTTGGATACCGCTGAAATGATCAATATTACTGCCGGAATAAAAATCAGGAAAGTCCATTTCTCGTAACCCTCACCCATCCACGACAGGAAAAATGAATAATCAAACTCGTTGTTTTTTACAAATGGGATGGTTGATTTTGTTGATTTTACAGGCTCCGGATCAAAAAGTATCACCCCACGGTCAGTATTTTCGTTGTCGAAAGTTACCGGCTGGTCGATGAATGACAGATCGGTAGCTTTTTCGCGGATCACGACATCGGGGCTGAAATACATCATTAATCCAACAAACAGCCCGAGAACTACCTGTCCCAAAACCTTGAATTTTCCTGCCAGGCCTTTTTTATCCTTCCTGAAAACCTTGATGTAGTCATCGATAAACCCAATCAATCCAAGCCAGATAGTACTAATGAGAATAATGATCACGTAAATATTGTGCAATTTTGCAAAGAGCAGGGTTGGTACCAAAATGGCTCCCAGAATGATGAGGCCGCCCATGGTTGGGGTTCCCTGTTTTTCCATTTGCCCCTCCAGTCCAAGATCACGGATGCTTTCGCCCACCTGTTTCTTTTTCAGGAAACTGATCAGTTGCTTGCCGAACAGCAGCGAAATAACGAGTGAAGTAATAACCGCCATTCCAGCCCTGAATGAAATATATTCAAACATTCCGGCACCCGGGAAATCAAAGCTGCGTTCCAGATATGCAAACAGATAATAAAGCATTTGCTACTTGTTATTGAGAATTTATAAATTGTTTAAACATTCAAGCACAATCTCACGGTCATCAAAATGATGCCTCATGCCTTTTACCTCCTGATAAGTTTCATGACCCTTGCCGGCGATCAGTATCACATCGCCTTTTACGGAGATCATCGTGGCAGTTTTGATGGCTTCCTTTCTGTCGGTAATTTTTACTGTTTTTCTTTTAAATTCATGCCCCACACCTTTTTCCATGTCGTTGATAATGTCATCCGGGTCTTCATTGCGCGGATTATCTGATGTGAGTATAACCCGATCGCTGTATTGGCAGGCAATGGCGGCTAATTTTGGCCTTTTGTCCTTGTCGCGGTTGCCACCTGCCCCGATAATTGTAAGGATATGCTCATTGCCCTGCCTTACGTTATTAATGGTTAGTAAAACATTTTTCAGGGCATCAGGAGTGTGGGCGTAGTCCACAATTGCCGTTATCCCCGAATTGTTGGCGATAAGCTGAAACCTGCCTTCCACTGGTTCGAGCTTACTCATATTTAGCAGCACCTCATCATGATTTTGACCATCGATGATTGCAGTGGCATAAACAGCCATCAGGTTGTAGGCATTGAAAGTCCCTGCCAGTTTAGTCCACACATCATTCATATTTATTCTCAAATGCAATCCTTCGAAAAGGTTTTCAAGAATTTTACCTTTAAAATCCGAAACGTTGCGGATGCTGTAAGTCCATTTTTTGGCCTGTGTATTTTGCACCATCACCCCGGCGTTTTTGTCGTCGGTATTTACCAAAGCAAAGGCATCTTTGGGTAATTGATCGAAGAGCTGCTTTTTAGCCTTGATATAGCCATCGAAAGTGCTGTGATAATCCAGGTGATCGTGGGTGATGTTCGAAAATATGGCACCGTAAATTTGCAAACCACTTATCCTGTCCTGAGCAATGGCATGCGAACTTATTTCCATAAAACAATAGTCGCAACCGGCCTCAGCCATTGCTGCAATATTTTTATTGATCTGGATGGCATCAGCCGTTGTATGTGTTGACCTGGAGATGTTGTCGCCGATGCGGTTTTCGATGGTTGATAGCAGACCGGCCTTGTAACCAAGATTTTTATACAAATGATAAAGTAAAAATACGGTGGTGGTTTTTCCGTTGGTTCCTGTAATTCCTATCACTTTTATTTTCCCGGAAGGATAATCATAATATGCGGAAGCCATCAGGCCAAGCGCCTTTGCGGAATTTTCAACCCTGAAGCAGGCAATATGTCCGGGGAGGGTGTCGGGGATGGTTTCGCAAACTATTGCCACTGCTCCTTTTTCCACAGCCGTTGCAATAAATTGATGACCATCAACTTGAGTTCCGCTGATGGCGACAAATACATCACCCTTTTCCACATTTCGTGAATCAAAGGTGATTTTGTTCACCAATTGATCAGTGATTCCGGAGGTTTCCTGAATTTGTACGTCAGCCAATATGTCTTTCAGTTTTTTCAAGCCGTCAGATTTCCAGTGTTAAATAAATTTCGTATCCTTTTTGCAGGGCTGTTCCCGGCGCAAGCGATTGTTTTTTTACCAGCCCGCGGCCATGTAAATTTACGATCATGCCCATGTTTTCGAGCAGAAAAACAGCTTCCTTCGCACCCATTCCTTTTACATCAGGGATGGTTTTAAATTTTGTAAACTCTTCGAAGGATTCGTGAACTTCTTCTCCATTATTAAATTGTTCCATCAGCAGACCTGCATCTCCTGAAAGATGCCTGCCTTCGGGGAGTGTGAAATTTATGGCCACCAGGTGATCGTCATTTTCAATTTTATCGGGATGAATGTCGATTTCGGTGGCATAAACAATGTCGGCGATTTCTTTGAAGACCGGTGCGGCTACCTGTGTGGCATAATAGCCGCCTTCCTTTGGGCGGTAAATAACCACGATGCAGGAATACTTAGGATTTTCAGCCGGAAAATATCCTGCAAATGAAGCATTGTATTTTGGGATGTAAACCCCGTTTTCGTTTACCTTGGCAGTTCCGGTTTTTCCGGCGATCTTATAAATGTCATTTTTAATGATGGTGGCTGTGCCTCTTTCCACCACCCCTTCAAGATAGGTTTGTGCTACTGTCAGCGTTTTTTGCGAGCAAATCGATTTTCTGATTACCTCCGGTTCAAATGTTTCGATGATCTGTCCGGCTTCGTTGATGCTTTTAACCAGGTAAGGCTTCATCATTTTCCCATTGTTGGCCACAGCATTGTAAAACGTAAGCATTTGCAAAGGAGTAACTGTGATTTCGTAGCCTATCGACATCCACGGCAGTGTTACCATCGACCAATTGCGGTCGTCGGGATTCTTTATGGCCGGGGTCGGTTCTCCGTGAATCTCAATTCCTGTGGGCTCCATGGGGAAAATCTTTTTTAATCCACGGTAAAATTCCCATTCCCTGCCGGTGTAATGATCATAAATGATTTTTGAAATTCCGACATTGGACGAGTACACCAGACATTCCTCCGGAGTGAGCCACCCATCGGCATCAATCAGGTGCGAATCTTTCATGGTTTTACCATGAAACATTGTCCA
>JAIOZV010000081.1 GCA_021740425.1 Bacteroidales bacterium | reverse complement strand
CGCGAATACAGTGGTTTATTAGATAATCGTTCCTTTGGCGGGGCGCTTGTTTCGCGAACCTTTTATGCGCGCGGACAAACCGGTCAACAACTTCTTTTGGGTGCCTATGGTGCCTTGAGCAAAGAAATCCACAACGGCAGTTGCAAAATGGAAACTATGCAGGAAGTGCTGGATATTGTAATTATTGATGGTCGCGCACGGGGCGTGGTAACCCGGCACAGTATAACCGGCGAAATTCAGCGCCACGCAGCCCATGCCGTTGTTTTGGCTACGGGTGGCTACGGCAACGTTTTTTTCCTTTCCACCAACGCCATGAATTCAAACGGCAGTGCAGTCTGGAGAGCCTACAAAAGTGGTGCTGTATTTGGAAACCCCTCCTTCACACAAATCCACCCCACATGTATTCCCGTTCACGGCGATTACCAGTCAAAGCTTACACTGATGAGTGAAAGCCTCAGAAACGATGGCCGTATTTGGGTACCGAAGAAATTGGAGGACGCAAAGAAAATTCAGAAAGGCGAGCTTAAACCCACTCAAATTGCCGAAGAAGACCGTGATTATTATCTCGAACGCAGATACCCTGCATTTGGTAATCTGGTTCCACGCGATGTAGCTTCCAGAGCTGCCAAGGAACGCTGTGATGCCGGACATGGAGTTGGAAGCACCGGTTTGGCCGTATATCTTGATTTTGCCGATGCCATCAAACGTTTGGGTAAAAACGTGATTGAAGCACGGTACGGAAACCTTTTCCAGATTTATGAGAAAATTGTGGATGACAACCCCTATGAAACTCCCATGATGATTTATCCTGCTGTGCATTATACAATGGGTGGCCTTTGGGTGGATTACGAATTACAAACCACCATTCCCGGATTATTTGCTGCCGGCGAAGCCAATTTCTCCGATCACGGAGCCAATCGCCTCGGAGCTTCTGCGCTGATGCAGGGCTTGAGTGATGGTTATTTTGTGATTCCTTACACCATGCAAAATTATCTTGCCGACCAGATTAATGTGCCGTTCTTCAAAACGGATACTCCCGAATTTGAGGCATCTGAAAAGAAAGTACGTGCAGAGCTTGAGAAACTGCTCAGCATAAAAGGCAATCAAACCGTGGATACTTTCCATAAGAAACTCGGACATATTATGTGGGATTATGTTGGGATGGCAAGAAATAAGGAAGGTTTGAAAAAGGCTATTACCATGATCCAGGAGCTGCGTAAGGAATTTTGGAAAGATGTGAAAATTCCCGGAGGTATCGATGGTAAAAACATGGAACTGGAAAAAGCATGGCGTGCAGCCGATTATTTGGAGCTGGGCGAACTGATGGCACGCGATGCATTGGATCGCGAGGAATCGTGTGGCGGACACTTCCGCGAAGAACACCAAACTCCCGAAGGCGAAGCACTGCGCCATGACAAGGAGTACACACATGTTTCGGTGTGGGAGTATATGGGCGACGACAAGGAACCCACCTTGCACAAGGAACCGCTGAATTATGAATTTATCGAAGTGAAAACAAGAAATTATAAAGTATAAAACCACCTGACTATGGATTTAAATTTGAAAGTATGGCGTCAGAAAGATGCCAAGTCCAGAGGGAGCTTTAAAACCTATGAGGTTAAGAATATATCGGAGGATGCATCTTTTCTGGAGATGCTCGACATACTCAACGAGGAGTTGGTGATGAAGGGCGAAATGCCCATCAACTTTGAGAACGATTGCCGTGAAGGGATATGCGGTACATGCAGCCTGTACGTGAATGGCCGCCCCCATGGTCCCGACACAGGCATTACCATCTGTCAGGTTCACATGCGAAAGTTCAAAGGCATGAAAACCATAGTTATCGAACCCTGGCGTTCGAGAGCCTTCCCGGTACTTACCGACCTGATTGTTGACCGTTCATCCTTCGACCGGCTGATTCAGGCCGGTGGTTATGTTTCGGCGCGCACAGGCGGTGTACCCGATGCCAACGCCATCCCCATTGCAAAAAACAAGGCTGACGAAGCTATGGATGCTGCTGCCTGTATTGGTTGCGGAGCCTGTGTGGCTTCCTGCAAAAATGCTTCGGCTATGCTGTTTGTTTCAGCCAAGGTTTCACAATTGGCATTACTACCGCAAGGGCAAATTGAAGCCAAACGCCGGGTACAAAAAATGGTTCAGCAAATGGATAAGGAAGGTTTTGGTAATTGTACCAATACTGGTGCCTGCGAAGCCGAATGCCCCAAAGAGATAAAACTGGTGAACATCGCAAGATTGAACCGTGAGTTTATAGGTGCTAAATTAGGTGCTCAGGTAATGAGCTTGTAAAAGTATAAATTGAGCAAATAAATTAAACCGGCTTTGAGCAATCAGAGCCGGTTTTTTTTATGCCAAATTTTATTAATGATAACGGTTACGAGTATGGTGTCGTTTGGTAAATCGAAGCACAAACCTGTCAAACTGCTGCACCGATTATTAAAAGTAACATCGTTGAAATTAGCACTATCTGCCAAATGCACTAAACACGATGCTGTGCGTTCGGTTCTCTGTTTTCGTCCTGATTGACTGTCAGTTGTGCGTTGGAAAAGACACACTGTTTGCCATGTTTTGGCTTGTGTGGGTCGGCTAGTGCGACTTGGCAATGTGTGTGGCTACTGAGCATAGGCTAATTCAATAATATTTTAAGGTCAACTTTTTTCATTTCTTTTTCAATGAACTCTAAACTTTGGTCTGGTTTCATTTTTAAGATAGGATGTTTGAATTCAAGTTTTTCGGATAGAATTTGTGCTACTTCTTTAACCCAATAGGTCATACTCATTTGAATAATCGTCCCGTTAATTTCCTTTGCCATTTCTACAATACGACTTCCATCACCAATTCTGTCGACTAGAATAATGGTGGACATATAATGTAGTTGCCTGCCGTGATTCATTTCTCTTTCAAATCTTGAAACTTTATCAAGCGAAATTTCGCTGTTACCAGGACCGATAAAGCCCAAATCAAATCTTGCCCCAATCCCTGGTTTTACCAATATTGTTGCATCACTTTCACGCTTATTTTCTCTTTGAGAAAGCCAAAATACCATTTTTGACTGCTTGCTTTTGTTTGGGTCAATTTGTTTAAATCCAAGAATTTGC
This sequence comes from Bacteroidales bacterium, assembly GCA_021740425.1. Classification (GTDB taxonomy): domain Bacteria; phylum Bacteroidota; class Bacteroidia; order Bacteroidales; family 4484-276; genus SABY01. The sequence goes on along the minus strand of JAIOZV010000081.1, from coordinate 13,014 downwards.
AATACAGAACCTAAAATTAACTTCTCAAATAATTTACCATACATTGATTTTTCACTACCCCGTATTGCCAAAGTTTGAGTTCCAATAGCGTAAAATATTTGGAGTAATGCAGGCCACTTCAAAAGATAATTTGTTTTATCTATGGTTATTGTAGTGTTAATGTCTCCAAGTTCTTTTATGATTTCCTTTGAAGATTCTCTCAATCGTTCATCAAAATCCTGTAAATGTTTTTCGACTATTTCAGGATTGCTTCTCAGCACATTTTGGATGCTTTTACCTGTCAAGCCGATGAACCATTGCAAAAAAACTTTATCTTCAGCTTTCAGTCGGTTTTCAAGAAGTTCTTTAAATACGATTGAGTTAAAATTGGTTTCGAAGTTTGTAAATAATTTAGAACCTTTAAGGTAGGTCCAGAAAAGTGAAGCGTTTGATATCAAAATCCGCCTTTGTGTTAATCCTTCTGTCAAAGCTCTTACATTGCCACCACAAAGTATTGATGTTACCACTTCATTGATGACTTCATTCCCAACTCTGTCAATAAGTTCTTTCCCTGTAAATTTTGTAAGGTTTCTCCCAATTTTTGGAATCTGACTTGATAGTAATTTCTTTTTAGTCATTAATAAAAGTTTAAGTATGGAGCCTTATTGGTTGGTACTTCCGTGTTTATCCAGTTTACTTTTTCAGCGTCTCTCTGAAGCCAATTAAATACTTCTTCTTTGATTAGCTTTATATATTCTTCTTCTTGCTCAAAAAGAACGAATCTCCTTCCATTCTTCACGGCTGCTTTACCAGTTGTTCCTGTTCCAGCAAAAGGGTCAAGAATAACATCATTTTTAAATGAATAATACTGGATTACTTTTTCTGCGAGCTCCAACGGAAAAACCGCAGGGTGTTTTTTGTTGTAGGATGGGTGAATTTTCCAAAGATTTGTTGTTTCGTAATCGTCCTTAATTTTAGATTCTTCAATAATATTTTGGTCTGGATGCTTTCGGATATGCCAATCAATCAATTTGTCAGTTTGTTTCCGGTAAACCAAAATGTATTCCGTAACTGGAACTGGTTTATATTGCAATGGATTTCTATCTGCAGCAAATCTTCTTCCACGCCCTGTTGCCCAACCTGCTCCTTCGGGCTTAACCCAATGTATGTCATCAATGAAATCAAAACCTTCTTCAATAAATAACCTATGAAAGTCAAAAGGTACAGCAATTCTTTTTGATGCTTCATTTCTATTGGCTCGTCTTATCAAAACAGGTGAAATATTCATTACGAAAAATCGTCCTTCGTTTAATACTCGATGAGCCTGATGGATTATTTTTTTGATTTTCAAAAGATACTCTTCATAAGATAGATATTCTACATATTCAGGTCTTGCATTGTAATAGGGTGGAGATGTAAACACTAAGTCTACAGATTCACTTGGTGTTTCTTGCAATAAAATTTCTGAATCGCCTAAGCCAATGGTATTTCTGATGTTTGAAATTTTAGGAATGGAACTTCCGTTCTTTTTAACTTCTGTTCCGTTTTTTCTTCCTAAAAGTCTTGATTCAAGAACTTCTTTGTTTGTTGTTTTCCTTTCGTTGATTAAAGTAGTAAATGCGTCAATTACAATTTCACCAATATTCTCATTGTTTTTAGATTTAACGGGAACTCTCCAAATATGATATCTGTCGTCAATCTCTGGAAGCCCAAAATCAATAGCTTTGTCCAATTCAATTGATTTTAAAAAATTCCTTGAGACATTTTTTGCCTGTTCAACTGTCGTAATCTTATAATGAATTTTCTTTGTTCCGTTATTTCGCATCTGTCCTTTTAATTTTAGTTAGCAATTGGTCAACTTCAACATCCAATATTTTATCAATCTCGAAAAGCACTTCAAGTCTCGGTTGTTGTCTATTCTGAACGTAGTTGTTTACCATATTGTAACTTCTTCCAAGTTGTTCAGCTAACCATGTCTGTTTAATAGCTTTTACTTCAAGAACTACTTCAATTCTGTTCAAATCGCAAAAGTTGTTCAGTCACAAAAATAGAATTTTTGCTGTCATATCTCACAAAGCAAGATAAAAAGCTCAACTATTTATATGATTGTCTGTATGTGTGTTGGCAAAAAATGACTCTTTTGATTTTTTGAGTATCGGCTCGAGTGTCGAAAAAAATCAAATGTGCTATTTGCCTGTCAGCTTTCTAAACTTACACACATATTATAATATTCACATAAAAAGAAACAAGCGCCTACTGTTGGATCACAAACTTACACTTCCCTTTTATCAGGCCATTGTCCCGAATGATGGCAATGTAAATCCCTGCCTGCCAGGTGTTGACATTGATGGTTTCAGCCGGGCTTTGATTTTCCTGAATCATTGTTGAGTAAACGACTTTCCCCGTGAAATCCAGGATATGGAGAATGGTTTCACCTTCCGGGATTCCGTTTGTAAATTGCAGGCATATAAAATTTTTAGCGGGAATCGGATAAACACTCAGGAATTGATTTTTGATTTCATGAAAGTCTGGTTCGTCTATCCCAACAGTAACGCAGGTGTCGCTTAGCAAAGTACAACTATTTGGCCCGGAAAATGAATAAATCAGGCTTGTATCGATCGAAAAACAATACAGGTTTTCAAAGTATTCGAATTGGAGAAAGTAGCTCGTCAACAGGCCATTTATATTCCCAATCCCTTCTATCATCCGGGAACCATAAGTAAATTCTTCAAACTGGAATGTCCATTGCCTGCGGTTTATTCCATCAATTCCTGTAAGCGTATCAATTTCATAAACAACAACAGGTGAGAAATATTCATCAATGAAGTGACTGTCCTCAGGAATGGTATCCCCAACTTCAAAAGTAAAATCAAAATACAGACTTTCCTGAATTTCACCGGGCTCAACAATCCACACTTTTTGCCCCGCATTATCTTCGCGCAAAGCTCCTGCATAATCCGGACCGGAAACAAAGGTGGTTTGACAAAAAACATCCACAAAGCCCTTAAAAATTTTTACATATTGTATGCTGTTGATTGATGTATCCCCGTCGAAAAAAAGTTTGGCTGCCTGGTTATATCCGTAAGGATTGGGGGTGTGATAGTAAGTTTCAAGCCATTGCGCATTTTCGTTGATCATGGGAATGTAATCGCGGGTTTGGGCAGTAGCAAAATTGAACAGTGCTGCAAACATTGCGAGTAAAGCGAGGCGATAAAAGTTTTTCATTTTGTTTGAGTTTTTTGATTGCCTACAAAGATAATCTGGTTTGGTGACAATTCAAATAGAATTGCGGGGGGGCTGATTTAATAAAACTTAATAATGTCTTGTTGATTTTTCCATGAATGTGGCTGCATTATGGAAATCGTGAACAGAGTCTAAACCGTGAATTTATTGTTGACAAACCCTGGGTGCGAATGATGAAAACGTAAAGTCTTTTATTTGAATCGAAAATATAAAACCGGCTTTAAGCAATCAGGGTAGGATTTCTTGTAAAGATTGACTACCATATAGGGAAGAAATTTCTTACGGGTTTAAGAGGGAGTACTTGTTTTGGTATTTAGTCCAAAAACACAAGCCGCAGAGAATTTTCCTTTATTTTAAAAGTTTTTAGCAAATTTCCTACTTTTACCAATCAAATTCAAATACCAGTCAAATTTAAACCAGGAGTTTATGCAAAAAATCAGAACGCTGCTTGTTGAAGATGAAAAGATTTCGCTGATCACCTTAAAAACGCTGTTATTGAAACATTTCGAAGAAATTGAAGTGATCGATTCGGCAGGCACTGTTTCCGAAAGCATCCAAAAAATCAGGGAACAGAATCCTGATTTGGTTTTCCTGGATATTTCACTTCCTGATGGCGAAGGGTTTGATGTGCTTAAGGATTTCAGAGAAAAGACATTTGAAACCATTTTTACCACCGCCCATGAACAGTATGCCCTGAAAGCCTTCGATTTTTTTGCCATTCATTACCTCATCAAACCTATTACCCACGAGCGGCTGAATGATGCCATCAAGCGCTATCACGCGGTGCGAAAGGATGAGGAAGATAAGGAAAAAATGATCAGCGGAGGCACACAGGATTTATCCTCACTTATCCAGCAGGGCGAGAACCACCGGCTTGAATTTAAATCTTCATTGCGTTGGGATTATAAAGAGAACAGGGCAAACAAAAAACTGGAAGAAGTCATTCTGAAATCTATTGCCGCCTTCAACAATGCCAAGGGTGGCGTGCTTTTTATCGGCGTAGATGATGATGGCCATACGCTGGGCCTCGAAAAGGATTATGCCACACTAAAAAAACCGGATAAAGACCATTTCGAACTTCACCTGCGCAACCTGATTCACGATAATTATAGTGTGGCTTATGCCTCAAAATTTTTAAATATTAGTTTCCCTGTCATCAACGATCTTGAGGTTTGTATGATTGAAATCCAAAAAGGAGATGAACCACTTTACACTACCATAACTGATAAAAACGGAACGAAAGTGGAGAAGTTTTTTGTGCGTTCCGGAAACACCTCACAGGAATTGGTGAAGCCAAGCCGCATCATGAATTATATGAAAGTGAGGTTTTAAACATTACCCTGGCTGAGTAAAGTTTGACTTCCACTAATGGAAAAACCGGAGCATGCTGACCCCCGTTAATTACGAAATTAATTCAGAAAAGACAATTTGTTACTTGCTTTCGCAGTACCAGGCATTTCAATCTTTCCTCACAAACTTTTTCACTGCCTGAAAAATGATTGTGGCGAGGATGAGGAAGATACCGGCAGAGGCAAAAACAACAACGGAAAGGTAAAATTCAGTTCCCGGCATGGTGCGCTTATAGATGATGCCTATGAAGGCCCACACTGCCACTAGGCTAAAGAATAAGTCCTTTCTTAAAAGCAGAGCGGCCAGGTTTACTAGGGTGGCAGTGCTTATCATAACTGATGTCCACACCTCGGCTGAAAAACCAAAACCATCCCAGTTATATTTAATAAGCACTGTGGAAGCATTTGCAATGGTGGCAACCGTAATCCATCCCAGGTAAATGCTGAATGGCAGGTGTACGAGATATTTTTCTTTGTTCCCGACAATGCGGCGGCCAATCCCAAGACGCAGATAAATCAGTAGCAGCGAACCAAAAATGACCACCATAATAAGCATCGACAGCCAGATTATCTGGTGGTGCCAGGCAAAAATCCAGGCCATATTGGCCAGGGATGAAACAAAAAACCAGATGTCGATGCGGTATAAATAGCGGTTGCGTGGGATATTGCTTTCACCGAAAAGGCCTTTGGCCTGATAAAATGTAAAAATGATCAATAATAAATAAATGATACCCCAAATCGAAAAAGTGAAACCTGCAGGGGTGAAAATGCTTGGATACAAATCGGATAATTCCCCGGTGGTTTTGCCGGCTATGGGCAGTGCGTTGGCCAGGGTGTTCACGATAAGTACACCAATGAGCCCGAAAATGTTGAGGATTTGAAGCGTTTTTATTTTCATTTTATTGGTTTGAAATTCATAAAATTCATAAAGTGTCTGGATGAATAAATTATTAAGTTATTCGCTTATTATGTAATAAAGTCATGGGGTGTTTCAAGTGAGCTAAAGTTCATGGAGTTATTGAGTTCATTTGAATAGACAAGTGACCAATAGCCAATAACCAATAACCAAATAACGATTAACTACTTCCCTTTCCTCTCCCAAATCGTAAAATTCGAGAGGGTATGCTGAAACTTGTTTTGTGTTTCGCGAATCACGAAAGGCACTTTAAATGGTCCGTCGAGAATTTGAAAATGCTTGTCGAGGTGGCGGTGCAATCCATCAAGGGTGCTTACAGGCTCTCCGTCTTCTTTGTAACCGCCAAGCCATTTCTCGCGCTTGGTGTATTCTTCCATCCAGGTGTAGGGTGAAGCAATCACCAATATTCCGCCGGTGTTGAGCCGCTCATGAATCTGGTCAAGAAATTTTCCCGGATCATATAAGCGATCGATGAGGTTGCCGGCGAAAATGAGGTCGTAATTATCGAATTGTGGTTTAAGGTTTACAGCATCGGCCTGGTAAAACTCCACTTTGTTTTTGAGGCTGCTGAAACCAAAATCTACCATCGACACTTCATGGTAAGAAACCAGCTCGCCTTCCTCCGGAAGCACATAGCGGATGTATCCTTTTTCGATGAGTTCGTCGGCAATTTTTATGAAACGTGCTGAAAAATCCAGTCCTGTTACAAAATCGAATTTACGTGCCAGCTCGAAAGTTGAGCGACCTGTGGCACATCCCAAATCGAGGGCGCGTTTCATGGGGCGGCCTTCCACGTATTTTATACAGATTTCAGCTGAGTTTTTGGGGAAGTTGGGCACACCGTAGTATTCTTTTCCATAGTGCGACTCGCAGTACTGCGAAACGAGGGCGTCAGTTTCGTACACATCTTCCCGCAATACCACGGGAGTATCGGTTTGGATATATCTGAAACCGGCATGCTGGTAAAAATGTCTGCGGAAAGCGTACCTGGCATTGCTTGTGGCTTCGTTGCCTGTAGAAATCCATGAGCCGCCTTTGATCAGATTGTGTCGGGTATCGAAGGTGGGTGTGGAAAAATCGTCGTACAAGGGATGCACTTCAAACCCCGGAAAGCCCATAATGGGAGTTTCGGTCCACTGCCACACGTTGCCAATCACATCGTAAAAGTCGCCAAATCCGAACATGTCGATGGGCACTGAGGACGCTGCAACTTCGAGGTTGATGTTCCCCGGGGCTTTGCTCCAGTATGGTTGGTCAGGGATGTGATGCAGGTCGCGAAAATGTGTCCATTCTTCTTCTGTGGGAAGCCTGAATTTCTCACCTGTTTTATGGCTCTTCCAGTTGGTGAAGGCTTTGGCTTCGAGTTGATTTACCTCCACGGGCCAGTTCCAGGGCATGTTGATAATCTCGGTCATGGTGCGGAATTTCCAGGTTCCATCGTCTTGCCTGATCCAAAACAACGGGTGGGTGGCTTTGCGGAAATTTCGCCAATTCCAGCCTTCTGTGGTCCAAAATTGCTGTGTTTCGTAAGCTTTGTCTTCAACAAATTCAAGGAACTCCTGATTGGAGACTAAAAATTTTGATGCTTTGAATGGAAGAATTTCGGCGCTAAGGCTACCATATTCATTATCCCAGCCATACAATTCGTGGTTCTTGTTTTTGCCCAGTGTAACAGTTCCACCGGGTACATTTATCAGTTCATTTTTTGGTGCTTTACCGGTTTGATCACAAATTTTCCAGAAAGGATGTTTCACCACTTGATGGATGGGGAGCTGACGGATGAGGACAGAGGATGTTTCGAGGTGAATGCGTTCATGTTCGATGCCCATGAGTACAGGCCACCAGGGGCTTTCCCAGTTTATGGGAAGATCGATGGGCAGGGAAAGAATAAGTTTTTCGACAACAGTACGCACCTGGTTGCGGTATTCGCGAACCTGTGGAATGTTTGGCCAGTCGTAGTGCTTTGCATCAAGGTCGTCCCACGACATTTCATCCACTCCGATAGCGAATATGGATTCGAAACGGGGATTGATCCGCTGATCGATGAGTTTGGCAAGGATGAGTTTGTTGATGTAAAAAACTGCGGTATGTCCTAAATAAAAAACCAGTGGATGACGCAGAGGGTCGGCTCTCATATAAAAGGCCTCATCGCTTTTCAGAACCTCGTAAAGCTTCTCGTCAATGTCGTAGGTTTTCTGAAAATAATGGAGGATTTCCTCACGTTTTTTTTCGGGATCACCCTGGTTTAATATTGTTGTTTTGGTAATTAAGGATGCTGTCATGACAAGTATTTTCAGTTTCAAATTTTGTTTTTACAATGTTAACATTTTAGATGTAATTTTCGAGTAAATTAAAGAAATATCAGCAGGTAAATCATCCTGCCGGCTAAAATCCCTCCTGAATTTTGATTATTTAACAACGTGAAAATTGGTTTGTTTATATTTTTTGAAAGATGTTGATGCATTTATGCGCTTTGTTTTACTTCAAGCCCGCTTAAACAATTTAATAATTTTGCTGTTTGGAATTTTGATAGAAATCAACTTAATGAGCAAAACTAAATTTTTTTAAAGATGACCTGGTATTTTGCAATTTTGATTGTGCTTGGGGCTTTCCTATTTATGGAGTTCGTAGCGTGGTTCACCCACAAGTATGTAATGCATGGATTTCTTTGGGTTTTGCACAAGGATCATCACCACCGTGATGGCAGAAAATGGGAATGGAACGATACCTTTGCCGTGTTTTTTGCCATTCCGAGTATTGTGCTGATTTATTACGGCACACCCTGGTTTGATTACAGGTTTTGGCTTGGCATTGGCATTTTGGTGTATGGCATTGCTTATTTTTTGTTTCACGATGTGTATGTTCACCAAAGAGTGAAAATGCTGGGCGGCTTGAAAAATCGCTACCTTGATGCAACCGTTAGAGCGCACATGGATCATCACGGGCCCAAATTTTACGGGAACTATGGTTTTTTAATTGCTCCTTTTTCATACTATAAAGAGGAATTTAATAAACGAAAATCACATGCAGGGGCATAAATGGAAAGAATTACCATATTTTGGTTTCGCAGGGATTTGCGGATCGATGACAATACCGGCCTGTATAGCGCTTTGAAGGAAAGGGGAAATGTGCTTCCCCTTTTTATTTTCGACACTGAAATTTTGGATGAACTGGAGGATAAACGCGACCTGCGGGTTTCGTTTATTTATGAACAGTTACAAGGCTTAAAGCATGAGCTGGAGCAAAGCGGGTCATCGCTGTTGGTTAAGTTTGGGAAACCTGCAGCGGTATTTGAGGCTTTGTTTGGAGAATATAATATTGCTGCCGTTTATGCCAATCATGATTACGAACCTTACGCCATGCAAAGGGATGAGCAACTTGCCCAATTGCTGAAATCGAAGGGCGTTGAATTCAGAACATGCAAGGATCAGGTGATTTTTGAAAAAGATGAAATCACCAAAGATGACGGATTGCCCTACACGGTTTTTACACCATATAGCCGTAAATGGAGGGCTGCATTAAAAAATACTGATTTTGACACCAATCTATCCGAAACTTTGCTTGACCGATGTTTTAAAACCGGACCTTTCAGGTCTTTTAATTTAAAGGATACAGGCTTTGAATACAACAATTTTAATTATCCCGATAAAAGCATAGATAAGGAAATTCTGAAAGATTACCACAAGACCCGCGATATTCCTTCGGTTGATGGTACATCGAGGTTGAGTTTGCATTTGCGATTCGGAACCATAAGTATCCGAAAATTGGCCGGAACTGCCTTAGCCTTGAATGAAGTGTATTTGAATGAGCTGATCTGGCGGGAGTTTTATATGATGATCCTTTGGCATTTCCCAAATGTTGTTGAAAATGCTTTTAAGCCGAAATACGATAATGTGAGGTGGGTAAATGATGAAAATCAATTTGAGGCCTGGTGTGAGGGAAAAACCGGCTACCCCATTGTGGATGCAGGAATGAGGCAGCTCAACGAAACCGGATTTATGCACAACCGGGTGCGGATGATTGCGGCGAGTTTTCTTACCAAGCACCTGCTGATCGACTGGCGCTGGGGCGAAGCATATTTTGCCAAAAAACTATTGGATTTTGAACTTTCATCTAATAATGGGGGCTGGCAATGGGCTGCAAGTTCGGGCTGTGATGCAGCGCCTTATTTCAGGGTGTTCAGCCCGGAGCTTCAAACCAAAAAGTTTGATCCAAAACTTCTTTACATCAAAAAATGGGTTCCTGAGTTCCAGGAGTTAACTTATCCCCGCCCGGTTATCGATCACAAGGTTGCCCGCGAAAGGGTGTTGAGGGAGTATAAAAGAGCGCTGGGAGGGTAGTCGTTATTGGTTATTATTTCATCGTTATTCGTGTACTGACAATATCCAAATAACCCAATATCCAAATAACTCAATAATTTTTTGAACCTCAAAACTTTTAACTTTTTAAATTTACCGGGTTTTGGTATCAGGTGTCATGATCTGCAAAAACTTATCCTCAAAATATTCCATTACATGTACTGACCCAACTTTGGACAAGTGATCCACATCGCTGAAATAAATTTTGGTGTTAAACTGACTTAAACAGGTTCCGTCCTCGCAAAATGCCTGTGTGGGATCGATGAATACAAGATTTTTCTTATCCTTGAAATATGCGCTCATAAAATCGTTGATTTCAACCAGGGACTGATCTAAAGTAAATGTGGATGAAACCGGAGAGATAAAGGCGAGATACCCGGGCTTTAGCAGTTTGTCGATGTAATTTAAACCTCCGATTCGTGTCGGCGATTCTCCGATTACAATAATTTTACGTTCATTTCCCAACATGCTGTGCAGTTTTTCAATTTTTTCGCACATCGCATAATACGCATTTTGCTTGTCGCTAAGATCAATGGCTTCACCGCTTGCATCATCCGGAATTTCGCAGGTGGAAAAGAGGCGTAGTCTCCAATAATAGCTCAAAACCATTACAGCATCAGGGTTGTCTTCAAGTAGTTTAATTTTTGAATTTAATACCGAATCAGCATCGAGAGTGCATTTTTCGTTTGTTGATATTATGTCGGGCAGCACAAAGCAACTTACATAGGAAATTTCAACTTTTGACCCGTGTTTTTTTACAAGCACCGAATCTATTCCGGCAGCATAATGCCCTGAGTGACTATCGCCCAGCCATACCATGTCGAGCGACTGTTTAGGGCGCCGATTGTTTTCGAGAATCGATTCAAATTTGTAATTTGCCCCGCCCCAGTTTGCATAATGGTATTTTATGGGAACCCCAATTTCTTCGACCAGTTCAAGATTTTTTTCGTCGAGCCGCCAAATCCAGCCCTGGTTTTTCATAACATCAGTTTTAATAAACCACGATCCCAGCACAAAAGTGAACATTATGAAACCCATTTTTGAGTATTCCAGCCAATGTGTTTTCCAGGTATTGTGCCTGAATGGAGTTTCGTAATATTTATAAACAAAAAGCGAAAGCACTATAGAAAGAGTAAATAGTATAATTCCACTCAGAAATTCGATGGGCTTATCGAAGAGAAGTTTGTAAAATACAATTACAGGCCAGTGAAAAAGATAGATGGTATAGCTTGCATTTCCAATTTGCCGTATGAATGTGTTGTAGAAAAACCTGTTGAAATATTTGGATGTAGGAGCATTGATCAAAATGCCAATTCCAATACATGGGATAATGTTTAAAACACTCAGGTAGGTTAAATTTTCATCGAAAGTGGTGGCAGGGAGAAGAATCATCAGAAAGCCGAAAATTGCCAGTAAGAATTTACCTTTTTCATTTTTTATGGGGATTGCAGGGGCAAAAACCAGCAATGCGCCTATAAGAAATTCGTAGGTTCGGAAGGGGAGCAAAAAAAACAGGAACGACAAAAGGTCAACTGGCGACTCCTTATGATGTGAAAAAAAATCCAAAACTTTTGGGGAAACTCCTGTGGTGTTGATGTAAAAAGTAAACCCGACAGCCAGAATGGTAAGGAACAAAATGAGAAGTGATTTTTTATACTTCCGAAACACTTTTAAAATCAGTATTAAAGTAAGCGGCCACACAAAATAATATTGCTCCTCAACCGACAGCGACCAGGTGTGAAGCAAAGGTTTGAGTTTTGCGGCTGTATCAAAATACCCCGACTCGCCAAGAAAATAAAAATTGGAAAGGGCAACTGAGCCCATAAACATCGAATCGGTGAGTTCGATCAAGCCTGATGGTGACAATATCAGAAAGCCCAGTAAAAAAGTAAATACTGTTGCCAGCAAAAATGAAGGCAGCAATCGTTTTACCCTCCTGTAATAAAAGCGTGTGAAATTAAAGCGATGTGTGTTTTGGTATTCGTAACTGATGTTTCTGGTGATTAAAAATCCACTGATAACAAAAAAAACGTCCACCCCCAGGAAGCCACCTTTAAACAAGTGAATGTCCAAATGGAAAAACAACACAAGCAATACAGCCAATGCTCTGAGTGAATCGATATGGTCGAGGTATTTTAATTTGGACATGGGAGCTTGAGCATGGTTCTGATGATGAATTGCAGGGAGCCGCTTACTATGCTGTGTTATTTGGCTGCAAATATTTTTTCCGATATTTTTTTACTTGTCTGGTTTTGATTTCGTTAAGTACCTTGAGTTAAATCCGTGGCAAAAATAGCATAAATATGTGCTTTTCATGAATTTTCGATTTGCTGCAATTGATTTAATCTTACGTTTTCAATCATCTTTTTATTCGGTGTAAACAAAAGGCCATCGAATTGCTTTAACAGAAAGAAACAATATTTATAAAAATGAAATTAAAAGTTGGACAAAAAATTCCATCCTTCATTTTGCCCGATCAGGATGGGAAAGATTTTAACATCAAAGATTTACTCGGAAAATCGAACATAGTAATCTATTTTTACCCCAAGGACGATACACCGGGCTGTACTGCCGAAGCATGCACTTTCCGCGATCAGTTTGTTGATTTTAAGGATGCCGGTGCCGAGGTCATCGGGATTAGCTCCGATTCAGTTGAATCTCATAGGAGGTTTGCTGAGAAACATCATCTTCCTTTCCGACTCCTGAGCGATATGGATAAAAAGGTAAGAAAATCTTTTGGTGTTCCTGGCGATATGCTGGGACTCATTCCGGGGAGGGTAACTTATGTGATGGATAAAACCGGCGAGGTGCAACATATTTTCAACTCACAGCTTAATGCTGCAAAACATGTAGAAGAAGCCATTGCGGTGCTGAAGCGCCTAAGTTAGACTCCATGACTTAAGTTTCTTCGAATATCACCAATAGCACGAATCACACAGTTAATCCATCCGTAAAATCCGTAAAATCCGATGATTAAAAAAAATCATTATCTGATGAGTTGTCATCGAATTACATGGATTAAGCAGATTACACGAATCACACAGTTAATCCATCCGTAAAATCCGATGATTAAAAAAATCATTATCTGATGAGCTGTCATCGAATTACATGGATTAAGCGGATTACACGAATCACACAGGAAATCCATCCGTAAAATCCGTTAAATCGG
>JAIOZV010000080.1 GCA_021740425.1 Bacteroidales bacterium | reverse complement strand
GCGGTTTATAGGGCACATTATCTTCAGAATAATCTGCCGGGTTGTTGTTTTTATCAACATAGATTCTGAACAAAGAAAAATCACCGGTATGGCGCGGCCACATCCAATTATCGGTGTCGCCACCAAATTTTCCGATGTTGGAAGGTGGCGCCCCTACCAGCCTTATATCACTAAAAGTTTCGTAAACCAGCAGGTAATACTCGTTGCCGTAATAAAAGGGACGAACCGATGCACTATAAACAGAGTCAGCCTCCACCGCATCCGTAATTTTTTTTGCATTTTCCTTAATGGTTTCACTGCGGGCTTTTTCAGACATTTCGTCAGAAATACCTTCAAGCATTTTTTGGCTCACATCCTCCATTCTCACCAGGCGTGTAACTTTGAGTCCGGGGTTGGAGAGTTCTTCTTCATGGCTCATGGCCCAAAAACCATCGGTCAACAGGTCGTTTTCGATGGTGCTGTGTCTTTGTATTTCGGCATAACCACAATGATGGTTGGTCAGGATAAGACCTTCATCCGAAATAATTTCAGCCGTACATCCACCACCAAAAAGCAGGATGGCATCTTTGAGGGATGAATGGTTGATGTTGTAAATATCATCGGCGCTGATGCGCATGCCCATGTCCTGCATTTCTTTTTCGTTGAGCGATTGCAGCAGCATTGGGATCCACATGCCTTCATCGGCACGGGAAATTGAAATTTGGAAAATCAGTAAAGTTGAGAGGATAAAATAGAAATACTTTTTCATGATTTTTGTAAAGTTTATTTGAGAAAATGTTTTTTGTTTAAAATGGCCTCAAATATCCGAATAATTTTTACATTCGGCGGAATCAGATGTGATGAAAATGGCCATCTAAAATAATTCCTGAAATTTTCGATTGGGATTAAATCATTAATTTTGTATCAAATAAATACGCGTAAATCATGGAAAACAATTTATTGCTTAACAGGATAACGATTAATCCGGAAATACTCACAGGAAAACCTGTTATAGATGGAACAAGGCTTTCCGTTCAGTTTATTCTTGGATTGATGGCCTCGGGGGCCGGCATTAATGAGATTTTAGCTGAATATCCAAATTTAGTTTATGACGATATTTTAGCCTGCCTGCTCTTTGCTTCAGTCGCTTTAGACGACAATACATTTATTCCGTTAAACAAACAATCAGCCTAAGGCATGTCACAATTTTCCATATAATGCTTTTTTCCTAGTGTTTCTTTGTAGGCTATGTGCCTGAGTGGTTGCTGAAAAAAATCAACCACTAATACAAGGTCACAAAGGTTCATTAAGTTTCTTAACAATACGACATTAAAAACCACGATATGTCAAAGCTCTGAACAAAAAAGATGTCAGAATTTAGGATGAAAAAAGACAAACTATTCCAATCCTATTGAGAATAAACGTAGAAAATTTCAATTTCTACTGAGAATAATCCATGATATTTTCCAATTCTATTGAGAATAATCGTGGATAATTTCGATTTCTACTGAGAATAAAGTACCTCCTCAGATTGGTGGGTTGAAATAAACTTTGAACACGGATGACAACGCCTTCCCGGATCCACGGGGGGATTCAATGGATTTTCACTGATCTGTGCAAATCTGTTTAATCCGCGTTAACTGTGTTCTACTTTTTAAAATTAACTCAAAAAAAACTAATCCACCTTCACAAACTCATAGCGTGTATATTCAAGGCGGTCGGCAACCTTCAGTGAAAAGCTTGTTACCTTTCCATTTTCGATGGTAAAAGGAAAGACTTCGGTTCCCATCCTTGAGGGATAATAGGAACATAAAAACCTATTGTTGTTGAGGTATTCGAGGGTGGCTTTTAAATCGGGATGATGTTCAAATTTAAGATTTAATTTTCCTTCAACCTCAATAATTTCTATGGTTCCATACATTTCATTTTCGTAGGTTCCGGTAAAGGCATCCATAGCCAGCGGAGGCTTATTGTTTTGAGCTACAGTATCCTTATAGGCTTCAATTTTTTGCTGATTACTTTTTTGTCTGCGCTGATAAAACGAATAATAGGTTGAGCTGTAATCCCGGTAAGGCAAACCAAGGTAGGCATCTATAATTTCCCATTTCAGGGCTTCGTAAAACCAGTTTTCGTCGGAGTTGGTGAGTACAACTATACCCAGATTGATTTCAGGAACAAGGCTTACGCCGGTTACAAAACCCAAAATCCCTCCCGAGTGCGAAATCACCTCCACACCTTCGTAGTCCTTCATCCCCCACCCCAGGCCATAAAGCGCAAAATGGCTTTTGTTGAAAATGTGTCCTGACCTTCCTTCCGAAATTCTCGGGTTCCTGGTATTTTTCAAGACTTCAAAAGGGATCACTTGTTTTCCATTATATCTGCCGCTGTCAAGCTGGGCTATCAGCCAATGGCTCATATCTTCCGCCGAAGAACTTATGCCCGCTGCCGGACCGATTACGTCGATGTTTGTGTGTTGAAAAGCAGTGAGCACCCCATCCTGCAGCGTATGCGCTGCCGCAAGATTATTTTCTTCCTCAAGATTGGCCGACAGCATTTGGGTGCGGCTCATTTCGAGCGGTTCAATAAAATTGTCCTCAATAAAAATATTCCAGGGTTGTCCGCTGATACTTTCGATGCATTCGCCTGCCCAGAAAAACCCGGCATTGCAATAGCCGTATTCTTCACGAAAACCATTGTTTGGAATAATCGTCGGGAATTTTTCATAAATCTCTGCTTTGGTAAGGTTGGAATAAAAATACATAAAGTCGCCCTGGAAAGTTTCCAGACCCAGGCGGTGCGAAAGCACATCGTTTAAGTTTACATGTTCGGTAACCCAGGAATCATTCATCTTAAAATCAGGAACCCAATCTATAACTTTATCTTCCAAATTGCATTTCCCCTCAAATTCGAGTAAAGCCATCGCATGCCCTGTGAAAGCTTTGGTATTGGAGGCTATCATAAAAAGGGTATTCTCATCCACTTTTTTCTTTTCCTGATAATGCCGCACGCCAAAACCCCGGATCAAAACCACTTCGCCATCCTTAACGATGGCCACCGAAACCCCGGGGATATTCCATTTCTTTAGCGCTTTGTTTACGTAATTTTCAAGATCATTTTCAATAAATACAGGAACGGCTTTTTCCTGTGCAATCATAAGTGCCGGCAAATAAATTAACATCGCCAACAGGCCGATTTTCAATTTTGCAAAAGCATTTTTCATTGTTAAAACCAATTCTTTTTTTTCATATAAAAATACATACCAAGCCCCAGTACCAGCATAAAAAGGAGTAAAGTCGGATAAGCCCATTTAACAGTTAGCTCAGGCATATACTCGAAGTTCATTCCATAAATACCGGCGAAAAATGTGAGCGGAATAAAAATGGTGGCAATGATGGTAAGGGTTTTCATGACTTCGTTTCCACGATTGGCATTATTGGCCATATTAAGTTCCATAAGACCGGTGGTGGTTTCGCGATAGCCTTCAAGGTTTTGCAGCAAGTGTTTCAGATGGTCGAGAACATCTGTGTAAAATCCCCGGTTTTGTTTTTTAATTAAATTCGTTTCAAGCTTTAAAATATTGTATACAGCCTCCGAGCTTGGCTGCAAATATTTTTTCAGGTAAAAGATGTCCTTTTTGGCGCGGATAATTTTGGTTGCCGCATCAGCCAGCGAATCAACCACCAATTGTTCTTCCATCACAAAAAGCTCCTCCTCCAAATCTTCGAAAACCAAAAAGTAGTTGTCTGTAACAATATCAATGAGGCGGTAAAGAATATAATCCTCTTTGCGGCTCCTTATTTTACCAACAGCACGATCGATGCGCGAAATAAAGTCGTCGAAGATGCTTGTGTGATACTGGGATATGCTCACGATCAACTTTGGGCTCAATACAAAACTTAAATGATTTGTGGAATATTCGTCCTCTTTGCTAATATGCGTCAGCGATTTCACTGTAACAAACAACTGGTCATCCAACTCCTCTGCCTTTGGCAAATGCTCAGGGTTCAACGCGTCTTCAATTGCGAGCATATTAATGTGAAAAATTTCACCGAATTGCCGAAACGTTTCAACTTGATCAAAGCCGCTTATGTGAATCCAATTGGTGGTATCATCGGAAAGCAGGGGCGGAATTTCATTGGGATCAGCCACTTCAACATTCCTGTAATTTTTATCGTTATACGTTATTACCGATATTTTTGTTGGATGAGCAGAATCGCCTGCCGGCAACAGCTCGCCGGGCGCTTTCCCTGCTTTCCGCTTCATTATGCTTAATAGATTACTCTTTGGAAGTTTCATTGGCATGACATTTTAATAATCAACAAAAATATCGAAATATCGTCAGGTGCGGATTTTTTAGGTGTATGTCAGATATCACTGAAGTATTATCAACTGATATTTTAGTCATCGAATTGAAGGAATTAAATAGATTTTTTCTGCCAGAGGCAGAAATCGATTTGATAAATCTGAGTAATTCGATGATATCTTTCTGATGCAAATAATTTATTGCAGACCACGCTATCAGTGTGAATAGTAAATATCACAGAGTAAGTATCAACTGATATTTTAGTCATCGAATTGAACGAATTACTCGGATTTTTTCTGCCAGAGGCAGAAAACAATTCGATAAATCTGCGTAATTCGATGATAATCTTCTTGATGAAAATGATTTGTTGCAGACCACGCTATCAGTGTGAATAATAAATATCACAGAGTAAGTATCAACTGATATTTTTTCATCGAATTGAACGAATTACTCGGATTTTTTCTGCCAGAGGCAGAAAACAATTTGATAAATCTGCGTAATTCGATGATATCTTTCTGATGAAAATGATTTGTTGCAGACCACGCTATCAGTGTGAATAATAAATATCGCCGAGTACTTATCAATTGATATTTTAGTCATCGAATTGAAGGAATTAAATAGATTTTTTCTGCCAGAGGCAGAAAACAATTCGATAAATCTGCGTAATTCGATGATATCTTTCTGATGAATGCAATTTGTCGTGCTCCCCAAATTATCCAAATTGCATACTTTTGGCAACCAAAATTTCAAAAATTAAATGACCAAGAAAATCTTAATGATTACCAGCATTCTGATGCTTATTGCTGTTTTTACGCAGTCGTGCCACGTGGGACGATATTTTTACTGGAACTTTGCAGATGCAAATGACTTTAAAAAATTCCCTTCGGTCGAAATTAAAGCAGGCAGCGGAGTTTTTAATTTCGATCAACCCGGAAAAAATTACAAACTCAGCATACCTTTAGATTATCAGATTGAAAATGAGGAACAAGAACTTCTGGATTTTTTGGAGAACCATCAAACCCTGGCCTTTCTCATCATCCGAAACGACACTATTTTATTTGAAGAATATTTTTCTGATTATGAAGACAGTTCCATAATTCCTTCCTTTTCAGTATCCAAGGTTTTTGTATCTGCCCTTACGGGGATTGCCATCGAGGAAGGTTTCATCAAATCTACAAATCAGGCAATAACCGATTTTATTCCTGAGCTGCTCGAAAATGATTCTGCATTTGCCGAAATCAGCATCGAGGATTTATTGAATATGCGCTCGGGAATTAAATTTAACGAAGGTTATGCCAATCCCTTCGCCGACATGGCAAAATATTACTATGGCCGCAAATTGACACATTACATCTCAAAATTAAAAATAGCCCGCCCGCCCGACGAAGAGTATGAATACATCAGCGTAAACAGCCTGCTGCTGGCCATGATCATAGAGCGCAGCACCAACAAGCCTCTAAACGAGTATCTTACCCAAAAGATATGGCAGCCTCTCGGCATGGAATTCGACGCTACATGGAGCATTGACAGTAAAAAAGCCAGGCAGATTAAAGCCTTTTGCTGCATCAATGCCAGGGCAAGGGATTTTGCCAAATTCGGAAGGTTATATCTTAACAAAGGAAGTTGGAATGAGCAACAAATTTTACCAGCTACATGGGTAGAAAAGTCGATGACCATCATCAACGACTCGTACGACTCGCAGGGTTATACCTACACCTACCACTGGCGTGTAAAGGAGGATGGTGCCATTTTTGCAAAAGGCGTACTTGGGCAGTATATTTATGTTGATCCCAAAAAAAATGTGGTAATCGTAAGAATGGGGAAAAAATCAAGCGATCTGGTATGGGCTGATTTTTTCGAGAAACTGTGCGAAGGCCTGTAAAAAAAAGCCTGATTGAGACGATTCAAAACAGACTTTTCAGTATAATTGTACAATCAAAATTTATTCCTTATAAAAGGCCTCAGCCCCCGGATACCAAAACTTTTCACGCGAAACTTTTTCACTAAAGGTAAAATACTGCACTTTTCCAATGGCACATATTACCCCGTCGCTATCTAAGAGCTCCACTTCAAAATCCGCCAGATTTCGCTTCATGCCCGTCAGCTTTGCGCGTAGCTTTATTTCGCCCTTGTCCATGTAAACGGGCTTTTTGTAACGCACCTCAAGTTTGGAAGTAACCCCGGCGGTTTTCAGTTTGGCATAAACATACCAACTTGCAATTTCATCGATGAGGGTGGATTGAATGCCTCCATGCAACATATTGTGATAGCCCTGCAAATAGTCTTTTGGCATCCAGCTTGCCGTGAGATATTCGCCCTCGTCCACAAAACTCAGTTGCAGGCCAAATTTATTATCTGGGGAACAGCCGAAACAATTATAACCTTCACGTCCTTTAAAAGGGTTTATTACTTTTTTCACAATAGCAGGAAGTATTATTTCATTTCTCCATTTTTAAATTTTGTTTCGCTTACAACAGTACCACCTTCGTTGTATTCGATCCAGATGCCGTCCTTCAAATCATTTGTATATCCGCCTTCTGTCTTTACTTTCCCGCTTTCGAAATATTTTTTAAAGGGGCCATTTTTAATATTATTCACGTAGAACTCTTCTGTTTTTAGATTCCCGTTTTCGTAAAATGTTTTTTGAATACCTTCAAACACACCATCTTTATAAAAATATTCAGCAATGACTTTCCCTTGCTGATCAAACCATTTTGAAACTCCCTGCTTAACACCATCCACATACAAGGATTCTTCCTGTGGTTTTCCGGTGTTGTAAAATATTTTCTTTGCCCCATGAGGCTTTCCGTTTTTATAATATTCTTCAAGAATCAGGCGTGAACCGCGCTCGTAGGCTTTCACAGGCCCGTGCAACTGATCATCTTTGTAAAACTTTTCAGAAACAAAATAGCCTTTATCGTCAATTTCGATAAAAAGGCCTTCCTTTTTTCCTGCTATATAATTTTGAACCGTTTGAATGATGTTATTGGGATGATAAAAAATCCATGTACCCTCCCTTTCGTTATCAATATAATTCCCGATTACCTTCGACCTTCCGATTTGTTCTTCCCAATAGCCCTGTTTCAAACCGTTTTCATCCTTTTGATTTATCACACTGTCTTCAGGAAAAAGGAGCTGCGGAAACAAACTTTGCCCCATAAAAATGGCAAACACCAATAAAAATGTAATTTTTCTCATAATTTATTTTTTTTGAATTTTGGTAAAGGGCAAAGTTACAAACATCCCTTAAGATTGCAAGGCTGATTCAGGATTTAATGAAGAAAGGTTTTGGATCAACAGAAAAAAATCAAGTTTTGTCGGGAATCAAACTACCCTCAGTTTCGATCTTCAACATCACAAAAAACAAATACAAAACCAACACCGGAAAATAGTAGTACATCCCGTTGATAAATGCCGACAAGGGCATCGTAAAAAAGAAAACAGACAGGAAAATATTTTTTGTGATAGCTTCACGATAGTCTTTGTAGATTTTTACAAATAGATAAATGTAAGCCATGAGTGCAAAAATTCCATACGAAAATACGATGGAAAAAAAGTCGTTGTGAAACTACAATGGGTTATGCAGGTTTATGCCATTGGCTACAACACTTTGATAAAAGGATTTGCCTGCAATGAAATTGTACCAGTGGAATTTTTGCATTTCAAGCAACCACGATTTCCAGATAAGCACCCGCGAAAGCCTGTCGATGTTATCACTTATTGTAATAAGCAAGGAGGAAAAAGGTTCAAGCAGGGTATTTCGGGTGATCGAAAAAAGGTTGTACCTAAATACAAACATCAATACGAAAACAAGGGTAAATGCTGAAAAAAACCAAAGATTTTTTTTCCTGATAAAATAAATGATTACAGCAAAAAAAATGGCTGCTGCAAAGGTGCGGACACCGCTGTAAAACATCAAAAAAATGAATATGATCGAAAAAAAGAGATATAACCATTTGCGCTTTTTTGTAAAAAGGAAAGCATAGAAAAGAGAAATAAATCCCAGAAAATAGGCCGCCACATGGGGAATTCGGAACAAACCATTTTTGTAGTTGCGATTGTATTCGAGCACATCAAGAGCATCCTGATCATGTTTCACTTTTTTGGGCGACTTGTAGGTTTGGGTTTGGCTTTCCTTTTTCAACCTGTTAAAACTTTGCGAGTTGATTCCGGTGAAAGCAAAAGCAAACAACAAAAAAACCATCACAGGAAATATGAATGCCCGGCGAGGTAAAACCCCAACAATGTTTCCCCGGTAATAAAAATAAGAGGTGATGAATAGAAGAATAAATATTAAATCTGAAAAACTACGAAGGTTAAAGCCAAAAAAGAATCCGGAAATTAAAAAGGAGATGATAAAAATGCAGGTAAAATAAATCATGAAACGGCTTAACTTACCGATTGCCCACAATTGCAGCCAAAGCAAGGGCATGATGAGTATCGAAAATGATGTAAAAACGGGGTAATGCCCGAACATATTCAGCACGTTATCTAGCACAAATACAACAAGGCTGAGTATAAATACAAATGAAGGCCTGTTGAGAAAAATTTTTTCAGGTATTTTTTTCAGATTGCTCAAATTGCTCAAGTTCATCATATCAATTGGATGTTATCAGGTGACCTTTCTTCAATTGCTCAGATGTAAAAACCTGACCCTGTTCGATCGAGATCATGTCCTCAGGTTTTATCACAACCAAATGTCGATTACAAATTTTAAGCATGGATTTTTCCCCAATTCCGGCACAATCCATCCTGCGGTCATTTACAAATTGTTTTACACACGTTTTCTGATTTTCAAAAAATCCGGTTTTATCGACCAGCATTCCGGCAGCAAAGCCAAGCCCTGGAATGGTAAGACATTCATCAGACAAACTATCCTGAGTTGAAATCACTGTAATTTCGCCTGTTAAATCAGCACCGGCGCCAATCGCCAAAATTGTTGCACCGGCATCGTGGGCATCATGAATTGCTCGTACCAATGCAGAATCTTTTAAAAAGGCCTCATGATAATCCCTGCTGCTGAAAGCAATAAATATCGTATTGGCATGGGTAAGCTCAATTACCTGTGATTTGCTGATCCGGGCACTATCTGATATTGTAAGGATGTGATTTGCCAAAACTTTGTTTTGTTTCAAAATAGTCAGGAAATCTTTGATATGTGTGGCGTTCCTTTCCATTTCGGAGGTGATGAATACTGAATACCCCCTGTTCCTCAAGCCTGAAATCGCAATCACATCTTTAAATACATTTTTTGCAATCAGTCCCGAGCCAATAATGAACACCTTACCCTGATCGTTCCCTGAAGCAGCACCGGAACATTTATAATCATCAAAACCGGATGTGCAGGACGAAAGAGCCGCGATACACAAAAAAATCATAAAGGTAAATTTTGATTTCATACGCTTGCGATTGAATAATTTTCAGATCAATGTTCGCCAAAAATAATGATTATTCTTCATAGGGACCCCCTCTGACTCCCCCTTGAGGGGGAGGATGCCTCCGCAGAGGCTGCGGTGGTGGCTTGTGTGTGGGAAGACTCCCTCCCCCTGAAGGGGAAGGTCTGGGCAATATGCATCCCTCCTGGAGGGATAGGGTCTGAATGATTTTACAAATCAAACGACCACCTAAATTATTAGGTTTTATTTTGATTGGCAAATGGTTGACACTGCACGAAGTCCCTAAAAACAGCCGTCCACATGCTGGTAATTCAGTCAGCGCTGAATCATTTAAACCGGTGCTCCTTTAGATTTAATTAATTAAAATGCATTCTTTTACACTTAGAAACAGAAATTTAGCAAGGAGCAGGGAATTTGATTTTTATATATGGAGTTTCAGCAATTAAAAATCTTTAATTTTGTTAAGTTTCAAAAACAAAGCAAACTGATCAATCGAAATAATCAATTTCAAAATCAAATAAAAGAAACAAAATGAGAAAGTTTTTTACTTATCTGTTCTTCATTTTTTTGTGTGCCAATGTCGTTGGACAAGTCCACACAACCTACCTTTGGCATTTGCAGCAGCCCATTTACTGGCCCGAACAGAGCACCTGGACACCCGGGCAATATCAGGATGTGTGGGAATCGCAATACTTAAAAAACAATGGCGGCAACATTTACCCTGACGGCCTGGCTCATCCGCTCAACGACCTGGAAGAAATTTTCGGAAAAGACGATCGCAAAGCAGTATATCAATGGCGCACAAAGGATGCTGTTCAAACACTTTTGGGACTTCCCGATGCCGGGGCACAGGTAAATTACTCCGGTTGCCTTATCGAAAACGTGAACAGCCTTGCCGTTGCAGGCCAATTGGGTTATAGCACAGGCTGGCAAAACAATTTTCAAACAGCCCGCAACTGGCAAACCTCTGGCGGAAACCCCCGGCTGGATGTTGTGGGATTTACCTTCCATCATGCCATCGCCCCGCTGGTGAGTGAGCGGGTACTGGCCAAAGAAATTCAGACTCACCGTTATATTTACCAGCAAAACTTCGGAACATCACCTGCTTATTCAAAAGGATTCTGGCCGGCCGAATGTTCGTTTAGCGAAAGGATTATTAAAGTACTTGCTGAGGAAGGCTTCGAATGGAGCGTGATTGCCAACAGCCATCTGGCTCGCACCCTGTCAGATTACCCGCTTTCGTTTGGAACTTCAGGCTGTAATATCGACCCACCCAATGGTGCTGATGTAGTTACAACCATGGGCTCAAACTGGTGGAGCGGACAGATTGACGGACGAGGCGGCACTTTTGCTGCACCGTACTGCTACCAGGCACACAAGGCGCAATACATCGATCCGGAAACCGGAGAAATTTACAAAGTTACCGTAGTTCCTATGGACGATGTATTGAGCTATATGAATGGTTATGCACTGATGGGTACCGGTGAAATTGATGCACACATTGCTCCCTTCGACAATCCTGAGCATCCAAGTATAGTACTGATGGCCCATGATGGCGACAATGCCTGGGGTGGCGGTTATGATTATTACCAGAACTCTGTTCCACAATTTGCACAGGCTGCAGCCAATCAGGGTTACATCCCCACCACGGTACAGCAATTTTTATCAAATAATCCAGTACCTGCAAATGATGTGGTTCGTGTGGAGGACGGTTCGTGGGTGAATGCAGCCAACGACTGGGGGCATCCTCAATTTATTAACTGGAACTGGCCCATGTACACACAAAACTATGAATTCAACCCTGAGGGATGGACCGAAGATGCACGCAACTGGGCTGTGCTGGTTGCCGCAGAAAACTTTGTGATCATGGCCGAAGACCTTGCCGGAACACCAACGGTTGCTGATGTTGTGGAGCCAGGCTCCGGAGCATCAGCAGTGGCCAAAGCCTGGCACCATCTTTTGCCCGGTTACACCAGCGGATACATGTATTACGGAACTTCCCTCGACATGGAGGTTAAACAATCACTCGCTGCAAACATTGCTGTGGATTATGCAAATATGGTGATCAGTGCCAACCCCGGCACCGACAATACTCCACCATCGGTATTTATTCCCCAGCGCTATCCATACAACCCCGGAGGAACAGGATTCGGCCCCACTTACGGCTACCAGCAACATCAAAACTCCAGCGACTTCACAATATGGACTTTCGCCTATGATGTGAGTGGTTTGGAAAATGTAGTGTTAAAATATCGTACAGATGAAGATGGTATAAACCCTTTGGATGATCCTGCAAATGACATTTATGCGGGCGGGGCTGGAGTTGGTGAATGGCAGACACTGGCTATGGAAAGCAGACTTTTTCCGGCAGGAAACGTGACCAACAATCCCGACATCGATTTTTTCATCATGCCCGATCATATCGCCTATCAATACTGGGCTGAGATTACAGGGCTTTCAGAAACGCTGGTTGATTATTATGTAGAAGCCGCTGATGTGAATGGAAATATTTTCAAAACCCCGATCCAGCATGTTTATGTGGGAACCAATTCACTGGGTGGCCAGGGCGATGTAACCTGGACTCCCGAAGCGCCCGACAACGAGGATTTAATCACGATTGTCATAAACAATGCCACACAGGGAGGCAACCTGCACTGGGGCGTAAACGGTTTCAATCAGCCCATCGAAGCATACTGGCCTCAGGGCACTTTTCTGGTAAATGAAACCGGACCTGCAGTTGAAACCCCCTTCATCGGGCCCACCGGAGATGATCAGCTCGTGCTTCAAATCGGGCCATTCAACAACCCCGGACAAGAAGTGAATAATGTAAGCTTTGTTATTCATTACAACGACGACACCTGGGATAATAACAATGGTCAGGATTACATCATCAACCTTGGCCCCGGCGGAACAGACATTATACAATGGTCGCCTTCGGAGCCTATGGCCAATGAAACCATAACCATTACCGTAAACCAGGCAACCGTTTCAGGCAAATTACATTGGGGAGTAAACGGCTGGAACAACCCCAACCCGGCCTACTGGACTGAAGGCAGTTATTTATTTGGGGGAACGGGGCCTGCGATTCAGTCGCCGATGGAGGGACCGAATGCAGAAAACCAGCTCACCTTACAGATCGGGCCATTTAATAATCCGATTCAGGAAGTTAGCCAGGTAAATTTCGTGATCAGCTTTGACGATGGAAACTGGAACAACAACAATGGCCAGGACTATCTGATCAACATTTTACCTGCACAGGAAGCAGGCTCGCTCAAGGGCGCAATCATCAACGCAAACAACAGCCAATTCCTTACCGGTGCATTAATTAGCGCAAGCGATGGTATTTTCACATATTCAGCTACTTCCACAGGCGAACAGTCGCCGGGCATCAATTACATCATCGAAAATATTCCTCCGGGCATTTACAATGTAAATTGCAGCAAAAATGGATTTGAAACCATCTCGCTATCTGACATTGAAATTTTGAACAATGAAACTACCGTGGCAAACTTCAGCATGGTTCCAAACGATTATCCCCTGCCTCCCGGATGGGATTTTAATTTCACACCGGTATCACATAATATTTCTATTCCCGAAGGATTCAACCCAACATTCAATTACGAACCTTTGGATTATGGCGACTACATTGGTTTATTTTATGAAAATGATGAAGGTATTTCTGCCTGCGCCGGAGCCATTCAATTTCAATGGGAAGAAACGGTAATTACGGCCTTTGGCGACGATAGTTTCACCCCTGAAAAGGACGGGCTCAACGTTGGTGATCCCCTGGTCTGGAAAATTTATCACCAGGCAAGCCAGGCAGATTTTCCGGCCACCGTATCCTATAACAGTACTTTTCCACAGGCCGATGGTTTGTTTTATCCCAACGGGCTTTCACAGGTTTTAACACTTGAGGCGAGCTCTTACATCACGCAAAGTATTATGATCCCGGCAGGATGGAGCGGGATTTCATCTTTTGTGAATCCCTTAAATAAAAATGTGGAGGCTATTTTTGCTCCCTTTATTAACGATTTCGTGATCATGTCGTCGGCAACTGCACTTTATTATCCCGAAACCGGAACTAATACTATCCAGAACTGGAATTATCACACAGGCTACAAAATTAAAATGCTCAGCGATATCACCCTTGAACTGACCGGCGAAAAGCCTAATTCACCCACAGTAAACCTGGACTCAGGATGGAACCTGATACCGGTTTTAACAACCTGCGGAACTGCCAGCCAGGAACTGTCATCCCAGCTTGCAGGTTTGAAAATCATTAAGGGAATCGCCACTACCGATGTTTACTGGCCTGAATACAATATCCAAACACTGGGGCAGCTTGAAGCAGGAAAATCCTATTGGCTTTCGACAGATCAGGACGACACACTTACCTATCCTGACTGCAACACAAGCCCAAGCGCCGGGAATTTTACTGAAACAACAAGAATAAATTCACCCTGGAATGATGTTGTTTTTACAGGCTCCACCCATCTCATTGTTTTGCCATCGGAAGTTATTTCTGCCTCCGGGTTAATATCCGAAGATTTGATCGGCATGTTTACCGAAGGTGAAATATGTGCAGGAATTTCTGAGATCGGAAACCCGGCTCAAAATATAGCTTTCATTGCTTTCGCAGATGATGAAACAACCACCGAAACTGAAGGCTTTGCCGATGATGAAATCATTCAGTTCAGACTCTACCGACCCTCCGTCGAAAAGGAAGCACTGCTTGATGTTGAATTTGAAAATGAAAAACCCCATCAGGGAAACTTTGCCATGAATGGGATTTCAGCGATTAAGAGCATCTCGATAAATTCCACCGGATTTGAAAATATCTCTAAAAACACAATCCGTATTTTCCCAAATCCCACAACCGGAATTTTCAATATCCAAACTGAAAAACTTTTAGCAGATTTGGAAATAATCATCTCAGATACCCATGGTAGAATTTTGGATAATCACTTCACTATGATGACTACAACAATCATGTCCGTGGATATTTCAGATCAACCCGAAGGCATTTATTTTATTAAAATCATCACAGAAGAATTTACCTTCGCCGGTAAAATTTTGATGATTAATTAATGACTAAAAAACTTTAAAATGGAAAAAAATTTGGCAAACCAAATTAATGAATTAGCAGCAAAATACAGAGATTACACAGCCGGCAATCTGTCAAAGCTTGTACAAATTAAATCGTTGAGTTGTGGCGAGGAAAAAGTGCAGATCGAACTAAAAAGGCAAATGGAAGAAGCCGGTTTTGATGAAGTACGGATTGATGGCCTGGGAAATGTAATTGGCAGAATCGGCAATGGAAAAATAATTCTGGCCATCGACGGACACATGGACACCGTGGATATTGGAAACCCCGACAACTGGGATTTCGATCCTCTTGGCGGGGAAATAAAAGATGGCTTTGTGCATGGGCGCGGCACTGTTGACCAGGAAGGCGGCCCTGCTGCATTTGTAACCTCCGGAAGAATCATCAAAGAACTGGGTCTTGACAAGGGCTTAACGATTTATTTTGTGGGCAGTGTGATGGAAGAAGATTGCGATGGCCTTTGCTGGAAATACATCATCGGGGAAGAAGGTATCAAGCCGGATTTTGCCATCAGCACCGAACCCACCAACATGAACATCTATCGCGGCCATCGTGGCCGAATGGAAATGCACGTTCATTTTTATGGTGTTTCATCGCACGGCTCAGCGCCCGAACGCGGCAAAAATGCCATTTACATGGCCTCACGCACAGCGCTGGAAATTGAAAAACTCAACGAACGACTTGCCACAGACGAATTTCTTGGCAAAGGAAGCGTAACAATTTCAGAGATCGTTTCGGGCAGCCCGTCGCTTTGCGCTGTATCAGATTATGCCCGCATTCACCTTGATCGCCGATTAACCTGGGGAGAAACCAAGGAATCTGCTGTTAAGGAAATAGAAGAATTGATCAAAGGGATAAATGCCAAAGTGGAAGTACTGGACTATCGGGAAAAGGCCTGGACCGGCCTTGAATATGGCATGGAAAAATATTATCCTACCTGGAAAATCCCTGAAGACCATCCGATTGTTCAAACGGCTGCAAAGGCATTTGAAGGCTTATTCCACAAAAAACCCGTTATCGATAAATGGACATTTTCAACCAACGGCGTTACGATAAATGGAATTTATGGCATCCCGACCATCGGTTTTGGCCCGGGCAATGAGGTGCTGGCACATGCCCCCAACGAGAAAGTCTCCGTCGATGATCTCGAGCAAGCCTCAGCCTTTTATGCCGGGTTTGCAAAAGAACTAAACCAAAAATAATTCAGAAACTTTATCTTCAAAATTTAACTTCAAAACAAAATGTCAATAACAGAAAACATCTCAAATATATCACAACTTAAAACCAATCTTTTCCAAAAGGATTTCCTGCTGACGTGGGAGAAAAGTCGAAATGATCTGCAGGCTATC
>JAIOZV010000079.1 GCA_021740425.1 Bacteroidales bacterium | reverse complement strand
AACCTCCTTGCATTTTACTACCTAACCTAACTATTAACAAAAAAGCCTCCCGGAAATCCGGAAGGCTTAATAGTATTTTGTTATGTGGTGAGCTTATCCGCCAAAATCATCAAATGCGATATTTTCGGGAGGCACACCATAGTCATCCAGCATTTTAATTACAGCATCGTTCATCATGGGCGGGCCGCAGATGTAATATTCGATTTCTTCAGGCTCCGGATGGTTCTTCAGATAGTTGTCCATAATTACCTGGTGAATAAATCCTGTGTAGCCTGACCATTTGTCTTCGGGCAGTGGTTCGGAAAGGGCAACATTAAATTTAAAATTATCGAATTCTTTTTCTATTTTTTCAAAATCATCCATATAAAAGAGTTCTCTCAACGAACGTCCGCCATACCAGAAAGTGGCTTTACGGTTTGTTTTCCTGGTTTGAAAAAGATCGAAGATGTGTGAACGCATGGGAGCCATTCCGGCACCACCTCCAATGAACATCATTTCTTTGTCGGTGGGTTTGATAAAGAATTCACCGTAAGGGCCAGACACCATGACTTTATCTCCCGGTTTGCGTGAGAAAATGAAGGAGGAGCAGATGCCCGGATTTACTTTCATAAAACCACCTGCTTTCCTGTCCCATGGGGGTGTTGCAATGCGGATATTGAGCATCACGATATTTCCTTCGGCAGGGTGGTTGGCCATAGAATATGCTCGATAAATGGGCTCGGGGTTTTTCATTTTCAAATCCCACATTTTGAATTTATCCCATTCGGAGCGATATTCTTCTTCAATCACCATATCTTTAAAATCTACCTCACACTGCGGTACATCAATCTGAATGTATCCACCGGATTTGAAGTCGAGGTTTTCTCCTTCAGGCAGTTTTACAACAAATTCTTTGATAAAGGTTGCTACGTTGTGGTTGGATACTACTTCACATTCCCATTTCTTGATGCCGAAAATTTCAGGTTCAACATGAATTTTCATGTCTTCCCTGATCTTTACCTGACAACCAAGACGCCAGTTGTTGGCTTGTTCCTTACGTGTAAAATAGCCAACTTCCGTTGGTAAAATTGTACCACCACCTTCGAGAACCTGACATTTGCACATGGCACATGTACCACCGCCGCCACATGCCGAAGGCAAATAAATTCCCTGGCTTGCAAGCGTTGACAGGACTGTATTGCCCGGATCAACTTCTATTTCCTTCTCATCGTTGATGTTCAGTTTTACTTTTCCCTGGGGCATTAACTTTTTGCGGGCAAGAAGCAAAATGGCCACAAGCAAAATGATGATGATAAGGAAAATGGTTATACTTACACCGATAACCCCACCAATTCCAGTTGCTAAAATCATATCAAATTGAATTTAAATTTCGTACTTATTATTTTTTTAAAATATCCTCTAATCTAAAACTGAAATGTATCGTTAATCGTTAATCGTTAATCGTTAATCGAAAAATGTTAATCATACCTGTTAATAAATCTGCTCAGGCAAGGATTTCACTGTGTTTAACAATTAACCAACAAACTTATAACTTAATTCCCATAAAACTCATAAATGCAATACCCATCAAGCCGGTGATAATAAAGGTAATTCCCAGGCCACGAAGTGGAGCCGGAACATTTGAGTACCTTATTTTTTCGCGGATTGCTGCAATACCTACAATCGCCAGAAACCAACCCACACCTGAGCCCAGTCCGAAGGAAGTAGCTTCAGCAATTGAAACGTACTCTCTTTCCTGCATAAAGAGCGAACCTCCCAGAATGGCACAGTTTACAGCAATCAAAGGGAGGAAAATCCCAAGGGATGAGTACAATGCCGGAGAGAATTTTTCGATGATCATTTCCACAAGCTGAACCATGGATGCGATTACCGCGATGAAAATGATAAAGCTTAAAAAGTTCAGATCCACATCTGCAAGTGAAGGGCTGAGCCATGCCAATGCGCCGGGAGCTAATAGGTAATTATTGATGAGGTAATCAACCGGGACAGTAATTCCAAGCACGAATACAACGGCTATTCCGAGACCGACAGAGGTTTTTACAGTTTTTGATACTGCCAGATAGGAGCACATCCCCAGGAAGTATGCAAATACCATGTTGTCGATGAAAATGGATTTTACGAAAATGCTAATTAGATTTTCCATTTATTATTTGATTTAATTTTTGATTTACTATTTAAATGATTTAAGATTGAAGATTAACGATTTTTGATTGAAGATTTATCGTGATTCCGCAGTATTTACGCTAGCTACAAAGATTGAGATCAGCTCATTACTTTCTTTCATAGCTTCAGAAATATGCGGATAATTAAGATGCAGATTTGCTCTGTCGATAATCTTTAAGGCAACAAAAGTTTCTCTTAATTCTTTTAGACAAATTTTCATTTTGTGAAGAAAATCTTTTTTTGACTCTGCACTTTGGGCTTCCCCGTAATTTAACGCAGGTGAAGAACCAGATCGAACAACTTGCCCAGCAAAATAATTACCAGCTCTGGAATCCTTTAAATTCTCAGAAATATCAATAATTATTACTGAATAATCTATCAATCTATTTTCCAATTCTTCCTTTGTCATGATACCCTAAATCTAAAATCTAATTTCTTCAATCGTTAATCTGAAATCTTTTAATTCTCCTCAATGAGTTCTTTATCACGGCTTCTTTGTACCCAGATAATGATTCCCACCACAATGAGCGCCATTGGAGGAAGAATCATCAAACCGTTGTCTTTGTAGCCTATTTCATAAAATACTTCAGGAATAACTTTGAATCCCCAAATGGTACCTGATCCGAACAATTCGCGGAAAAAGGCCACAACAATCAGGATAATACCATAACCTGCAGCATTTCCAATACCATCCAAAAATGACGGCCAGGCCTTGTTGCTCATGGCAAAGGCTTCAAAACGACCCATGATGATACAGTTGGTAATGATAAGACCAACAAATACCGAAAGTTGTTTACTTACATCATACACGAAAGCTTTCAAAACCTGGTCAACAAGAATTACCAGTGCGGCGATAACCACCAATTGAACGATAATCCTGATACGTGGAGCGATGGTTTTGCGCAATAATGAAATGATTACATTTCCAAACGCCAATACAGCCATCACTGAAATAGCCATCACAAATGCAGGCTCGAGCTTTACGGTTACAGCCAAAGCCGAACAAATACCCAAAACCTGAATGGTGATGGGGTTTTCCTTGCTAAGCGGGGTAGTAAGTAACCTGCGGTTTTTAGCTGAAAATAAAGGTTCTTTATTGCTCATAATTATTTATTTTTCTCGATGTATGGAACATAATTTTCAAGGCAGTCATTGAGCATGTCGGACACACCATTGCTGGTGATAGTACCTCCAGATATGGCATCTACGCCATGGGCAGGGGGGATATTGCTGTTTGAAACGCCTCCTTTAACAACTTTCACAGATTGAAATTTTCCTGTATTATCAAAGATGGTTTTATCTTTAAACTCATCTTCAAACCAGCTTGTGTTGATTTCGGCACCCAGGCCGGGGGTTTCGCCCTTATGATCGAAAGTAGCACCGGCAATGGTATTGAAATCGCTTTTAAAAGCAATGTTTCCCCATATCGGGCCCCACAGGCCAACGCCTCTTACAGGTACAACATAACTGCGTTCTCCATCCTTTTCCATAATAAAAATAGGCCACACCGGAGTATTAACAGCTTTCCCGGCAGCTTCTTCTTTTTTGAGATTCAACTGTACTTTCAGGTCGATGTCAAAAGGTCTTAGATCTCCTTTTTCGAGTTTACTATTTTTAAAAACACTTACCACATTGCCTTTTGAATCCACTGCAAGTTCTTCCACCACATATTTCTGATAGGTTTGGTCGGCAGCAGCCCGGTCGGTTTCGATATTTGCCGAGGCCAGGATGCCCTGAATTTTTTCAGCTTTAATATTTGCTTCCTGAAAGGGTTTAAGCACCATGGATGCCGATGACAGAATTGCTGCCACCAGAATTACCATTACCGATGCGTAAATAAATATATATCTGTTTGTAAACATAATTCGATGATTTTTATGCGGTTGCTAATTTAGCGCGTTTCATACGTTTCTTAATATTGCCTTCCACTACATAATGATCGATGAGTGGTGCAAAAACATTCATAAACAGGATGGCCAGCATCATACCTTCGGGATAAGCGGGGTTGAGCACCCTGATGAGTACTGCCATAACACCTATTAGAATTCCATAAATCCATTTGCCTTTATTGGTTTGTGATGCGCTCACAGGATCGGTGGCCATAAAAACTGCTCCAAAGGCAAATCCTCCCATAATCAGGTGGTAGTATGCCGGAAGAGCCATGTAGGCATTGTCAGGAGCCACATAGGGCCCAATTAAATTGAATAATGCAGCCAATCCAAATCCTCCAAGGAAAACTGAAAGCATGATTCGCCAGCTTCCAATTCCTGTTATCATTAAAATAAGGGCACCAACAAGAATCAGGAAGGTGGAGGTTTCTCCAACCGATCCCGGAATAAACCCCCAAAACATGTCAGATGCACTGGGCAGCGTATCAAAAGGTTGATTGGTTAGGAGGTTTCCAAGGGGAGTAGCCCCTGAATACGCATCAGCCTTTTCGGCTATCCATACTTTGTCACCGGACATATCGGAAGGATATGCAAAAAACAGGAATGCACGGGCAGTAAGCGCCGGATTGAGAATGTTCATTCCGGTGCCCCCGAATACTTCTTTACCAATAACAACTGCAAATGCTGTTGCCAGTGCAACCATCCAAAGGGGTGTGTCGGGTGGAACGATGAGCGGAATAAGCATCCCTGAAACAAGGAAGCCTTCGTTAACCTCATGGCCTCGAAACTGTGCAAAAATGAATTCGATTCCCAGCCCTACACCGTAGGATACCACAATTATCGGGAAAACTTTAATGAATCCAAAAAGGAAATTATCCCAGAGGCTCGCAGCTTCACCATGCGAAAGATTGTACTGGTAGCCTACATTCCACATCCCAAAAAGCAGTGCAGGTATTATTGCAATTACCACAACGCTCATGGTGCGTTTCATGTCGATATGGTCGCGGATATGACTCCCGATCTTTGTTGTTTTATTTGGCACAAAAAGAAAGGTTTCGAAAGCATCAAAGGTACTTTGCAGGTACGATAGCTTTCCTCCCTTCTCAAATTGAGGTTTAATTTTGTCAATAGCGTCTCTTAAAGCTTTCATTGTATCAAAATAGTTATAAGCATTAACTCATTTCTTTTCTCATCATATCAATACCTCTTCTCACAATTTCCTGAATATCTGTTTTGGAGGTGTCGATGTATTCAACAAGTGCGAAGTCCTCTTCATCCACTTCATAGATTCCGAGTTGCTCCATGGCATCAATATCATCCACGATGATTGATTTGATGAGTTGCATGGGGTAAATATCGAAGGGGAATACTTTTTCCATTTCGCCGGTCATCACAAAAGCACGTTCACCTCCGTGTAAGTTTGTGTCCAGTCGGTATTTCTTATTTTTCCCGTTGAGGAAAGTGGGGAAGGATTTTGAAAAACTAAACTTTCCGAATCCGGGTAGTGCCCAACCAAAGAATTCAAAATAATTTCCCTCCGGAAGGACTGTTATCTGGGCATCGTAAAACCCAATAAATCCGTTCTTATCAATTTTTCTGCCCGTGAGTGCATTACCGCTGATGTATCTCACATTGCTCTGGGTAATATTATTTCTGATAATTTCGGCAATGGATGCCCCCAGTTTTGTTTTATAATACTTGGGGCTTTTAACTTCAGAACCGGTTAGTGCGATAATTCTTTCTGCATTAAATCTTCCTTCCAGAAAAAGTCTTCCTATGGTGATTACTTCCTGTGGACGCAAAAACCAAACAATTTCGCCCTTGTTGATGGGGTCGATTTTGTTAATTTGAGTGCCAACATTTCCGGCCGGGTGGGGGCCTTTAAAAAAGTTGATCTGAACGTTTTTTGAGTTGGTGAAAACCTTTGAATTGGCATCTCCGGCAGGCAGGTTCAGATGAATTATTCCTGAGGTTAATTTTTTCAGTGCATTAATGCCTGCCTGGAATGTTTCGCCCTGACCATGAACAATCAGGTCGAAATCAACGCCCAGCGGAGCAGAATCAAATCCCGAAATAAAAATAGCTTTGGGGTCATCCTTAGGATCGGCTATTACCGTGTATGGCCTCTGCCTGATTACAGGCCACACGCCGCTTTGAAGCATTTTTTCGATGATTGCTTCCCTTTTTAAGGTGTTGGGGTCTGCTTTTCCAAAATCAACGAATGACTGTTCGGTGTCAGCTTCGATGCTTACTTCGAGGAGGGCTCTTTTGGCACCTCTTCTGATTTCTTTAACAGTTCCGCTAACCGGAGAACTGAATTTGATGTTGTCGCGGTACTTATCGTAAAAGATTTGCGTACCTGCTTTAACCTTATCACCTTCATGGATCAGCATCTTCGGAAAAACACCATGAAAATCGATGGGCTTGATGGCGTAATGCCCGGCCTCGACTTCTGCAATGATTTTTTCAGCCTCACCCTGAAGGTTAATGTTCAAACCTTGTTTAATAGTGATTGTTTTCGACATATTTTTGTTTCAAAATGATACCTTCTTGTTGTCTGATTTTGTGATGCTCTGATAAAAGCGGTGCAATAATATGAATTAAAATTTATTCGGTTTTACCTCTTTGACAAATTTTAGTACACCAATTGTTAATATTGTGCCTATTTTGATATATCTGTTTAAAAAGGTTGATTTCTGTCAAGTTTTTATTTGCCTCAATGCCTTCGAATAATAATCGTTCAATAAATTGAAGCGGCAAAAATATGTAAATTATTACATGTATTGTTATTCGATTCACAAAAAATTAATATTTCACATTTTTATTAAAGGACATCACGGAGGTAGTTTTTTTGCACACAATCTTAGAGAAATTCCAATCGTTTTTAGCAAAGGATTCTGCATAATATCTATTTTTGAAAAATTTCAAGATAATCACTTCAAACTACACCTTATGAAAACTCTCATTTCGTTTCTTTTTTTCAGTATTCCATTCAGCCTGATTTTGATTGCACAAAATGACCTGTCAAACGACTATTATCAGGAAAATTTTATAAGAAACTCCGATTACATCTACAAGGATAATATCAAAACGGTGCTGGTTTACAAGGAAGGCTTTGAAATGGATATGCCGGTTTTACTGCTCAATTCCGACGAACGTCTTGTCTTCAGATTTGATGATTTGGGCGGGGATTACAAAAAATATGAATACACCGTTGTGCATTGCGACTCCGACTGGAATACTTCTGATTTGATGCCCAATGAATATCTCGAAAGTTTCACGGATGATTTTATAGATGAATTTCAATATTCTGTCAACACGATGCAGGCCTACACCCATTACTGGAAAATTTTGCCCAACGATGTGATTACCTGGAGGCTTTCGGGAAACTACCTGCTTAAAGTATATGAAAATGGTGATCCTGATGATGTGATTTTTACCAGGAGATTTTTTGTGATTGATCCCAAGGTAAATATCATGGCAAATGTGAGAAAACCAGCGAATATTTCGGAGCGTGATACCCGGCAGGAGGTGAGGTTTACAATTCAGACTGCAGGCATACAGCTTAGCGATCCCTATCGTGAAATTGATGTTACCATTATGCAAAACGGAAGATGGGACAATGCCATTACCGATTTAAAACCGAGGCTGATTTCAGGCACCGAATTGGTTTACGATCATGATGGTATCAATGTTTTTGATGCCGGAAACGCATTCAGGTATTTTGATTTGAAAAGTTTACGTTACAATAGCTTCAGGGTGGCAGCCATCGAATATGATCCGCTAACCGGATATCAGGTGTATCTTCACGATGACGAGGTAAAAAAGAAAAATGTTTTCGAAACTGTTCAGGAGAGCATGAATGGTCGTTTTCTGATAAAAACCGAAGATATGAATTACACCAATTTTGAAGCCGACTATGCCACGGTGAATTTCTTCCTGCCCTATGATACACCGTTAATTCAGGGTAAATTATATGTCATGGGAGCTTTGACATACTGGCAATTTCTTCCTGAAGCCGAGCTCAACTACAATTACGACAGGCAAGGCTTCGAAGGTGCCCTTGTGCTAAAGCAAGGGTATTACAATTACCATTATCTGTTGCTGCCCAACATTTCAAAAATTGGGGATATTGGCTTTACTGAAGGTAATTTTTTCGAAAATAATAACGAATACAATTTCTTTATTTACTTTAAACCGCTTGGCGGAAGGTACGACCAATTGATAAACGTAACCAACATTCTTACTTTTCCAAATTAGTACTTTTCTCCGCTCTGCATCACCTGCTGATTCAGTTTTTTTCCGGAGTTCATCGAAATATGGTGCCGGCCTGTTTCGGCGCTTCCTTTAGTTAAATATATGTTAATAAATGCAACTCAGAAATGAATTTTTTAAATTTGCCCTGTAATTAAATTTCGTATAAAGTATTACTAACTAAAATTTCGAAAATGAAAATGACTACAAAATTTGCCGCAGAGTTCATAGGAACTTTCTGGCTTGTTCTTGGTGGCTGTGGCAGTGCCGTTCTGGCTGCTGCTTTTCCGGAAGTTGGCATTGGCTTAACTGGTGTTTCCATTGCCTTTGGTTTAACAGTGCTTACCATTGTTTACGCTTTGGGGCGTGTTTCAGGCGCCCATCTCAACCCTGCTGTTTCGTTTGGTTTATGGGCCGGCGGACAGTTTAAGGCCAAGGAATTGCTGCCTTATATCGTTGCCCAGGTATTGGGTGGAATAGCTGCTGCCGGAATCCTTTATATCATCGTTTCCGGGAAAGCCGGTTTTGATGGTATAGGTGGTTTTGCCGCCAACGGTTATGGTGAACATTCACCCGGTGGATTCAGCATGGTTTCAGCATTGGTTACCGAGGTAGTGATGACATTTATGTTCCTGATCATTATTTTGGGTGCCATCGATGAACGTGCTCCAAAAGGTTTTGCAGGTATCGCTATCGGCCTTGCCCTTACGCTGATTCACCTGATCAGCATACCTGTAACCAACACTTCAGTAAATCCTGCCCGCAGTACTTCACAGGCAATTTTTGTGGGTGGCTGGGCTGTAGAACAACTTTGGCTTTTCTGGCTTGCACCAATCGTCGGGGCTATCCTTGCAGGTTTTGTTTACAAAGCTTTTTTTGCTAAAAAGAAATAGATATACTTTGCTATATTTTAAGCCGGGACAATTAACCATTATCGTCCCGGTTTTTTTTTATTTCATAATGAACACAGGCGTATCGTTAATCCGAACTATTCATCTAAAAGCGAAGCGAATTGGATGAATGTGTGATGGATAGTGCGTTGCAGCTCGTGAAACCCCGATTTACCCCGAACATTCGATACCAATTTTGGGGAATGTAATGAACCTCCCGAAATTTTGGGATTGGTATTTCTTAATTGTAGAGAATTTATGAATTTTTCTGATTAAACCAGGATTGGCCTTCTCTTTGGTACTTTAAAGAACTCCCGAAACTCAGGGGGTCCGGTGAGGTATTTGCCTGTGAAATCATCGATTTCATCCAGGGTTTTTTCCGATAGCAATTCCTGAACATCATCCATACTCCCGTTGCCCATCATAAACGGTGTCATTTGAGGATTCAGATAACTTCCGTTAAATTGGCCAACAATCTGATATTCATCCAACTCAGTAACCGACTTACCTGTGATGGAGCAACGTGAGAGATGTTCCATGATCTCGCGCTCAGAGCTAAGATTGGGTTGTTGCTGTTGGGCCAGGTTTTCTTCCACATTTTCTTTAAAAAAGCGTTCAAGATTTTCTTTCGACTCTTTGGAGTAACTTTGGGTGAGCTTTAGGGCACAATCAAAACAAATGGCATATTCGAACATCGATTCAATTTTTCCGTTTGTAAAATTCTTCCTGAACACCTTCTCGATGATGTAATTAGAATGGGTGTCGAACAATTGCTTTTGGCATACCTGGCAGGTTTGAAAAGGCTTGCCGGTAATCGAATCAAAGAACAGGGAAGGAATTTCTATTCTGCGCTTATTGTAATGTATGTTTTGGTTTTCCATGATGTATTTTTTTAATAAAGTTCAAAATTACAAAGAATCGGTGATATGGAATGAAGCCCGGGGATAATTGTTAAAGGTTATTGGTTTTTCGTTATTGGTTAATCGTTATTGGTTAATCGTTATTGGTTTTTCGTTATTGGTTTTTCGTTATTGGTTTTTGGTTTTTCGTTATTGGTTATTGGTTTTTCGTTATTCAACAATAACCAGTAACCAAAATCCGTCAACCGGAACCCAGCAGACTATGATATGAAAATCAATAAACCCCAATTACGAGCAGCTAATAACGCGCAGATAATGACGCGTAGCAAATAACCCCAAATTACGTGAAGCAAATTACCACTAGATGTCGTGTGATGCATTCCCGAAAAACTATACTTTTGTCGCATGAATGTAGTACTTACAGCTCTTGCCTATTTTTTTATACTCCTGATTGGCATACTGCCCTTTTGGTTGCTTTACACATTTTCTGATTTTGCACGTTTCTTATTAAAGGATGTTTTTGGCTATCGTAAAAATGTGATTGTGTCCAACCTTAAGCGCTGTTTCCCAAATGCCGGCGAGGACGAAATAAAAAAATTAACCAAAGATGCCTATAAAAACCTGATGGATGTTCTTGTTGAAGGCTTTAAGGCTTTTACCATGTCGCGCTCAGAAATTGTAAAGCGGCACAAAATTTTGAATCCTGAATTTTTAAATCCATATAAAAACTCCTCCAAAAACATCATTGCCACACCGTGCCACTACGGTAACTGGGAATGGGGAGCCTTGTCGCCTGCACTTCAGCTCGATTATAAAATTGCAGCATTTTACACCCCT
Source organism: Bacteroidales bacterium (assembly GCA_021740425.1). Classification (GTDB taxonomy): domain Bacteria; phylum Bacteroidota; class Bacteroidia; order Bacteroidales; family 4484-276; genus SABY01. The sequence continues at coordinate 5,326 of JAIOZV010000079.1, read as the reverse complement.
TTGAGTAATCCGTATATGGATCGCAGAATTCGCAAGAACCGTTCACGCACCGGGACAATGCTGGCATCTACGCGGCAAACGAGCCAGATATTTGAGGCATTGGATAATTCGAGGGCAATTTTTATCATGGCTGCCGATCAAAGTCCGTCGAAATCCACAAATGCCATTTGGGTTGACTTTTTAGGACAGCCAACTGCTTTTCTTCATGGCGTTGAAAAATATGCCAGGCAAAAAGACCTGCCGGTTGTGTTTGTTGATATTCAGCGTGTAAAGAGAGGATATTACACCCTGGAATTATCGTTAATAACCAAAAACCCCACCGAAACGAAACCCGGCGAAATTACCGCTGCTTATGCCAAAAGGCTGGAAGATGTAATCCTGAAAAATCCAGGCAACTGGCTTTGGTCGCACCGGCGCTGGAAGCTCAAAAAAGACTAATACATTTTATCGATCAAGGCTGCATAGGTTTTTTCGATGACTCTCCTTTTGGTTTTCAAAGTGCTCGTCAACATATTATTTTCGATAGTAAAAGGCTCTTCCAAAAGGGTAAAATGCTTTACTTTTTCATAATTTGGAAGCGAAGTCTGCAACCTTTCCATTCTTTCCTTAATATGAAAAATAATTTGCTCATTGTTCAACAATTCACGTTCGTTTTCATATTCGATTTTGTACATCTCAGCGAGGTCTTTTAATTTACCCATTTCAGGAACAATCAAAGCTGTAACATATTTCCTGTCGTCACCAACCACCACCAATTGTTCGATGAGTGAATATTGCCCCAGCAAGGTTTCAATTTTTTGAGGCGACACGTATTTTCCTACGGATGTTTTCATCAAATCCTTAATTCTGTCAGTCATTACCAGGTTGCCAAGTGCTGAAATATTTCCTTCGTCTCCGGTTCTGTACCATCCGTCAATCATCGATTCGGCTGTTTCTTCAGGTTTTTTGTAGTAGCCTGCAAAAACCGTTTTTCCTTTCACCAATATTTCGTTGTTTTCACCAATCTTTACTTCCACACCCGGCATTACCGATCCAACGGATTCAAATTCATAACTGTCAGTTTTGAAACAAGAAACGGTAGCTGTGGTTTCCGTAGCACCATATCCATAATTTACGAATATTCCGGCAGCGTGAAAAAACTTAAGCAGGTGCAAAGGTAATTTTGCTCCTGAGCATGGTGTGGATCTGATATTTTTCCCAAAAATGCTTCTGAGTTTTTTAAGCACAAGCTTTTCAGCAATGGTATGTTTTAGTTTTAGCAGTCCGGGAAGCGGGTTGCTGTTTTGACGGTACGAACTAACTTGATAGCCCACATTGATCGACCAGTCGAAAATTTTCTGTTTATATGCCGGCCACCGGTTTTTTTCCGTCAGAATCCCTTCGTATGTTTTTTCGTAAAACCGGGGAACCACGCACAGAATGGTGGGGTTGACAAGAGGCAGTACTTCGATTACTTCTTTGGGATTGTCGAGGACGAAGTTTGTTCCACCCACATAATATACATAGAATGACCAGGTGCGCTCAAAAATATGGCTTAACGGCAAAAAGGCCATTGATAAATCATTTTCATTCAAATCCAACCGTTTTTTGTGCAAGGGAAAGGTATAGATAAAACTTTCGTGCCTGAGCATAACCCCCTTCGGTTCACCGGTTGTTCCTGAGGTGTAAAGTATGGTTGCCAGATCATCAACTGTGGCCGACTGACGGATTTTTGTAAGCTGTTCTTTTTTATCTACAGGTTCGTTAAGATAATCTTTATACAAAATACAATTGGCATTTTTAAGCTCCAGGACATCGTTGAAAACAATGATTCGCTGCAATGAACCGGTGTTTTCGAGGAGCCATAAGGCTATATCCAATTGCACCTGATCCCCAACAAACATCAGTTTCATGCCTGTTTCGTCCACAATGTATTTACATTGTTCACGGCTGGCCGTTGAGAAAAACGGAACGGTAACCGCACGGATGTCAAGAATGGCCAGGTCGCTTATGATCCATTCAGGGCAGTTTGAACTAAAAATCCCGATATTATCGCCTTTGGAATATGATTCTGAAATCAATACCTGCGAAAGTTTGGAGGTTTCATCTGCCAGTTGGTTCCATGTTTTGGACATGATGGTATCCTTTGCATGTCTGTCGCGATACTTCAACACCACTCTGTCCTGGTATTTGGCAGCGCGATCCCTGATCATTTCAGGAATGCTGTTAAATTCCATACGTTTAATTTAAAATTTGTAATTGTTTGATTGATAACTGAAAGTGGGCAAATATAAAGAATTTCACATTTGATTCCATCAAAATTCATTTTGGCCACCCTAATCCCCGACTCATGAAAACTGGCAATAATTTATTCAAACTTATAAATTGTGGTGGTTTGATATGTTTCTCCGGGTCTTAAAATCACCGGTGGAAAACCTGACTGATTCGGAGAGTCAGGATAATGCTGGGTTTCCAGACAAAAGCCATAATGTTTATTATAAACTTTACCCTTCTTCCCAGTAAGGCTTCCATCCAGGAAATTTCCAGAATAAAACTGAATGCCTGGCTGGTTGGTATAAACCTTCATCACCCTGCCGCTTTGCGGTTCGGTAACTTTGGCAGCCATCCGCAATTTTTTTTCAACCTCCGTGTTCAGCACCCAATTATGATCATAGCCCCCTGCCACCTGGGCTATACGTTCACCAATGGCATGTGGGGTAGTAAAATCCATTGCCGAATTTTCGACGGCTTTAAGTTCGCCTGTCGGGATAAGCGTTTCATCAACTGGTACAAATTTGTTTGCCAGGATTTGCATTTGATGCCCTAAAATATCCCCGTTACCCTGTCCTTTTAAGTTGAAATAGCTGTGATGGGTAAGGTTTACCGTGGTGGGTTTATCAGTTGTGGCCTCATATTCGATTTTTAGTTCGTTGTTATTTGTAAGAGTATAAATCACCTTTACCTTCAAATTCCCCGGGAAGCCCTCCTCTCCGTCCTCGCTAAGATAGGTAAGGATAATTCCCGCGCTGTCGGGAAAAATAAAATCCTCAGCATCCCAAACAACTTTGTCGAAACCTTTGATCCCGCCATGCAGGCTGTTGGCGCCATTGTTGAGAGCCAGCGTGTACTCCCGGCCATCGATGGTGAATTTTCCACCTGCAATCCGGTTGGCATACCTGCCCACAAGCGCTCCAAAATAGGGTGTGTCGTCGAGATATCCCTGCAGGCTATCGTATCCCAGCACAACATCTTCGGGGTTGCCGTTTTTATCAGGAATCCACAATTGTGTAACGATCCCTCCATAATTCAGGATTTTTGCGATTATACCGTTTTCATTGGTCAGGGTGTATTGAAACACCTCTTTTCCATCCGTTTCGCCAAAAATTTCTTTTTTAAGATTCATCTTTTTATCTGCTTGTTTTTTTTCTTTGTTTCCGGTGCATCCAAAAGCTATGAGCGCAATGAGCAGCATCGTAATAAATTTTATTCTCCTGATATTCATTTTTTCCCAATTGAAAATTGATGCCCGCAATATTATAAATTTTAGCCAGAAATGGTGACAAAAATTTACGTTTTTCACAAAATGAAAGTTCCGGTATTTGATGAAAACCGGAACCTTTTAAAATGATGCAATTTTCAGACATTGCAGGTTATCTATTCCTTTTGCATTTCAAAAACCTGGCCTCCCTGTTTCAAAATCAGCTTATTTTCTTTTGTAATAAACTCGATGATTAACCCGGCCTGATCAAACCTGAACTTATCTTTTTCAAAGGCTTCCAAAGGGAAGGCAGGCTGCCCGCTTCCCTGAGCCATCAAAGTATTTTCTTCGCGCATGACAGTTATTTTAAGGGGAAAATCCGGTGCGCTGTAAACCCCGGTGTACTTATCCATTTCCTTGATGGACACCTCAATGGGGGGACTAAAATCAGGAAGCTTATAATCCTTGCCAAAATAAATACTTAGCACCCCGATTAAAATGTCATTCACCGACATATCAACAGCGTTTGCAGTGTATGCTATTGCCATGCGGCTATCAGGAAACCAGGCAACGTTCGACTGAAATCCGTCAATGCCACCGGTGTGCCCGTATGCGGTTTGTTCATAGAAAGGAAAAGTGAATAAACCCATGCCGAAGTTTTCCCTGATATCCATCATGGCTTGCAGCGATGACTCCGAAACAAGTTTCCCCGTAAAGAGGCAATTGTAAAATGTGTTGAGATCGCACGGGGTTGAAACAATGGCACCTGCCCCTGAGGGAATGCTCATGTCGGTTTCCGTGTCCGGTTTCCAGTCAGCGTTCTTCCTGTACGAACGGGCTTCATTTTTTTCGGGATTTATTTTGCCTCCGTAATAGGTGTGTTTCAGGCTGCAAGGTTTTACAATCCTTTCATAAAGGATTTCGGCGAGAGACTTGTTTTCGATATCCTCGGCAATATAGGAAAGCAGTAAAAAATTGGTGTTGGAATATTCCGACTTTTCATCAGGCTCGAATACTGTTCCGTTTTTGGCCACAATATTTAGCATTTGTTCTCTGGTTTTGGCTTGTTCCATCCATGACGTATAATCGGGTTTGTCGGTAAAATTGAAGAGGCCGCTTCGGTGCCTGAGCATTTGCTCCACGGTAATTTTTTTGGCATTTGGGATTTCGGGGAAGAAATTGCTGAGACTGGTGTTCAGATCAATTTTTTTTTCTTCCACAAGCTGCATAATAATGACGGCAGTAAAGGTTTTTGAAACTGAGCCAATCCGGTAAACAGTTTCCCAGTTGGCGCTGGTTCCATTTTCTATATCTGCAAAACCTATGGAATTGCTATACACCTCAGTGCCATCCCTGAAAATCGAAATGCTGCCCATGCCTTTGTAGTTTGCTTCAATTTTAGCAAACAGGCTGTCCATTTTTTGATGGTTAAAATCTTGGGCTTCATTCGAAAAAGCCGCAAAAATTATTGCAATGATGATTATAAGTTTTTTCATAAAAAACGTGTTTTAAAATTTGAAGCAATAAACGCTGGAAATTGGGAAAGGTTACAAAGTTATAAAAATTGATTTTTTATTACTTTTGGCTTTAGAATCAAAATCAAAACAATGAAAAAAATCATCTCTGTCATTTTTATTTGCTGCTTTTTCAACGCTGTTATTGCGCAATCCGAGAGCGAAATCCTGGAAATCCAATCTTCCGGCAAATACCTTTACGGCATAGGGCAGGCCGATAATTACCGTCAGGCTGATCATAATGCACTGGATCACCTGATTACCCAAATTACTGTAAAGGTTGAAAGCTATTTTGAAGGAAAAACCACCGAAATTGAAGGCGATGTAAAGGAATTTGCGCAATCTGTTGTTAAAA
>JAIOZV010000078.1 GCA_021740425.1 Bacteroidales bacterium | reverse complement strand
TCAAAACCAACCGTGGCAGAGATATCACCTATCATGGCCCCGGACAAATTGGTGGCTATCCTGTTTTGGATCTTGAGTCGTGTAGTCTGGGTGTGAAATCGTACATCAGTAAACTGGAAGAAAGCATCATCAAGGTATTGGAAGATTATGAACTGGCGGGGCAAAGGCTGGAAGGGGCTACCGGCGTTTGGCTCGATCCCAACATCCCCGGAAGGGCACGGAAAATATGCGCCATAGGTGTAAAGGCAAGCCGCCATATTACGATGCATGGCTTTGCTTTTAATGTGAATACCGATTTAAAGTTTTTTGAAATGATCAATCCTTGCGGGTTCACTGACAAGTTGGTTACCTCACTCCAAAAAGAATTGGGTAAAGCAATGGATTTTGAGGAAATCAAAACAAAGACCAGAAATGCCCTTGCCGAAATTTTCGGGATGGATTTTAATTAGTTTACAACTATTTTAACGCTGCGAACAGCCTTCAATCAGCCCTGAGTATTATCAAAAACCCATCGGAGCCTCTGCAATACTTTTCAGGAACCTAAGTACAGCAGATTGATCAGACAAATTTGGATAGCTCTCTAAAATGAGCTTCACCTCCCCTACTTCGCCGGCTTTAATCAAGGCCCAACTCAAGGCTGTAAGTTGAATTTCTTCAAATTTACTCCCAATTGGAGGCAAATCATTTCTAAACTGTTTTGTCAATTTAAGGATGCTTTGATAATCGTCTTCCCCAATTGCCCTGTACAATCTTACTTCAAGTTTTTGATAAGCACCGAGATATTGGAATCCTGAGGCCGACTCAAGCACATCCCAGATTATTTCCATTTGCCCGGGATCGAGAAAGGGCATTGTCTTTTCGGTGAACGATCGCAGGTACTTCAGCCAACCTTCAACTCCGGATTTATCAAAATGATTGGTATTTATCGAAAGTACGTTCCTTACCAGCAAAGCCAAATCAATGCCGAGGGCTCCATAAGTAACAAAATTACCCTGTTCAACTTCCCTGAAAATAGTAAAAATCTTATCAGCATTTCGATATTGTTCTGATAATAAGAAAGCATAATCGGGACCCAAATGCTCAGCGAATATTGTTGGCTGTGCAGAAAATGATTTCAACACAGGAACCGGGGAAGTCAACAACTCATCAAACTCACGAATAGATTCGTTAAGAAATCTTGCCCTGGGCGCACCATATTCGAGGGTAGGATAAAAATCGTTGTTGGCAGGCTCGCCGTAAGAAAAGAAAAAGGGATCGAGGGTTTGTTTGCTGCCGAAGTATCGAAGCATCAAATCATTTTTACTTTCTATCCCAAGTTTTAAAAGCTCCGATTTAATTGATGTATTTGTAAAAATATCACTTCCCGGGAAACCCGGATTTCCGCTTTTCCTGCCAAGTAAAACCACATCACCGTCATCCAGAAAATAAATCTGGTAATCGTCGAAATGTGGTGAGAATGCTTTTACTACCGAAACAAAAAGTTGCATATTCATTTCGTAAATGTGCATCCATTGAACAAAAACACCCCTGTCAGTCAAAGCCGATTCTACCATTTCGTAAAACTGTCCGGTAAATAACCCCGACATCCCAACAATCCACGGATTTGAAGGTTCGGAGATAATCAGGTCGTATTTTTTTACGGAAGCTGATAAATAATTCCGGGCATCATCAATGTAAAGACTGAATCTTTGATCATAAAAAATATTTTCAACCCAGGGTTTAAAATATTGAACAGCCTCAGCTATGGCGGGTTCTATTTCTATCACATCCACCGATAAAATCCTTTGATTCATCAGCACCGTATGCGCAGTTTTTCCTGATCCAAGTCCAATCACTGCCACTTGCTCAGGGTTGTTTATGATCGATAAAGGCAGGGCAGCAAGCAAAACCTGCGTGGCTTCATCGCCCGAGGTTCTGCCCACAATATTGATACTTGCGTCGGGCTTGCCGTTTGTGGTGAGGACAAGATTTCCGCCAATACTTTCAGCCATAGCCACAGAAGCTGTTTTGCCATCCTTGTGAAAAAGTATTTTTTTGTCAGCATCAATTTTCCCATACCTGAAAACCCCTGAGGCCATTTTAATGGGGTCGGGGCGAAACCAAACTACTGCAATTGCAAGAAGAATCACCGCAGCGGCTGCAAGCGAAAATACCTGTATAGCCCGGTGCCTCCGGTAAAAGATGATGAGTCCGATTCCGGCAAAAACATCAAGCCCTCCGGCACCGATCATTAAATATTTTAGTCCAAATACAGGCATCAAAAAATGAAAAGCCAGCAATACACTAATAATTCCCCCCATGGTGTTTAAGGCATAAACATTACCGATTACCCTCCGGCTTTCACCTTCTTTTTGTAAAACAGCTATCATCAGGGGCAGGGTCATGCCCGCGCAAATTGCAGCAGGCAGCATTACCAAAAAAGCAATACCATTGCTCCCCAGGTTGAAAAGCCAATAGCCTCCCCCATCTCGTGGAATCCGGTTCAGCAAAAACTCCATCAAATTGTAGCTTTGATTATAAATAACAAGTGAAAAAATGGCTAGCATCCCCATCAGCAATTGCACCCGAATCAAAAAAATATGAGGAGATTTAAGCCCGGCAATCCGGCCATACATCCACAATGCACCCAAGGCTAATCCAAAAATAAACGCGCTTATCATCAGCTCAAAAGCCTGCACCGAACTTCCCAGAACCATACTTAGCAGCCTGATCCAACCCACTTCATACATCATGGAGGAGGCTCCTGTAAGTAATGCCACCGTCAAAACAGCATTCATTGAAAACCTTTTCCGTGGCAGGTCAGCAATGCTTTCGGAGTGTTGTGTATGTTTTAATTCAGCGAATGTTTTCGAAAAATGTAAGGAAACCAGGCCGATGAACAGGTTAATAATGCCGGCAGTCAAAATGGTGTATGGCAACCCAAACTTCGGGATCAGCAGGAATCCTGATGCCAGAACTCCAAGGGCTGCTCCTGCAGAATTTATAAAATATAAGTAAGAAACTGCCCTTTCCTTTTTTTCAGGGAAACCATCCTGAAAGGCTCCTGCCAAAAGCGGAAATGTTGAACCCAACATTAAGGTAGCTGGAAATGTGAGTAAAAAAATAAATACATAGCCAAAAGGCTCAGCCAACACATGCGCTGAATTTTCAATAACAAACGATTTTATCCAAATAAATATGGGGTGAAAAGCTAAGGCAAGCACTCCGATGCCCAGTTCGGCAAAGCCATAGAGCCGAAACAACCTTGAATAACGCATGATCAGATTACCGCCAAGCCAGGAGCCTGCTGCTAATCCTGCCAAAAAAACAATAAGAATAAAAGTTTGGGCAAAGGCTGCATGGCCCAGCAAAGCTTTGAGGTATTGCGTCCACACCGATTCATAAATAAGTCCGGCAAATCCCGAAAGAAAAAAGAGGAGGGTAAAAACACGGTATTTATTTCGCGTCAGTTGCATAATATCAGCCTGGGCTAATCATGAAACCGCCACGAGAGGCCAAATTTAAAAGCCATGTCCTGGAGGGGATAATGTGGCACCTGGTAATAATTATTCTCCATAAAAGGCTGCAGGATGTTTTGCATTTTCATAAAAAAACGGGTACGGGCCACATTAAAGTCAAGAAAGAAATCGGCATGCACATAGCCTCCCAACTCCATTTCATTTTGTGGGTAAAAACTTCTGATGGCGGGCATCCAGGTGTCAGCATAATATTTCGTAAAATAATAAATATCAAAACCCGACCTGGTTTTTAAAGCCCCTTTAAACAATTGCAAATTAAAAGTTACGGTAAAATAGGCCATAAATTCAGGAAGCCTGATGATGTCCTGCTCCGAAACTTTTTGGTAAACAAACCTGCCATCCACGTCAAACTTTCCCAAAACAAACCGCTGATACCAATAGGCTTTTAAAATTTCGATGGATGAACCAAACTGGCGGGGTAGTGTGTCGGCAGCGATATAAAGGTAATCGTTCATGGTGATTGCATCCACCCCGATTTTTGTGGTGCGTTGCGTTATAAACGCCGAGAGCTTATTGGTACTCACCTTTGAAAAATCATTGTCCCAAATGAAATGGTTCGAATAATAATGCCGGTAAAAATAGGGAGCCTCAGTGTTCGACAGATCCAGGGCAAAGTTAAATGCCGTTTTGTAGGGTTTATTTCTCAAAATCTGGAATTTTGCCAGGCCGTAAACATTGTAATCGCCCTGGTAGTCATCTCCGGTCAGCACATACGAAGCCTTCCCAAATACCTTAATAAAGGGATGGGGTGAAATGGTGATTTCCCCGTATGGAATAAAATGACTAAATGTACTTTTCGACAACACATTTTGTGTACCTGTTAAATCAGGATCCCCAAAAACTTTATCGCCGGCTATCCCATCTTTGTATGTCGGTGCAGAGGAAATGGCAGGAAGGACTTCATTCCATTTCACATTTCCAATTTGATGCTTTATCCCGAATTGGATAATAAAAGGCTGAGAGCTGAGCCGATCCAGATAGTCAGCATTCGTCCACGAAAAAGTATTTTCCATAGTTTGAAAATAAACCGAATCATAGGTGTTGACAGAATCAATGTAAATATTTGGATAATATTCCACATTGGGGCTGGCATCAGTGTAAACCTGTGAATACCGGTTGTAGCTGAATGAGTGGGCAATCCGGCCAAATTTCAGCCTGAATGTTTTAACAGGCGCAGGCACACTGTCATTTTTTGGCTTTTTGATTTTTCGCGACAATTGAAAATACTGCTGAAGGTACAAGCCCGACTTGCGGAGTTTATTTTCAGCTTCGGTGAGATGGATATCGATAATCGAGCGGTTGGTTTCGATATCCTGTTCATAAATCGAATCGTAAATAATGCCTCCGTTTTCGCGCACCCTAACTCTGGCATTGGTGTAATTTGCAATCGCACCATAGCGCAAATCTTTTGTAAAAAATTGCCCGCTTACGGCCACTTTCACATCATCAGACTTTTGCCGCTGATAAGTGCCAAGGGAGTTGATCAGGTTAAAATCCACGCCCAGCGCCAGGCGTTTAAACACCCGCTGATGGTGCGAAGCGTTAAATAGTTGTTCTTTGTCTGCACCTGTAACATATCCGATTTCGGTGTAAGCTCTTGGGTTAAGGTAATATTTTATGTCCTGTTGATCAAGAAAATAGGCTTTGAAGGTATTTATTCCATAATCAAAGCCTACCTTATTCTGCAAAGTGAAATCCAGGTTTTTGTAGGCCAGACCTACATTTCCCAGCGAGGCATAAAAAAAATACATGGTATCCAAGGGGTTGTATGCCTCAAAATCCGTAAGTGTTGTATCAATCGGAGTCAGTTTTACCGGGCTGTAAGTATCCAGTTTATTCCTAAAATAAAGCACTGCCGATGAATCCCTGGGATAAAAGGTAGAATCGTAGGTTTGTGCTGTGGCTGTCCCTTCCCAAAAAATCAAGGCTGCCAGCACAAAAAGAAAAATGGTATATAATTTCAAATTTAATTTCATCAAAAAATTCAGCCCTCAAAATTAAAGAAATTATGTTTCAAACATTTTCAAAACAATATCAATACTCCTTCACGCGCATTCTATTGTTCATCGCCAAAATTATTCCTGAGGTTTCGTACATTTTATGAGGCTATCAGGCCAGCCTCACCGTTATTTAATCTTTTTGGGCTGCCAGGCGGGCTTTCCGCTTTACCAGCCTCTCGCTGTGATACTACTTCAATCCTTGCCGCTGCCATGGCACAAGGCCGCTGCATCAGCGCACCGAGCCATCAACCCATTGAATTCACAGGAATATTTTCGTACCTTTCCAACTTCATTCTCACAAGCCACCTTATTGTGGAAGCCCCGGCGGATCATAAGGTCTGCTTCTATTACAGAATGCCTGATACAAAGCAAAATTCTTGAAACAATTCTTTTGGGCTGCATTCAGCCACATTTTGCCGGCCAAAAAAAATACCCCTTAGAACCTCCGATAAGGTGGATCCAAGGGGCAATGAGGTGATACAACACATCACCAAACAATCTTTTTCATTAATTTCTGTTCATGCAATTCAGGTCATCAAAAGCTACCTGAAGCCTTTTCACCATGCTGCCTTCCATTTCGCGAAGCCATTTGCGGGGGTCATAGTATTTCTTGTTGGGGTTGTCTTCACCGTCAGGATTTCCGATTTGTCCCTGCAGATAGCCTTCATTTTTCTTGTAATAATTCATAACACCTTCCCAGGCTGCCCATTGGGTGTCGGTGTCGATGTTCATTTTGATGGCTCCATAGCTAATGGCCTCACGGATTTTCTCCTGAGGAGAACCTGATCCTCCATGAAATACAAAGTTTACAGGATTGTGTCCTGTATTGAATTTCTTTTGAATATAATCCTGTGAATTTTTCAGGATGATCGGTTCCAGTTTTACATTGCCTGGTTTGTAAACACCATGAACGTTCCCAAAGGCGGCAGCAATGGTAAAACGGTGACTCACCTTTTTGAGTTCTTCGTAAGCAAACGAAACTTCCTCGGGCTGGGTGTACAATTTTGAGCTGTCAACATTGGAATTGTCAACGCCATCTTCTTCACCACCTGTAATTCCAAGCTCAATTTCGAGGGTCATTCCTATTTTGCTCATGCGTTCGAGGTATTGCCTGCAAATCGCAATATTTTCTTCGATGGGCTCTTCAGAAAGATCGAGCATGTGTGAACTGAAAAGTGGCTTACCGTGCTGTGCGAAGAATTTTTCACCTTCGTCCAGCAGACCGTCAATCCAGGGCAACAGCTTTTTGGCAGCATGGTCGGTGTGAAGAATCACAGGAACACCATACATTTCGGCAATTTTATGTACATGCATGGCGCCTGTTATTGCACCTGCAATGGCTGCTTGTTCGTTGGCATTGGAGAGGCCTTTTCCGGCGTTAAAAGCAGCACCACCATTCGAAAATTGAATAATTACCGGTGAATTGGCTTTAGCCGCAGCTTCCATAACAGCATTAATCGAATTGCTGCCCACAACATTTACTGCCGGCAGTGCAAAATGGTTTCTGGCAGCGATTTCAAAAATTTTCTGAACATCATCACCCGTTACAACGCCGGGTTTTACAATTTCTAATACTTTATCTGTCATTTTCTGTATGAATTTTATGTTTGAAAAAACTTTTTTCCTGACGGCAAAGGTATAATTATTTCAACTATCAGGTTTGGTTTCATGCCTTTAACTAATTGTTAATAATAGGATTTAAGCAGTAAATTTTCCAACTCACTGCACCTTTATTCCCGGTTTTTGCACAAGCCATGTAAAAAACTTATGATAAAATTAATACTGAGCTACAAACCACAATCATTCAGGTATTTGTCTGTCAATCTGGAAACAGGGTATGTCCGGATCGTTGATAGCGGGGTTTTTAAATATGGGTAAGCATTTTCGCCAGGCGAACCATTAAATTCCATTTTTATAAAACAGGTATTGATCCTTTGGTGGGTGAGCTTGTGAAGGTATTTTTTTGAAATGGATTCAATTACCAACTGGTCGGGGCTTCCAGGGATCATTTCCTCGTTGTTCCTCAACAATTCCATGATGCCGGTTTCATGTAGTGTTTCGATTAAAGGAAATTCGTACAGACCTTTCCAGATATCATTTTCCTGACGTTTTTTAAGAAAAGTAAAAATTTCACCATCCTGAATAAAATTGATAAAGAGGTAGTTGAAATATCTGTTTTTAACCTTCACTGTCGAGTTTTTTCGTGGCAGTATGGCCACTTTGTTCTTTTGAAATGCAAGACACTGATCCTTAAAAATACACTGGAAACAATCTGGATTTTTGGGTTTACAGAAACCTGCACCAAATTCCATCATCGCCTGATTGAATTTCCCTGGCTGGTTTTTATCGATGAGCTGAGCGAGTATTTCTTTTATCTGATTGATGCCGGAGGCGCTGTTCACCGCCTCATCGATGGCGTACCAGCGGCTCACCAAACGCATTACATTGCCATCAACAACAGGTTTGGGTTCATCGAAGACGATGGATGCAATGGCTGCGGCAGTATAGGGGCCAACGCCCTTTAACTTTAATATTTCGTGGTAGGTTTTTGGAAAGATGCCACCGTGTTGATGGCATACTGTTTTGGCTGTTTTGTGCAGGTTTCTGGCTCGCGAGTAATAGCCCAATCCCTGCCAGAGTTTCAGAATCTCGTCTTCACCGGCATGAGCCAAATCTTCGATGGCAGGGAATTTATCGATAAATTTCAGATAATAATTTAATCCCTGGTCAACACGTGTTTGCTGAAGTATAATTTCCGAAAGCCATATTTTGTAGGGATCCGAGGTGCTTCGCCAGGGCAAAATGCGATGGTTAATATCGTACCATTGCAGAAGTTTTTCGATGTTGGGCATGATGAAGTCTGATTAAAATCGCTATTTGCGAAACTTTAAATCGTGGAAATTGTTCAAGTCCCAAGGCATAAAGATAAATGTACTTTTTGTGGATGGACAAAAAAATATTCGGGCATTTCACTGATTCACAAAATTTTAAAAATAAATCAAATTCTTGTTGAATAAAAAAAAATTATATATTTGCAGCCCTATTTACAAATCTAATAATCAAATCTTTAAATAGTATTATGACAAAAGCAGAAATTGTAGCAGAGATTGCCAACAAAACAGGAATAGAGAAGTCGAACGTACAAACAACTGTTGAGGCATTCATGGACACCATTAAGAACTCCATGGTTAATGGCGAGAACGTTTATTTAAGAGGCTTTGGTAGCTTTACCATCAAGAAAAGGGCAGAAAAAACAGGAAGGAATATTTCAAGAAATACAACCATTATTATTCCTGCTCACAATATTCCGGCTTTTAAACCGGCGAAAACCTTCGTTAATGAAGTAAAAGATAATGTAAATGTTAAATAGAAAGGGTTGAGAAATGCCAAGTGGAAAGAAAAGAAAAAGACATAAAATGTCAACACACAAGCGCAAAAAACGTTTGAGGAAAAACAGGCATAAGAAGAAGTAATTGCTTTAAGATTTAATAAATTATTGCATGATGTCAGAAAATACCTTTTTGATATTGTGCGATAATTTTTTTATGCCGACAAATATCAGGGTCAGGAATCACTAATAAACAAATTATTACAAAATTAACAGGGCGTGGACAGGGATTTAGTTATCGATGTAAATTCCTCAGGAGTTGATATTGCGTTGCTCGAGGATAAGCATCTGGTAGAACTTACGAAGGAAAAATCCAATAAGAAATATTCAGTTGGCGATGTATATCTTGGCAAGGTGCGTAAGCTCATGCCGGGGCTCAACGCAGCATTTGTAAATGTAGGTTATGAAAAAGATGCTTTTCTACACTATCTTGACCTGGGTCCACAGGTACGCTCGCTAATCAAATACACGCGCTTGGCCAGTGCCGGAAAGATTAGCACACTGCCACTTAGTGAATTCCGGCTTGAAGCCGATATTGAGAAAACCGGAAAAATTTCTGAGGTTTTATCAATCAACCAACCCATCCTGGTTCAAATTGCCAAAGAACCCATCTCAACAAAAGGCCCCAGAATCTCCTCCGAAATTTCCTTTGCAGGACGCTACCTTGTACTTGTACCATTGGCCGACAGGATTTCGGTTTCACAAAAAATTAAAAGCTTTGATGAACGTAAGCGCTTAAAGCGCCTCATCAAAAGCATTAAACCAAACAACTTTGGCGTAATCGTTCGCACCGCTGCCGAGAACAAAATGGTGGCTGAACTCGATTCCGACCTCAAAGAACTGATTGAAAAATGGCAGTCGATTTCCAAAAAGCTTAACAAAGTTGAAGCTCCCAAGAAAATTGTCAGTGAGCTCGACCGTACTTCTGCCATGCTGCGCGATCATCTCAACGAATCGTTTAACAATATTCATATCAACGATTCAGCATTGGCCGAGGAGGTTAAAACTTTTATCAAGCACATTGCCCCCGAAAAAGTTGGAATCGTAAAAAGCTATTCCGGCTCCAAACCCATTTTCGAACATTTTGGTATTGACAAGCAAATCAAAAATTCCTTTGGTAAAATTGTTACCATCAAAAGTGGTGTTTACCTTATTATCGAGCACACCGAAGCCATGCATACCATCGATGTAAACTCGGGACACAGGGTAAACAAAGATAAAAATCAGGAGAGCAACTCCCTTGAAGTGAATTTGGAAGCGGCAACTGAAATTGCGCGGCAGTTGCGCCTGAGAGATATCGGCGGAATTATTGTTGTGGATTTTATCGATATGACGGAAGCTAAACACCGGCGGCAACTTTTTCTCAGACTCAAAGAGGAAATGTCGCGTGATAAAGCCAAGCACATCATTTTGCATCCCAGCAAGTTCGGATTGGTGCAAATTACCAGGCAAAGGGTAAGGCCTGCAATGAAAATTGAAATACTTGAAAAATGCCCTGTTTGTGATGGTACCGGCGAAAGCAAACCTACGGTGCTTATCATCGATCAGATTGAAAACAATTTGCAATACCTTGTCCAGGAACAGAACGAGAAAAAACTTAGTATTACGGCGCATCCGTTTTTGCATGCCTACCTCACCCGTGGTTTGCCCTCCTTGCGCCTGAAATGGATGTGGCATTACAAATGCAGGCTGAATATTAAGCCATCCTCATCGCACCACTTTCTTGAATACCATTTCTTTAACAAGAACAACGATGAATTGAAGATGTAACATCTTGTCCCGAATACTCCTCATCACATCACCAATAAAATTTTTACTTTTGCCCTCCCTTTGCTTTTAAGTGAAGCAAAATTGATTTATCCGAATTTAATATTGACAAAACAATACGCATGGAAACAGTTGTGAGCGGCATAAGGCCGACAGGAAATCTGCACCTGGGAAATTACTTTGGTGCCATCAAAAATTTCATCAGGATGCAGGAAGAGTATAATTGCTTTTTCTTTATTGCTGATTATCATTCATTAACTACACACCCCACGCCACAGGATTTGCATGGCAATGTAAAACAAGTTTTGGTGGAATATCTGGCAACAGGAATTGACCCTGAAAAGGCAACTTTGTACATCCAGAGCGATTTGCCCGAAACAGCCGAATTGTACCTGTTGTTAAATATGAACGCCTACATGGGTGAGCTTGAACGAGTCACCACTTTTAAAGAAAAAGCCCGCAAACAACCCAACAACGTAAATGCCGGCTTACTTACTTATCCCTCGCTGATGGCTGCTGACATTATCATCCACAAAGCCAATAAAGTCCCGGTAGGGAAAGACCAGGAGCAACACCTGGAAATGACCCGGACTTTTGCCCGCAGGTTCAACAGAATGTATAATACCGAATTTTTTCCAGAGCCTTCGGCGTTCAATTTCGGCGACAACCTGATAAAAATTCCGGGACTTGACGGAAGCGGTAAAATGGGAAAATCAGAAGGTGAAGGCAACGCGGTATTTTTGGCTGAAGACCCTAAATCAATTCGCAAAAAAATAATGCGGGCCGTTACCGATGCCGGACCTGCCGAACCCAATGCCCCAAAAGCTGAACCCATCGAAAACCTCTTTAGCTTATTAAAGGTGGTTTCAACACAGGAAACTGTTGATTACTTCGAAGAACAATACAATACCTGTAACATCAGGTATGGTGATTTGAAAAAACAACTTGCCGAAGATGTAATTCAATTTACAACACCCTTGCGCGAAAGGATTCTTGAAGTTGCCGCCAATGAGCAATACCTGAGTAAGGTTGCGAAAATGGGAGCGGAAAAAGCCCGCGAAAGCAGTGCGAAGACTGTAAAAGAAGCCCGTGAAATTATCGGGTTCAGAAGTTTTTAAGGCTTTTTTTTTTAAAAAACCATATTTCCATAAACTAAACTTGAATAGTAAAAAACATCTGCCATGAAAGCCATCAGGAATTTGTTTTTGTTTATTGGGATTGGTTTGGTGGTGCTTGTTTTTATAGCCTGGTATTCAGGTTTTTTTTTAAATGTTGAGCTCAAGGTACAGGACATCGGGCCCATTTATGCAGTATTCGAGGATCATATAGGTGAATACAACCAAACCGATGAAATAAAAGAAAAATTGTTTGGGATGCTTTGGGATGACGGGATTGATAATTACAAGGATTTTGGAATTTACTACGATGATCCCGGCAACACAGAAGTAAGCCAGCTAAAGTGCAAAATTGGCCGCGTTATCGAAAAAAATCAGGTTGCTGAGTTAGGCTTGCTGGAAAACAAATACCAACTTTTTACATTTTCCCGTCAAAAGGCTGCAATAATTGAGATGCCTTATGTAAACAGCTTTTCGTTGTATGCCGGAATTTATAAAGCATATCCCCGATTGAAAGCATTTGCAGCCCAAAACAACTACGCCGAAGAACCGGTCATCGAAATTCTTGATGATTCTAAAGGAATACAATTTATTTTACCCATTGTTGAATCAGAAAAGGAATGAAATTTTAATAATTCTCCATTGTTTATTTACTTAATAAAACAGGAAAAATATGGCTCAAAATGTAACTACGGCCATAAAACAAGAAACTGCAGTACTTGTTGGCGTAATAACAGCAAAAGATGATGAATTGAGGATTGATGAATACCTCGATGAACTTGCATTTTTGGTTGAAACTGCAGGCGGTATCCCAGTGCAACGATTTAAACAAAAGCTTGCTTATCCTGATCCGAGAACATTTATCGGCTCAGGAAAACTCGAAGAAGTTTCGGCATTTGTAAAAGCTGAAAATATTGATATCGTAGTTTTTGATGATGAGCTAAGTGGTTCGCAAATTAAAAATATCGAGAAAGTACTCGAAAAACGAGTGCTCGATCGTACCGGCCTCATACTTGATATTTTTGCCCAAAGAGCCAGGACTGCTCATGCAAAAACCCAGGTTGAACTTGCCCAATTGGAATATTTGCTTCCACGGCTGACCCGCTTATGGACTCACCTTGAGCGGCAGCGTGGAGGTATCGGAATGCGTGGCCCCGGTGAAACAGAAATAGAAACCGACCGCCGGATAATTCGTGATAAAATTTCCTTGCTTAAAAAAAAGCTGGAGTTGATCGATAAGCAAATGACCATTCAGCGCAAAGGAAGAGGTAATATGATTCGTGTGGCCTTGGTAGGTTATACCAATGTTGGGAAATCCACCATCATGAATCAACTGGCAAAGGCTGAAGTTTTCGCAGAAAACAAGCTTTTTGCCACCCTCGATACTACCGTCAGAAAAGTAGTGGTTGATAATTTGCCATTTCTGCTTTCCGATACGGTTGGATTCATAAGGAAACTCCCGCATGGCCTGGTAGAATCCTTTAAATCCACACTCGATGAAGTGAGAGAAGCCGATCTTTTGCTTCATATAGTGGACATTTCGCACCATGATTTTGAAGAGCAAATTCACGTGGTTAACGAAACACTCATAGAAATAGAAAGTGCAGGCAAACCTACTATTATGGTTTTTAATAAGATTGATGCCTATACCTGGATTGATAAAAATGAAGACGACCTTACAGACCCAACACCTGAAAATGTTACTCTTGATGAATTGAAGAACTCGTGGATGGCCAAGAACAATGATCCGGCAATTTTTATCTCGGCCACACAAAAGGATAACTGGGATGATTTTAGAAATCTGGTTTATGAAAAAGTAAAAGAGATTCACATCAAGCGTTATCCATTCAATGATTTGTTGTATTAAAATCAAAATCCGGGCTTTGGCTTAAAATTTATTTTTGATTCACTTTAATTCATCCACATGAAAAAAGTTCATTTATATCTTTTGTCTGTGTTGTCCGGGGTAATATTAAGCCTGGGATGGCCAATGCACGGGTTTCCGTTTTTACTGTTTCTTGGTTTTGTTCCTTTGCTTTTTATTATAGACCATCTTGATGAACACCACCAAAAGTTTCATAAGTACAGCATTTTCCAATTCAGCTACCTGGCCTTCTTTATTTGGAATTCACTCACCACATGGTGGATTTGGAACTCCACAATATTTGGGGCAGTTATGGCGGTTCTGCTCAATTCCCTTTTTATGGCCATCGTCTTTATGGTCTATCACTTAAGCAAGCAAATGTTTTTTAAACGTTCCGATGCCATTTATTTACTGATATTTTATTGGATAAGTTTTGAGTTTTTACATCTGGACTGGGATTTGTCATGGCCATGGCTTAACCTGGGCAATGGTTTTGCGATGTACACCAAATGGGTACAATGGTACGAATACACAGGTACTTTTGGTGGATCGCTGTGGGTACTTTTAATGAATGTTTTGATTTATAAAATCATTAAAAGCCACCTTGTAACAACTTCAGGCCTGCGACAAGTATGGCTGGTTTCCAGGGCATTGCTCATCGCCATTGTTCCACTGCTTGTTTCGCTGATAATTTATAACAATTACCAGGAAAAGGGTGAAGTGGCAGAGGTAATTGTTACCCAGCCCAACATCGACCCCTGGACGGAACAATATGTACTGCCGCCAAGCAAAGTTATTGCCCGCAATCTCAGCCTTGCCGACTCACTCATCACTCCGGAAACGGATTTTGTGGTTTGTCCCGAATCGGCCATACAGGAAGACATCTGGCATGCTTCCATCGAAAATTCTTTATCGGTGAGGCAAATCAGAAAGTTTATTGGAAAGCATCCTGACATTAATGTCATCATAGGAGCCTCCACTTTCAGGTTGTTTAATGAGGCCGAGCCATTAACAAGTACCGCACGCAAATTTTCGGATGTTGAAAAATACTACGAAGCTTTCAACACCGCCTTATTTTTTAACCAGAACAAAGAGGTGGGGATGTATCATAAATCCAAACTGGTTCCCGGACCTGAGAAAATGCCCTTTCAACGCCTGCTTTCTCCCATCCAGCAAATTGCATTCGATCTGGGAGGAACGGTTGGGAGTTTAGGATATTCTGAAAATCGTGATGTTTTCAGCTCCTTTGACGGGAAATTTAAAGCTGCTCCCATCATTTGCTACGAATCCATTTATGGTGATTTTGTGAATGGTTTCGTGAGGAATGGAGCCAATATTTTATGTATTGTCACCAACGATGGTTGGTGGGGTAATACAGCAGGACATCGTCAGCATTTTACTTTTGCCCGTCTGCGCGCACTCGAAACCCGTCGTTCTTTGGCGCGCTCAGCCAATACAGGCATTTCTGCTTTTATCGATCAACGTGGCGATGTAATTGAAAGTACAGGCTACTGGAAGCCGGCAGTTATAAAAAGCAAGCTCAAGGCCAATGATGAGCTGACCTTTTATGTGGTTTACGGCGATTTTATCGGTAGGATTAGCACATTTATTACTATTATGGTTTTGCTGATATCCATATCTATCGCACTCAGAAAGCGACGTAAGCAAACCCGAAAATTTTAGGTTTTACCAAAATAAAAACCCCTGCACGAAAACTTGTACAGGGGTTTTACCTTTAATACTGCTCTATAAAAGTTATCTTTTGATAAGTTTAATTTTTGCCATGTTGTTTTTCCAGGTAAGAATCACGAAATAAATTCCATTGCCCTGATTTCCCAAATCAATGCTTAAAGTATTTAATCCTGCATTTGCAATTAATGATTGTTCCTGAATTATACTTCCCATAAGATTCATTACACGAACGTTAAAAGCGCCTACGGTTTCGGTTGTGAAAGTAATTTGTGTCTGCATTTTTGTCGGATTCGGGAAAGCGTAGAAATTTGCAATTTCATTGGTTTCCATTCCTGCAACCTTAAATGTTTTTGGTTCATTGCCGGCAGTATTGAAATCACTGGCAGTATCTGGCAAGGTTGTAAATGCACCGCCTGTGTTGTAGCCTGTCCATGAACCCTGGCAGTAGTTATTGATTTGCCATTCGTAATCTGTTTCAGGCAAAAGATTGAAAATGCTTACACCGGTTTCGATGGTGAATGCGTATTTATATGTTTGAGTTCCCACAGGGAAATATCTCACATAGGTAGCTCCCTGAATACTTTCCCAGCTCAGGTCGGCTGAATTTGAGCTGACATTGCCGGCAGTAAGATTTTCGGGTTCGCAGTTTACAACAGCAGTGTCTTCGAGGGTAGTAAATACCTGAGGCCAGTTATATCCTGTCCACATACCATTGCAGTAAGTATTGAGTTCCCAGGTAAATTCGGTAGCGCATTTAAGAAATTCAAGGCTGAGCATATTCGTGGTGTCGGCATAGCGATATTTGTAATGTGCTGAACCGGTTTCGAAATACCTTACCCAGGTCGGGCCATCCAGTCCTTCCCAGCTTAGGTCAGCACTGTGTGCCGTTATGTTTTCGGCAAGTTGATTTACGGGTTCGCAAACTATAGTATCTTCAAGGGTAGTAAAAGTCTGAGCCCAGTCGTATCCTGTCCAGACGCCATTGCAGAATGTGTTAATATCCCA
>JAIOZV010000077.1 GCA_021740425.1 Bacteroidales bacterium | reverse complement strand
TTAGCATTTGGTTTCAATAAACAACATATCAGTACATTTTACAGGCACCTACATTTTTGATGATGTGTCGTTCCTGGTGAACGACCGCGATCGTATCGGCCTGGTGGGGAAAAATGGCGCAGGAAAAACCACCCTCCTCAACATTATTGCAGGCGATCTGGAACCCGAAAATGGAAGCGTGTCTTTCCCATCTTTACAAACTGTGGGTTATCTCAGGCAGGAGATGAACCCCAACAGCCGCCGAAACGTATTGGATGAAGCCAAACAGGCATTTAAGGAACATCTGGCTCTCGATGCCGAAATAAAGAAACTTACCGAAGAAATCTCCACCCGGACAGATTTCCATTCGGATGATTATTTAAAACTGGTAACAAAGCTCAACGAGGCCAACGATCGCTTTGCCTTGCTGGGCGGCCATAAAATGGATGAGAACACCGAACGAATTTTAATGGGCCTGGGCTTTGAACGGAAGGATTTTATTCGCCCTTTGAATGAATTTAGCAGTGGTTGGCAAATGCGCGTGGAACTTGCCAAGATTCTACTCCGCATGCCTGATGTACTCCTGCTTGATGAACCTACCAACCATCTCGACATTGAATCCATCCAGTGGCTCGAAGATTTCCTGATAAACTACCCGGGAGCAGTGGTGCTTGTTTCACACGACCGGGCTTTCCTCGATAACGTAACCAACCGCACTGTAGAATTATCGCTGGGTAAAATTTTCGACTACAAGGCCTCCTATTCCGAATTTGAAGCCCTGCAGGCTCAGCGCCTCGATAAGGAAATTTCGAGTTACAATAATCAGCAACAGCAAATCGCCCAGATCGAACGATTTATTGAGCGATTCAGGTACAAAAATACCAAGGCCAAACAGGTGCAATCGAAAATGAAGATGCTGGAAAAGATGGATAAAGTTGAGATCAGTGAAAAGGACAATGCTGCCATCAGCTTTAGATTTCCACCGGCACCTCATTCGGGTAAAGTTACTGTGCGTGCAGATGAAATTTCCAAAAGTTATGGGGATCATCTTGTATTGAAAAATTTGGTCTTTTCGATAGAACGAGGCGAAAAAATTGCTTTCGTTGGCAGAAATGGCGAGGGAAAATCAACCCTCTCAAAAGCTATTGTTGGCGAACTGCCTTATGACGGGAAATTGGATTTGGGGCATTTGGTGAAAATTGGGTATTACGCCCAAAATCAGCACGAATCTCTGGATATGGAAAAAACCGTATTCGAAACCATCGATGATGAAGCCGCCGGTGAATGGAGGCCAAAGGTGAAAGGACTTTTAGGCAGTTTTTTATTCAGAGGTGAAGATTTGGATAAAAAGGTGAAAATACTCTCTGGAGGAGAAAAGTCAAGATTGTCGCTGGCCAGGATGCTGCTTACACCAACCAATTTTCTGATCCTCGATGAGCCGACCAACCACCTCGACATGCGCTCGAAAGATATCCTTAAAAATGCTTTGCTGCAATTCGATGGTACTTTGGTCATTGTTTCCCACGACCGCGATTTCCTGACCGGCCTTACCGAAAAAGTGTTTGAGTTCCGAAATAAAGGCATACGCGAATACATTGGCGATGTTCACGAATTTCTAAATCATCGGAAATTAGAGCACCTCAACGAGCTTGAAGAAAAAAAAACCGCTAACCTAAAAAGGGATGCAGATGCCCCTTCTCAAAATAAACTTGAATACGAGCGCCGCAAAGATTTGGATCGCGAACAACGCAAATTAAAATCCAGAATCGAAAAATCAGAAGCCCATATCAGCGACCTCGAGGATAAAATTGCAGCCATCGATGCCTTGCTCTCAAATCCCGATCCCAACAACAAGAAAATTACTTCAGGAGAAATATACGAGGAATACAATCACCTCAAAAAAGCCTTAGAAACAGAGATGGAAACCTGGAGCGACCTGCACGAAAAACTTGAAGACCTTAATTAATTTCAATTTGAAAATTTTTTGTGATTTAAAAATAACTCACGCAAAAATTCTATTTTCGTTTTGATAAATAAAAAACTGATGAAAACGAAATTGAAATTCCTGCTTCCCACATTCCTGTTCATTTTTTTTGCAGGATGCCATTCAGGCCAATCTTCCGAAAATGAAACAGAAAGCGTCAAACTCGAAAAATTCCTCAACATTCCGCTTTATCCCGGCGCTGAAATGGTGATGCTGGTTACCGATGACCGGGACAGCGAAATTCCCCGCCGAACAAAGCCTGCCACGGTTTCATTAGCCACCGATTACCGCGACAGCGTGCCGGTATTTTATGAAAAACAATTGGGCTATCCCTTTTTATCCGATACCACAAAAGGAAAAACCTATTACAAACTCGTTTTTGAAAAAGAAGGCTGGGAATACGAAATTATGGTTGGACAAGATGTTTTTGAAGACCAGCCAATTTTCACCATTTCGATCAATAAACTTCCATATTAAAATGATGAATCCAGAAAATTCAGACTTAATTTTTAACTAATATGCTAAAGGATCTGATCCTGAGAAACAGAAGTTACCGACGCTTTGATGAAAGTTTTTTCATCGATAAAAATGTTCTGCTCGAATTGGTCGATTTAGCCAGATTGTCGCCCTCAGGTGGAAATCTACAGCCCCTGAAATTTTTTCTTTCCTTTGAAGCGGATAAGAATGTAAAAATTTTTGATTGCCTTTCGTGGGCAGGATATCTTAGCGAATGGAATGGCCCGGAAAAAGGCGAAAGACCAACAGCATACATCATCATTCTTGGGGATCTCACCATAAAAAATGAAGTAAAAAACGATCAAGGCATTGCTGCCCAAAGCATGCTGCTTGGCGCAACCGAAAAAGGATTGGGAGGTTGTATCATCGGTTCGGTAAATAAAGAAAAACTCAGGGCACTGCTAAAGATCCCGTCTCATCTTGAAATTTTGCTTGTGGTGGCTTTGGGAAAACCCATCGAGAAAATTGAGCTTGAAAATTTACCTGAAAATGACGATATCAAATACTGGCGTGACTTGCAGGGTGTGCATCATGTTCCCAAAAGAAATCTCAACGACCTCATCATATCCTGACTTTTGGTGGAGCCTTTTAACCGCCCTCAATTTTTTTTCTAAACATTGTAAGCTTTTAATGGTTTATCCGACTATTAGCATTTACACTTAAACACATACAAACTATGTCATCCAAACAACATCGAATAAAAAATGCCCTATGGGGACTCTTCATTGGCGATGCATTGTCAATGCCGGCACATTGGTACTACAACGTAAGCAACATTTCAAAAACTTTTGGAGGTTTCATAGAAAAATATGAGGCTCCGCAACATCCGCATGTGGAAGCATTTATGGTAGGTGGCAGCTACAAACCTGAGGTGGAAAAAGCCAAAATGCTTGGAAGGAAATATGATATTCTGCACGATCATGCAAAGTTTTATCAAACTTCTTACACTGATTTTTCGGCTTCCGGATTTATCATAGACGATAAAGGTATGATTGCTGAAAATGACAGGTATCATTATCATCATGGTTTGCAGGCAGGTGAAAATACATTGAATGCCCATTTGGTAAGAGTTTTAATGCGACAAGTTATTAAATCTGGAAAATATAATCAGCAGCTCTTCCTTGAAGATTTCATTGATTTTTTAACTACACCCGGAAACAATAAAGACCCCTATACTGAAGGCTACATCAGAGCGTGGTTCGAAAATTTTTCGAGAGGTATACCAGCTTATGCCTGTGCAGCAAACCAGCGCGAAAACGCCGGCATTAACGGATTGGGCGGACTCATCAGACCTTTGGTTCTTTCAATGCTTACAGATAATGGATACAAATCTCTTGGTTTGGCGCTCGAACATCAAAACCTTAGTCATCGTTCTGAAAACATTGCCTCTTCGCTGTCAGTTCTGGTTCCAATGCTCCAGCAATTAATTGAAGGAAAAGCTCCTGAAGAAACATTCAAGCACTTTACAAGCAACATGCATTTGCCAGAGTTTACCGGCCTGGAACTGTTTCGTGAATATGAAAAATATGGAGGTATGCCAAAAGTACCCAAAGATGCAATGTTTGATTTACACACATCTTATAAGGCAGAGCAATGGAACCTTGAGAAGTTCGCTGAAGAAAACAGTGAAGCAAAAGTCCAGCGCAAATTATTATCTACAGCCTGCTACCTTGAACACGGAACTCCTCTCCTTTTATATACTGCCTGGAAAAATAAATTTGATTTTGAATCCTCACTCTTAAAAAATGTAAACGCCGGAGGGGATAACGTTCACCGGGGAATGGTGCTGGGTTTACTTTTGGGTGCAACAGCCAACGACCTTCCACAGGATTTAATAAATGGCCTGGTGGATAAAAAAGAACTGGAGCAAGAGATAAATGCTTTTGCAAAAATTGCCCTTGAGGGAAAAGCATTATGAAGCAAAAAAGCCCGATAATATTGAAAATTATCGGGCTTTTTCTTTAGTTATTCCTACTATTCGTCAACTTTAATTTCAAGCTCAGCAACCTGAGTTACGTCCATCAGGTTGAGTGTTTCATCAGTTCTGGCAATATATGCAATAATTCTGCAATTGCGGGGTAGCCATTCGCTGCTTAGCGGATAGGTATAATGTTTCGCATAAAGCTGACCCATTGTTACCACTCCGTTATCACCTAAAAAATCCCCGTAAACCGGACTTACAGCATCCCTGAGAATGTTACGGTGAACATAATTGTATAGAGTATCCCCACCAATCAGAGTATCATTATTCAATTGGGCAGAAACAAGGCTGTCTTCAACAATAAAAACAACAAGCTTGTATTGACCTTCAGGCTCAGCAACAAATTCTGCTTCAAGGTCAATGGATACTACATCCAAATCAGGATACCAGGTGTTGGATAGTTTCAAATTCACAGTATTTGGTTTTTGCAATTCGGCCATAACAACAGTTTCCCAGTCGTCTTTAAAAATCTGATGCAAACCGTTATAAACGGTACGATCGATCAAAGCGAGAGGATTTGCAAAAATTGCATAGTTCGAATTAAGCTCATTTCCTGCCGGGGTTCTATAGTCAGGTGAAAGCACTGTGCCCGGGACTGGCTCTGCAAAATTTCCTGCGTGAACGGCATAGATGACCAATTTATGGTTGAGCGTCACAGACAGATCGTGGGCAAGTTTTGCAGCCTCGGGACAGTTCACACAAAGGTGACCGGTAAAATCTTCCAACAAAACCTGCTTGAAATCCACGAAGGTGGTGATAAAATTATCTAAAGTGTCGCCTCCACCTGTGGTATCATCAGGCAGTTCGGGAAAGGCTCTTTGGTCGATCATTTTCAGCGGCTCATCAATTTTCTGACACGACATCCATGCTGCTGCTGATATCAATGCAAAAACGAGTATAAATGAAATCTTCTTTTTCATGATGTTGAGCAAAGTTAAAGGTTAGAATGAGCTAGTAATTGTAAAAGTTAAACCTGTTGATGCCGGCACATACCTGCATACACCACCCACACAAAGTAAACCTTCGCGCTGGCGGCCATAGCGCACCGAAAACCTGTTGGATTTCTGGGTGTACCCAAAGGAAACATTGTAGTAATGCACCTGCAAATCGTTTACCGGGTTTCCATAATTAAACTCATCCTGAACGGAGAAAAACCAGGTTGGTGAAACATTGTATTCAAGCAGGATTGCTGCCCAGTCGCCATCATCCTGCCGGGTCCAAAGACCCTGCAATTCGGTTCTTAGCGAATTTTTCCTGTCGAACTTATAGGTTAAGTCCAGTACAGCAATATTGGCATCAACCATATTACGATCATCGTAAATATTGTCTTCGATCACATGCTTATTGTAGGTTTGGTTAAAATAGGCCAGCTTTGCTTTAATTTTCGAGCTCATTTTTTTCTCAATCATAATATTAATATCCTGATAATATGTCAGATCGCCGATGGAGAAAAAGTTGGTTGTATAGCCATCAGTTCCGGCAATTCCACCTGTAATATCAGAAGTAATAATGTCTTTTTCGATTGATTTGGCCAATGCATAATTAAAGGTTAGCGTCGTTCCATAATGTCCGCCAATTTTGGAATCTTTAGGCATGGAATAAACTATCTGTCCCTGCAAACCAAACTCCCCGTTGGGCTGGGTAGCATGAGGATAAACAGTAGCCAGGCTGTAGGGATGCTCCTTACTTATAGCGGGAAGATAGTTGATATCAAGCATCGCCGGATTCCCCGATTCGGTAAGTTTGGATTTGTAGCTCATATTGTCAATCCATTTTGTGGATAAAAATATTCCCAGTCCTTTGGTTGAATATGACAAAGTGGAGTAAAATGCACTCCCATTTTTAAAGATATAATCGTTGGTAGCATTTGGGTCGGCTCCTTTTTCGGCATACTCAGCATACAAATTAAACCCCCCTCTGGCAATATTTGCTCTCAATGCCCATGAACCCACATTGTTCGGAAGGTTCATTTGGTAAGTAGTTTGTTGAGTCCATTTAACGGAGTCGATGTAATAAACCGAATCAATGGTGTAAGTTATGCTGGGTACTTTTTCGTATTTACTTACAAAACTACCACCAAGATCGATTTTGGTTTTTGATTCAGCCATACCTTCGAACATATCATTGAGGAAGAAATCCCCATCAACACCGCGAACAATTCCGCGATTTCCGGCTTCATAAGGCTCCCAAAAGTACCGTTGCGTTCCCACCAGCCCTTTCAGCATAACGCCTTTCACCGGCGAGAAGCGGGCATTGAATCCGTAAAAATTATTGTCGTATCCAAGTGTCCATTCTTCCCAACCTCTCAAAATCAAGCCACTTCCAAATTGCTCATAAAAGTGCCCGGCTGTCATTTCGAGTGTCCCCACTTTATATTTTGCAAACCAATAGGGTATTCCA
Organism: Bacteroidales bacterium; assembly: GCA_021740425.1. GTDB lineage: Bacteria > Bacteroidota > Bacteroidia > Bacteroidales > 4484-276 > SABY01. The sequence continues at coordinate 9,881 of JAIOZV010000077.1, read as the reverse complement.
ACACCCTCAAACCTGTCATCGAAACCAAGCATGGGATTGAGATAGCTCTCGAAACGCAAACCGGCAGAAAAATCTCCATTGGTGTAAATAACATTTCCAAAAGCATTCATTCCAAACTTGCGATTGTTAAGGGTAGAATCAGTAATTCCCAGCTTGTCGTCTTCGCTGTAATATTGAGCATCAATATTTATATTTCCGTTTACCTTGCCACCTTCCAAAAAGTTCTGAGCCTGCGAGGCAAAGGAAATCAGCACCAACAATAAAGTCAGCGATTTTAGTAAAAGTGTTTTCAATGCTTTGTGTTTTTTGTTGGTTTTTGATTTAATCAATTTTCTTACCGGCAATCACTTTTTCAACAATCTCAATGTACTCAGCCTCATCGCCTTCCAGATATCCTATATGCTGCCATACCACTTCACCATTGCCATTTATAATAAATGTATGAGGGGGAATATTCACATTCATTGCGCGTTTGAGGTCGCCATTGGGATCGAGCAGAACATCAAAACCCCAGCCTTTTCCATTTACTGTTGGCATAACACGATTGCTGGAGCGGGCATTGTCGATGGATACGGCATAAAGTTTCACACCTGTTTCTTCCACCCATTCCTCATACACTTCATTGATGGCATCATGCTCTTTCATGCATGGCTTGCACCAGGTAGCCCAAAAAGTCATGATGATAGGTTTTCCATCGTTGTTGATGTCTTTTGTATTAAAAGGTTCTCCGTTAAGATTTTTAATATCCACTGACGGAAGGTTGAATAGTGATTTAGTTACGTCCTGGCTATTGGCAGAAAATGCAAATAGCAGGAATAATGAGACGAGAAGAATGTTTTTCATAGAATTTCTATTAAATAGTTATTATTGGTAAAACCCGGCAAAGTTAATTTTATCATAAAAGATTCAAACTACAAAATGTATGTTTCCAATAATTTAGAATCTGTCGAAGGAACAATCTCAATTTCATCAACAACATTTGGAATGAGCAAGCATTCACCCATTTTCAAATCAATTGAACCTTCAGGATAGTTTATATTCAACTCACCTTCAACACAGGTGTAGAGCACAAATGAATCCAGGTGACTATAATTCTTCAAAATCGTTTTATTAAAACTAAGAACATTTGTTGTAAAATATTCCTCATTCACTGCTTCCACAGTTTCGTTTATTGCTCTGGCATACTTGCTTTTGTAATCATTATAAACATTGAAGTCGATGGCATCAAGAGCTTCTTCGGTATGCAATTCCCTCGAGTTTCCATTTTCATCCGTCCTGTCCCAATCATAAATTCTGTAGGTAGTATCTGAGGTTTGTTGTATTTCGGCCAAAAGAATGCCAGGCCCCAACGCATGTACACGACCGGAAGGCATGTAAAAAATGTCCCCTTTTTCAACCTTCTCAAAGTTAAGAATTTCTTTGAGGGCTTTATTTTTAAGATGTTCAAGGTAAATTGACTGATTCACCTTTTTGCCGAATCCACTGATGAGTTCTGACTTTTCATCAGCGCTGATTATGTACCACATTTCAGTTTTTCCATTCCCCAGGCCACGCTTTTGTGCAAGCTCATCGTCAGGATGAACTTGAATGGACAACCAATCATTTGCATCAATAAACTTAACAAGTATTGGAAATTCATTGTGGTACTTCTCATACACTTTTTCACCTACCAAATCATCCATGTAAATTTCCACAAGTTCATTCAACTCATTTCCCGCAAGAAACCCATCTGCAACAACAGTTTCATTTTCATGCACGCCAGACAAAACCCAGGCTTCACCACAGTTTGGGAGAATTCCAAAATCCATCCCAAGTACGCTCCTGATTTTTTGCCCTCCCCAGATTTTATCCCTGAATCGGGGTTTGAATTTTAATGGATATAGCTTATTCATTTTTAATTTATTAGTTTTGATTTTATTAATGAAAATGCTAAAAATAATTTGAATTTATGAACCTTGCAAACGAACCATCAAATAAAATAATTGCCTTCCGAAAATTTTTACATAAGTATCCTGAACTTTCCAAAAAAGAATTTAAAACAGTAAAACAAATAAAAGCATTTCTATTGGATTTTCAACCTGATGAAATTATTGAAGGTATTGGTAAAACAGGGCTTGCAGCGGTTTACAAAAGTAAAAATCCCGGCAAAACCGTACTTATCAGGGGAGATATTGATGCTTTGCCTATTTTTGAGACCAACACCTTTGAACACGCCTCTGTTTTTCCCGGAATTGCCCACAAGTGCGGACACGATGGACACACGGCAGTCTTGGGAGGTGTAGCCGGAATTTTACATGATCAACCCATCAAATCCGGTAAAGTTGTTCTTCTGTTTCAGCCTGCCGAAGAAACCGGTGAAGGAGCAAAACAAATTCTTGCAGATGAAAGATTCCAGGATATCAAACCTGATTTTGTCTTTGCGCTGCATAATCTTCCGGGATTCAGTTCAAACACAGTTGTGATAAGCAAAAACTATTTTGCAGCAGCCTCGAAAGGCATGATCATTAAACTTTTTGGTAAAACATCTCATGCTGCCAATCCTGAGCATGGTATCAGTCCTGCACTTGCGGTGGCTGAAATCATCCAGAAATTTTCGGCGCTATCAATGGACAGAGAAAACTTTAAGGATTTCAAGCTGATTACCTTAATTCATTCGCGTATCGGCGAAATTGCCTTCGGAACCTCACCGGGCTATGCCGAGGTTATGGCCACACTCAGGAGTTTTAGAAATGATGATATGTATATGCTGACCAGAAAATCAATTTCGTTGATCGAAAACATTTGCAATAAGTATGGGCTATCTGAAAAGATTGAGTTTCGGGAAGAATTTCCCGCCACAAGAAACAACGATTTTTGTGTTGATATTGTGAAAAATGTTGCTGTTAAAAATCATTTTAAGGTTGCTGAATTAAAAGTGCCTTTCAGGTGGTCTGAAGATTTTGGTTACTTTACTGAAAAGTATTCAGGAGCATTTTTTGGCATTGGCGCCGGGAAAAACCATCCGGCATTACACAACCCTGACTATGATTTTCCTGATGAAATTTTACCGACAGGAATAACAATGTTTAATGGAATTATCAGGAAAATACTTGAATAGTTAGGCACTGAGCAATCAGGCCTTGCCAAATATTTTTCTGAAAACAGATTTTTTATCTGAGTCATCATCATCAGAGTAGTAGCCATAGCCGTATCCATATCCATAGCCGTAGCCATAACCATAGCCATAACCGTAGCCATAGCCGTATCCATAGCCGTATCCATAGGAGCCTTTACCAAGTTTTACATCATTTACAAGCAGGTAAATATTGCCCATTTTACGATTTTCAATGTCCTTGATGATCGACTCGAATACCTTTTTGTTGGTGTAATTCTGACGCACGAGGAAAAGATTTGCATCCGTATATTTCATCAGCAGGAAGGCATCTGTTACCAAACCAACCGGGGGTGTATCAATAATAATGTAGTCATAATCGGCTTTAACCCTTGCCATCAGTTCGTCATTTTTTGCAGAACTAATGAGCTCAGCAGGATTTGGAGGTACGGGGCCTGCCATGATAACATCAAGATTTTTTACAGGCGAGGTCTGAATAATATCTTCGTATTTACTCTTATTTATCAAATATGAGCTAATCCCTTCGGTATTGGTAAGCCCAAAGTCCTGATAGATTTTTGGCTTCCTTAGATCATAACCCATCAGGAGCGTTCTTTTATCATACATTGCAAAAATGGAGGCCAGATTTATTGAAACAAAAGTTTTGCCTGCACCTACCATATCAGCAGTAACCAAAATGGTTTGTTGCTCTTTGCCCTGGGTTAAATATTGCAGGTTGGTTCTCACCGATCTGAAGGATTCTGCAATGGATGATTTCGGGGATTCAGAAACTACAATGGCTGTTTCCTTATTGTTGTGAATAATGTGACCAATAATGGGAAGATTTGTCAGCTTTTCAAGATCTTTTCTTTCGATAATTTTATCGTTAAAATAATCTTTACCCAAAATATAAACCACCGGCAAAACAAGACCAAGAACAAGCGCTATTAGATAATTTAGGCTTTTCTTTGGATAAACCTGGCTTCCACCGCGGGCGATATCAATAATTTCGTTATCCGGCAAGTTTGATGCTTTGGCAATTTGAGCTTCAGACCTTTTTTGAAGCAGGTAGGTGTATAAGGCATCGTTAAGTTTGAATTTACGCTCAATTCCAAAAAGTTTACGTTGGGTTTCCGGTAGTTTGTTAACCTCCTTTTCGAGTTCAGCAATCCTGTTATCAAGCGACTGGATGGAAATTTGTGAGGTGTTGATGATATTTTGGATATTTTCGAGAATAGTGGTTTTGGTTGTTCTTATCCTTTGATCTACTGCAGCAACGGCAGGGTTCTTTTCGGAGGATGAAAACAGAATATTGGCCCGCTGTGCATAAAGTTCAGCCAGGCCGCCAATAAGTTGCGTCAGCAGTGGGTCTTCTATCCCCATGGCCGATGGTATCACAACATCATCAATATTGTCTTTATTTTTTGTTAAATAATCCTGAAGATTCCTGTAATACCGGGCTTTGAGGTCGAGTTGCGCTTTTTGATCTTCAAATTGCTTCATTGCTTCAAAAACCTGGTTCGACTTGTAATCCATGTTCATTATTTCATTGTTCACCCGGAAATTTTGCAGCACATTTTCTGTGAAGTTTAACGAATCGGTGATGTCAACCAATTCAGAGTCAATGAACCTGATGGTATTTTCAGCAATTTTATTCTTTTTTTCAATCCCTCTCAGCAAATATTGATTGGCCAGTTCATTGATGTAATCAGACAGTTTTTCCTTGTTATCTCCCTTAATTGAAATTTCAATAATCGAAGCTTCCCGGTTGATAGGTTCAAGCTGCGTGCTTCTGAAAGTTCCTATCAAGCCTTCATAATCGTTGAAAGTAAATGCTAAATTTTTATCAATATAATCTGATTTATACTTTTCGGTGAGAAACACTGTAAATTTAAACATCTCAGTTTCTATTTCATCCCCAAAATTATACTCCCTGTTGATGATAATTGGTTCAGTAACCTCGCCGTTATCCTCACGCTTCGAATAATCGTACATCACCGCTTTTTCGGCCTGAACAACCAGCCTGTATTTTGCATTGCTCAATATGAAAAGGCCAAATTTTATATTTTTAAGTTGAGGATGGGTGGTATCCATTGCAACTCTAAAGGGTGATGATTGGTATAGTTCGCGGGTTATAAAATTTTCTTCCTCAAAATATGAAATTTCAAAATCCAGATTTTCAATGGTTCTTTTTGCAAGCGCATAAGAATTGATAAGTCCCATTTCATTTTCGAGATTCTGTTGATTGTTGATGATGCCTATTCCAATAAGGTTTTGACTGGATCTGTCATCTTTTATCAAAACCGTAGTTTTAACCTCATAAACGGGCTTGGTGTATTTATTAAATAAAAAGGCTATGACCAGAGATACAAAAATAGTTAGGGCAAAGAAATACCAAAACCTGAAAAACTTGAAAAATAAAGCTTTGATATCAATCGACTCTTCCTGACTGAACTGTTGCGCATTATTGAAATTATTATCCACAGCAAATATTAGTTGGTGTTAAAGAAATTAATTAATAACAGGGTGGTAGAAATTGTTGAAAAGACCAGTGCATAGGGGAATTGAGCAAAAGCAAAGTTTTTGCCTTTTACGGGCGGAGCATACAAAATATCATTGGGCTGTATGTAATAATACTCCGATTCCAGAATATTTACATCGTTCAAATTCAGCTTTTTGGTTTTTGCTCCGTCTGAAGTTCTTCTAATCAAAATTACCTGATCGCGCCTGGCAAAACTTGTCATGTCTCCGGCCTGTGCGATGGCCTCAAAAATGTTAATCCTGTTTTGGAAGATGTTGATTTGGCCTGTTCTGCTAAACTCGCCCAACGCGGTAATATTAAACAAGGCCAACCTTACAACAACAGTCGATTCTTTAATGTAATCCTTTACAATATTTGAAATCAAATCCTTAGCTTCTTCAACTGTTAAATCCTTCACGTAAACTTTGCCAACAAAAGGAAAATCGATGTAACCGTCCTGGGAAATTAGGTAACTGTTTAAATAAATCCCGGCATCACTGTAATAATTGTTGCTTGACCTACTGTTGTCTTCAGCAAAAATATTTTCGCTGGTAGCCAAAACGCTGTTAACTTTAATGTAGAGGTTATCTCCGGGTTGAAGCCTGTAATCAATCAGATCGCTTTTAAAATGGGTTCGTATGGTATCGTTTTTTGCAACTTCCTGCTGAAGATATTCGATGCGTTTTATTGGAATGCAAGAGGAAAATACTACTGCTGAAACAAAAAAACCAAGAAATAAGCGTAGTAAAAAATTTATCGTTTTTTTCATACCTGTATTAAAATGACTACCTGCTTTAAATGGAGTGCAAAAATACTTTTATTTGTCAAAAAGACTAATTTTTTTGCCTGCCAAAGCTCGCCATTTCCATCATTTTTCAGGATTATTATGATTAATTTCGCATCCGAAATCTTTAAAATTAAAAAGCTATGAGTAATAAATTAATGGATCCTATCGGAAAACTGATGGGGCTAAGGTACAAATCACATCCCTGGCACGGGGTTGATATTGGTGAGGGAGCACCTACAATCATTACATCTTTTATCGAAATGGTGCCTACAGACACTGTAAAATATGAAATTGATAAGGAATCAGGCTACCTGAAAATTGACAGGCCGCAAAAATATTCAAACGTTGTTCCTGCATTGTATGGTTTCATCCCTCAAACATTTTGTGCAGAAAAAGTAGCGGAATATTGCATGGAAAAAACAGGCCGCACTGACATCGTTGGCGACAGAGATCCCTTGGATATTTGCATCCTCACCGAAAAAACAATTGCCCACGGTGATATTCTGGTTATCGCCAGGCCTATCGGAGGGTTTAGGATGATTGATGGAAACCAGGCTGATGATAAAATTGTAGCGGTTTTAAAGGATGATGCTGTTTATGGCGATTACAACGATTTGGCAGATTGCTCACTGATGGTTATCAACCGTTTAAAGCACTATTTTTTAACTTACAAAGATCTTCCCGGGCTTAAGCGTGATGCGGAAATTACTCACACCTACGGTATCGAAGAGGCTCACGAGGTAATAAAAAGATCCATGGATGATTATCAGTTTAAATTTGACAATCTCCGCAACATGCTTTCGAGTGTTTAAGGTTGAACCATTTTTAAAAATCCCGCTTTTAATTTCACTTTTGTGCACAATGATTTCATTCAATGTACAAATCGACTCAACATTTTACTTTAAACACTTGTTAATAATCCCAATTAATTAATTGTTTTACTTTTGCCGCCAAAAAAAGGAGTAATGGTATGTCGAAGAACCTTGTAATTGTTGAATCACCAGCCAAAGCAAAAACAATTGAAAAATTTCTCGGTAAAGATTTTATTGTGAAATCCAGTTTTGGCCATGTGAGAGATTTGTCGAAAAAGCAACTTGGCGTGGATATCCAAAACGGTTTCAAACCAAATTATGTGGTTTCCGAGGATAAGAAAAAGGTAATCAATGAACTTAAAAAGCTGTCGAAAAAAGCTGAAATGATTTGGCTGGCAACTGATGAAGACCGAGAGGGAGAAGCTATTTCCTGGCATTTGTTCGAAACTTTGGAACTCAACGAAGATCAAACTAAACGCATTGTTTTTCATGAAATTACCAAAACAGCTATCAGCCATGCTGTGGAAAACCCCAGAACCATCGACATAAACCTTGTTGATGCCCAGCAGGCACGAAGGGTTCTTGACCGTCTTGTAGGCTTTGAACTATCTCCGGTATTATGGAGAAAAGTAAAACCGGCACTTTCTGCAGGTAGGGTTCAATCGGTTGCAGTTCGCCTTATTGTAGAGCGTGAGGAAGAAATCAAGAACTTTAAAATCAGTTCATTTTATCGAATTACCGCCGAGTTCATCATCGAGAAAGGCGGACGATCAACCATTCTGAAAGCTGAACTGCCTTCGAGGTTTAATACCCGAAAAGAAGCAAGCGATTTCCTTAATAAATGCATTGGTGCTGAGTTTACGGTTGGCGCAATCGAAAAAAAACCGGCCCAAAAGTCACCGGCTCCTCCATTTACAACTTCCACACTTCAACAAGAGGCCAGCAGAAAACTTGGGTTTAGTGTATCCAAAACAATGTCTGTTGCTCAGCAATTATACGAATCGGGAATGATCACCTACATGAGAACTGATTCGGTAAGCTTATCAACACTGGCCTTGAGCATGGCCAAAGCCGAAATTATCAGGCAATTTGGTGAGGAATTTCACAAATCAAGAAATTATACTACATCCACCAAAGGTGCCCAGGAAGCTCACGAAGCCATCAGGCCAACATACTTTAATGTGGAATCGATAGATGCAAGCGGCGATCAGCAGAAACTTTACAGCCTCATCTGGAAAAGAACCATTGCATCGCAAATGAGCAATGCAAAACTCGAAAGAACCATCGTAAATATTGACATTTCAACGACAAAAGAGAAATTCACCGCAAAGGGTGAAGTTCTACTTTTTGAAGGTTTCCTGAAAGTTTATCTGGAATCGACCGATGATGATGAAGCCGAAGAAGCCGCCGGAGTATTGCCACCACTCAAACTTGGCCAGCTTCTACCACTGAAAAAAATTGATGCCTCCGAAAGATTCACACAACCTCCTGCAAGATATACGGAAGCGAGTCTTGTAAAAAAACTCGAAGAATTAGGTATTGGACGACCTTCAACTTATGCCCCCATCATTTCAACCATACAAAAACGAGAGTATGTGGTTAAAGGTGAAAAAGATGGTGTGGCAAGAAAGTTTGAAGTACTTACGCTGGCCAACAATAAAATATCTGAACAAAAACAATCAGAAAAAACCGGAGGAAATAAAGGAAAACTGGTTCCCACAGATATTGGTACAGTGGTAAACACTTTCCTGATGCAGCATTTTATGAACATCATGGATTACAATTTTACTGCAAAAGTTGAAAAACAATTTGATGAAATTGCTCTTGGGCAAAAGGTGTGGAATAAAATGATTGATGAGTTTTACAAACCATTTCACAAAACTGTTGAAGACACCATCGAAAACTCAGAGAAATTTAGTGGAGAAATTCTAATAGGTAAGGAAAAAGCAAGCGGTAAAAATGTTTTTGCAAAAATCGGACGTTTTGGCCCAATGATACAAATCGGAGATACCGAAAGTGAGGAAAAACCACGATTTGCTTCATTGCGTAAAGGGCAAACCATCAACACTATCACGATTGATGAGGCTATGGAACTTTTTAAATTTCCCCGCCTGCTTGGTGAATTTGAAGATGCCGACCTGACCGTTGCCATTGGCAGATTCGGCCCCTACATAAAACATAAATCACAATTTGTTTCATTAGCACCAACCGATGATCCGGCAACCATCGATGCGGAACGTGCCATTATTCTTATAGAAGAAAAACGAAAAAAAGATCTCGACCGCATCATCAGGATTTACGATGAAGATGAAAATGTCAGGATTCTGAAAGGCAGATGGGGTGCCTACATTGCCAAGGGGAAAATTAATTACAAAATACCCAAAGGAATGGATCCTGCTGCCTTAAGTTTTGATGAAGTCCAGAAAATTATGGATGAGGCTGACGATAAAAATCCAAAAAAAACCAGCGCATCAAAACCGGCTACTGCTAAAAAAATTAAGGCAAAACCCACAGCAAAAAATAAAACTACAGGAACCGCTGTAAAAAAAACAGCAAAAACCTCAAAGCCTAAAAAGTAAAACATTCAAATTTTTTCCACATGGAATTATCTCTGTACTTCGAGCCTGTTGATTTTAACAAACTGGGATTTGTATCTCAAAAAAATCAACA
>JAIOZV010000076.1 GCA_021740425.1 Bacteroidales bacterium | reverse complement strand
TGATGGTTCAGAAAGGGGAGGAAGTTAGGACGGAGAAGGTATTGATTAATTAAAAAAATGGAATGCGGATGACACAGATAAAGCGGATTATCGCGGATTTGTACCATCCGTGATAATCCGTCCGATCCGCATCATCCGTGTTCAAAAAAAAAGAAAAACATGAAAACACTCATCAAAATAGTAGCAACACTAATAACCATTACACTATTAACAATTAACTTCTCCCTCGCCCAAACCCCTCCCCCACCCAATGGCGGCGGTGACCCGGAACAATGCAAATCGGAGGGCAGGCAGAAAAATCATAAGGCTGGTTTTAAATGGTTAAGCTACCTAAAAAAAATTCAATGCGGGACGAAGAGTGATCGTTTCGGCCAGTAAAACTGAATATTTATGGTTTCGAATTGAAATAAAAAAAAAGGGAGTCGCCTCCCTTTTAACCCTCCTTCTTAATTAAACCTAACTAACTATTTTTTAATGAGCTTTTTTGGTTTTGAGCAATGATCCTGAAGATAGAGGAAATAAATTCCGTCCGGCTGTTCCTGCAGGTTTATGATTTTGTCGGGGCGGAGAAAACCGGATTTTACAGTAATCCCAGTGACGTTCCTTATTGAAAAACCAACATTTTTCGGGGCGGAGATATTCCTCACAGAAAAAATACCCTCGGATGGGTTGGGGTATACCTCTATCAAATCATCACCAGGATCATCAATCCCCGTGGGCAACAATTCGATATCGCTGATCAGGGATACGCCAAAACTGGTATATGTTCCCTGAGAGTCTGGTGCCTTGCTGCTGAAAACTACTTCAATGTCATATTCCTGTTGTAACGAATTTCTGTAAAGTCTGAGATTGATGGATTCATTCTCAGCAAAACCATCTTTTTCTACAGTAGTCATATCATCGCCATAGAGAACAAAAGAAACCCCGTTATTCTCATATACAGTTATGCCGGCGCAAATTCCTTCGTTTGTAAATGCGCCGATAATATCACCGGACTCAAGTTTACGAAGTACTTTTTGATCAAATACTACAATGTGGCTCAAATCCGTGCAGGCAACCGGGTTCCAGGTAGTAGCACCTGAAAATCTCAACGGAGCTTTTGTACTGGTGTTATCTGTCGGGGAGCAAGCCGGGAAAGCAAGTGAGCAATTATCCGAAACTTTCACCCAGTATGCCCTTCCCGGCACCAGGACTTCAAGCGTGTTGGTTATCCCAGGCCAGTAAATTCCGTTTCCGGCAACTTCAACAGCAATGATCAACTCAGGAATTTGCCCGAACAATGTAGCAGCGTCTGCGCTGCAATGTGTCGGCACAGGCATCAGGTTCCAGCCTTCAGACAGTTCAAGTGTTGTTTCCGTTCTCAGTCCGGTTATCAATAATTCCACATCACTATTCATTTTACTAACGTATCCATGCGTATTGCTGAAATCGCCCATGGTGTTGACACCATATTGCGGGTAAAATACCTGATTAAAATACTGTGTGAGAACCATTTGACCTGCCACAGGATCAACTACATCGGCAAATGCACCATCGCCTCCGGGGATGTTGTAGGCCGACCATCCACTCCAGCCTTCAGGGATTAGAATGCTTTGCGGAGGAGCACCCATGGTGATTTCGAAATTTTCAGTTATAATTTCGGAAACCCCTGATGTGTAAACCGATTGCACACCGGCAAGGTATTCACCGGCGGGCAGGTATTCCAGCAGATACTGATTTCCGTTGATCGTTGTCAATGGGTTGTCCATATTGTTGAGAAATACATTGAATCCGATAAACTCCCTGTACCCATTGTTTCCATCAGTTGAAACAAATGGCGATACGGGACTATTTGCAAGTGCGGCTTGTTCCGACAAAATTGTTATCTGACCAATCATAGGCACAGGTGACTCCGCATCAGCGAAAGATTTTAACTCCTGGTTGTTTACTCCATAAGCTCTGATCATAAAGTTGAGATCCCAACCTGGCACCAGCGACTCAATGGGGATGAAATCTGTTTCGCCATATTCCACATAATACAAGGTATTTTCCGTAAATGGCCATTCCGGATCCAGGCCGTCATCACATCCCAGGGCATAGAAGCCCGGATAAGAAACACCAACGAAAAATCCATCGGATGCCACCACAGGCATATCCAGTACATGAACATTCCATTCATCGTTGATATTTGGAACATTCTCCATTGTGTAGATCAGGTTGCTGGTATCGGGAATTCCGTTCCGGCCGAGGCCGAAAATCCAGATTTTTACCTCCGGATAAACGATACCGACTTCCGAAGTAAGATACCATGACACTTCTGTAAGCACAGCATCGCTGCGATAAGCCGATCCGAAAACAGAATTGATGTCGCCATCGGCTGAACCAACCCAGTATGTGTAGGTGCCATTGTCGTAACGGAATTCCTGCCCTTCACCATGATACCAGTTCAACAAGGCTTTGCCGGCCTCCTGGCTTTCGGTGTTAACGGTGAGACCCAGCGGCGGAGTGATCTTTTCGGCAAGTATGATCGTGCCCAGATCAGCATTTCCCTGTGTGATCAGGATATCTTCAGCAACATAATCCACATAATTATCAGCTGTGACAAAAAGCGTGTACAATCCTTCATAAACTTCATTTATCATAAACAAACCTTCAGGCCCTGAACTGGCCATATAGTCGCTGTTGCCCGAAAGCAGGATTTCGGCATCCTGTATCATCATTCCGTCATTTCCCCGGAGTATTCCTGAAACCTCAACCAATGCACTTGCATCCAGCACACCATCCAGTGTTGAAATACCGCCGGCTTCAATCACATAATCCGGTTCGATATGTGTCATGAATCCAAGCCTGCTGAACCTGATTTCGTATGTGTCGGCCTGGATAAATGGAATACTGTAATATCCGCTGCTGTTCGTAAACACTTCGGCGGTGGTTCCCTCGATGCTTACTTTCACGCCTTCCAGCGGCTGGGAACCATCGGAAACAATGCCCTCGATTCCTCCAAGCACATCTGTTGGAAAACCGAGGGTGATATTCGGATGCCAGTCGAGAATATAGTTGGAGCTTAGTGACGGATCCATGGGATCGATAGGCACATCTTCGTTAAACTGACGTGTCCGGTACTTTCCAGTATCCTGGGTTGCGAAAAACCTCTCGTTCCAGCTATAATATTGCTGTTCGAATGCACGGTTTGAGTAAATTACCAGAACACCACCATTGTACTGGAAAGGCGAATCAAGCTGAATGTTGATCTCACCCTGTCCCTGTGGAAAATCAACCAAGCCATCAAAAACAAGCGTGAGCTCCGAAGGAGGTATCCATCCACTCACCAGATTCTGGCGGGTGGTTTCGCCCATCCAAACCTTCACTGTCTTGTTCATGACATCCTGTGAAAAGTTTTTATAATAGGTCAGTTGATCGATCACGCCTTTGCTGATCCCAAGTTCTTCTGGATAATAAAGGGTCTGACTCACACTGTTGCGCCAGTCAAAATCGAAAGGCATGCGTACTTCCTGGGGAAATTGCTGACCTCCGCCGATGGTGACTTGATAAGAATCAGGATAGATCATATTGAAATTAGCTACCAGTTGTGTGTTTTCGGCGGGCATCACAAAAGCAAAACTTTCTTCAGTACTGACCACCGTGCCGTCCTGTGTCCAGTTCACAAAGCTGAACCCCTCATTTTCCAGAGCCGAAACCGTCATTTCTACTCCTGCAGCGTATTCGCCAGCACCTGAAAGTGTTCCGCCGTTTTCAGGATTGGCCGACAAACTCAGGATAAATAAAGGGATCGTGGATTCAAAATTTGCGGTAAGTGTCAGGTTCTCTTCGGGCATGATGAATGTAAAAGCAGCTTCAGTGCTTATCACTTCACCATCTTTGGTCCAGTTCACAAATTCAAAATCAGGATTGGCCACAGCTTCGATATCAATATTTTGGCCGGCCTGATAGGTTCCTGAACCTGAAACAGTGCCGCCTTCCTCCGGGTTTGACTGCAGGCCAAGATTATAAGAAGTGGCTCCTCCACCTGAAATCAGCGCTTGAACAGTCCAGTTTCCATCACCCCAGTCGTACCACTCCACGCCATTTCCAAATTTGTTGCCTTTCCCCGGTTCCGCCGGGCCTGCATCATATCCCACAGCTCCTGTATGGCTGATACTTACACCAAACCACAATTCCTTTGTAGCATTTATCGTCCAGGGTGTGGTCAGCTCAATTTCGTTCCACTGGCCGAAAGTAACCGATGATACGGTTTGCGTGTACAACAAAACAGGGAACACCCCCGGGTCGGCTTCCCAGATTTTAAGCTGGTAGCTTGCAGCATTCTGGATTGGCCCGGGATGGAATTTCATTTTGACAATGCTTTTTCCATCATACCCGGCTATATCATCAGGCTCAAAACGCAAAGCCAGATCAAGCTGAACACCTGCCCAGGGATTGGCCTGAAAATTCTGGTATTCACCATCACCCCAGAATAACCATTCGGGCTGGAATGCAGGCTCAAAAACGGCAGTAAGCGTCACATCTTCGGCCGGCATAGTGAAATCAAATACCGGATCAAAAATCTGTACCTCGCCATTTGACCAGTAGGCAAATTCGAAACCCTGGGCGGCTGTGGCTGCCACCGGTATGATCTCACCAGCCTGAAAGGTACCGCCACCTGCAACTTCACCACCTTCTTCCGGGTTGGCAAGCAGCGTCAGCGTATAAAATGAAGGTGCTGCATTTTCGGCATAAGCCTGGACTGTCCAGTTGCCACTGCCCCAGTCGTACCATTCCACACCATTCCCAAATTTGTTGCCTTTTCCCGGCTCAACCGGGCCTGCATCGTAGCCCACCGCTCCTGTATGGCTGATGCTTACACCAAACCAGAGTTCCATGGAAGTATCTATCGGCCATGGTGAGGTTAATTCCACCTCGTTCCACTGGCCAAAGGTGACCGAAGAAACATCCTGGGTATACATCAAAACCGGAGCGGCCCCGGAGGTGGCTTCCCAGATTTTAAGCTGGTAGTTCGCTGAATTTACCACAGGCCCAGGATGAAATTTCATTTTTGTAATGCTTTTCCCTTCGTAGGTGGTAATGTCGTTTGGTTCAAAGCGCAAAGCAAGGTCAAGCTGCACCCCGGCCCATGGATTGGCCTGAAAATTCTGGTATTCACCATTGCCCCAGAAAAGCCACTGTGCCTGCAATGAAAGGGCGCAAAAAAGCAATAAAACTGAGAGTTTAAGTTTCTTTTTCATGAAGTTAAATATTTTATTTGTAAGTAATTTTCAAGCGGATATTTAAGTAAACAGGTAGTAATATTCAATTATCATTTTTAAATAACAACTGGTACCCCGGAGGTTAATAAGAAGAAAATGCCTGAATAGTGCTTTTTATCTTATCATGATTTTCCTTGCCAAAACAATTCCGTTGTCACAAAGTACTCTCACAGGATAAAGCCCTGGCTGGAGTTGCCCTGTTTTAATCCTGACAGATCGTTGTCCGTTGCCATTTATTTGCTGAATAATCTGGCCGGTGGTACTAAATATCTCCACCAAAATTATTTTGCCGGTAGCTGAAATATTCACCATATTCTCTGCGGGCAGTGGATAAATGGATACGATTTCCCGTTGATCATCCACCAGTCCCACCAACACATCTACCGTTACCGGAATATTGGTTACTGCATTGAGGGGATCGTTGGTATTAATCACAATATTAGACCCGTAGCTGCCAACAGCAAGATTTTCTGCATCAATCACCACATTCATAATTTGGGAGGTGCCGGCAGCAATGGTTCCCGTGTCGGGAGAGATCCCCAACCAGTAGTCACCCAGAATCAAGTTTGCCCTGATGTTGAAGTTCGCATCAAAGGAAGAAACATCCGACATCCTGGTCCATTCGTTATTAAAATAAATCCAGTCACCACCATCTGCAGCAGGTCCGGCATCCATCCCAACAGGTGTATAAGTTGCATCATGGCTTACTGAGTATCCGATCCAGATATCCTCTCCTGTGATAAAAACGGGTGTGCTCAGCGGGACGTTGTTCCAACTGAATTCCACCGGTTCAAACGGCTGCTCATAAAGCAATGGCCCGGGTTCAGTTGGCGTGCCGGATCCCCAAACCATGATCCTGGTTTCGATGGCGCCGCTCATCAAAAACACATCGAGAGATTTTACCAGGTACTGATTGTAAGGGATCGTCAGGTCAGCAGGGAACATGGCCGCAACAATAAGCTCACCACCATTTTGCAATCCAACGCTTCCGGTATTTTCACCATCATAATGCAAAACCGGGTTCTTAGGATTATGTGAGCTTTGCAAGCCTTCCGGTGTTTTATTGTATGTAAATTCAGGAAATGATTTTTTGGATTTTCTTTTACCTGCAAAGGTTGATTTTTCAGATGCCCTGTTTACCGGCACCTGAACTATGGCAGCATACTCCAGCGCTCCGGATCCGGAATTCTGGATTTCAAGAGCTAATGTGTCGATGCTTCCCGGTTCCAGCACTTCGCTGATCACATCAGGATAAACTGAGACCTGTGGCACACCCTTTATTTTCACATCATCAACATACCAGTTGTGGGTGTATTCGGCGTAATATCGAAAAGCAATGTAAAGGGTATCACCGGCATATCCGGTAAGATCGAGCGTGGTTTCCTCCCATTCCTCAACCACAGTATCGGGCGACCAGATCAGTTGATATTCTTCATCGGCCGGGTCCGGGCTTCCGTTGGAAACCAGCACACTATTAGCACCATAACCCGGATAATAAGATGAGTAGTAATTATAATTACGAAAACTCAACAAATACTCACCATCTTCAGATATGACAATGGCCGGAGATATTAACCAGTCATCCTCCAGAAAATTGCCATACATATGATATGCACAATGGCCGCCACCGGGTGCATTTTGTCTTACCCATTGCACACTGCCCAATACATTTATCTTGGCCCAGCCGGAAGGTGGGAATGTAGCTGTTTCAAAATTCTCCTCCCACGGAAACTCCTCGATGATCACAGTTTCGGCTTCTTCGAAATTTGCAATAAGCATTACATCATACGCCGGCATGTTATAGGTAAGCTCCGGAAAACTGCTTATCAGTACCCCGTTCTCGTCGGTCCACTTTACAAAGTTATATCCTATCACGCCGTTCGCTGATATAGCAACATTTGCATTTTCGGGATATTCGCCGGCACCACTTACCGTGCCGGCACCTTCGGGCGAAACCTGCAAAATCAACTCATAGATCACCTGAAAATTGGCAGTAAGTTCCACATCCTCTTCCGGCATGGTGAAAGTAAAGTTTTGAACCCAGGCGTAATGCTCGCCATCCATTGTCCAGTCATAAAAATCATACCCGTCATTTTCGATGGCCTGGATATAAATCACCTCACCAACTTCATACATGCCTGAACCTATAACTTCACCGCCTTCTTCCGGATTGGCCAGCAGCGTCAGTGAATATTCGACTCTTGTGCCCTCATCAAATGATTTTGTGGATTGGACTGTTTTCCATGATTCATCTACCGGCCGCATTGAACCCGTTGCCGGCAAGGCAAAAATCATTACAATAATTATTGATAAAAATATGTAGCACTTTTTCATTTTTATGAATGTTTAGTTAATAACTAATTTGAATCAAACTATCATTTGAAAGAACTGTATTGTGGTTTTATCTTTTCCTGTTCCATATCTGTTATTTTTTTATAATAAATTTCCTATTTAAAATTTGCCCGTTTTCAAACAGGATTTTCAGCAGATAAACACCCGCGGGAAAATGTCCGGACTCTATGATCAATGTGGTTGCCTGCGTTGATATGAGGGGCAGATACGATTGCCCTAAAGCATCATAAATTCTGACACCGCCAACCGCCAGACCGGATTTAACAAATAAATGGTCAGTGGCGGGCACAGGATAGATCAGAACTGAAGTTTTCATGTTAGCCTCAATTCCGGTGAGTACGTCCAGTGTAACCGGCACACTGATGACCGGACTGGCCGGATCATTGCTGCTGATCACAACACTGGCCTGAAAAAATCCCGTGGGCAAATTTTCTGCATCAACAGTTAAAACCACGGTATCGGAAGTTTCAGGAGGTATGATCCCCTGATCCAGGGATACGGTTAACCACTGGTTACCAGAAATGCTTTTGCCATCTCCAGGTCCGGAAGCATTTGATGCCTCTACAACAGCAGTGTAAGTCAGATCAGTATCGCCGTTATTGGAAATAAAAAGCATATCTGTGATGAGATTTCCCTGCGAAACACTGAAAGAAAATTCATCCGGAGTAACGCTGATTTCGGGGTTTCCTGTAGGAAAAACATTAAAATCATCCACAAACAGGTGGCGCATATAAGTTCCTTTGTACTGGATGGCAACGTACCGAGCCGAAGATGGGAAAACACCGCTGAAATTCTTCCAGGTATTATCAGCATCCGTAATATCTTCTCCCCATGTCCAGGCCTGTCCATCCTCAGAAAATCCTACCGAAAACAGAACCTGCTGAATATCACTCAATCCCTGGTATTTAAAGGAAACTTCCAGTCCTGCTCCAAAATCCAACTCAGGTGTTCTGAGAAACTGAAAATACGGTGGCCCTGAAACCCAGGAAGAATATTTAAAAGACCGGGCACCCGAGTAACTTACATCCGACGTATGTGTCATCAGGTTTTCTTCGGCAGGAGCCGGGTTTTCATACCACATTTGCCAACATTCCGCTGGTGCGAACTGCGATTCAAAACCTTCAGCAAAAGCTGTTGAAAACGCATAATCACATTCGGTGGTAAATGTTTTCGGGCCTGCCCAGTCGCTAACAATATCTTCGGCGCATACCGACCTCACGTAAAAATCGTAAGTTGTCACTGCATTTAATCCGGATAAAGTAATCGGATTTTGCGGGATACCCTGAATGAGGCTGCCTTCATTTTCGGGATCAAATCCGGTTTCACCAAATAGAATATCCCACTGAACAGCCTCGCCGGTTTCAACCCATCCCAAAACAGCGCTGTCGGCAGAAACAGCATTAACAACAGGCAAAATTGGCGGCGGACACTCCGACAAAGGTTCCAGCCACAAATCGAGTGTAAACTGAATAGTTTCAGGTGGCGGATAGCTGGACACGATAAAATAATAATCGCCGGGCAGCAGCAGAATTTCCTGGGGTTGACTAATATTTTCTGAGGGAATCGTCAAGGTAGGGATGTATGATGTTGACCAGCCGGTAAGCAGTGCCGGGTTATCGGGATCAGGGCAATCCTGCATAATAAACACACCGATATAAGAATCCGATGCCGTCATATTGCCAAAAAGCAACCCCGACTGGCTGATCGTGAATTTAAACACCATATCATTACCATTGATATAATATGATGACGGTGCAATCATATCTTTGCTGTAATTATTCCCCATGGGCTCAGTATCACCTTCAAAGCCGGACAGCGGAAGGGTAATCCAGTATGGATTTTCACAAGTAGAGCCTTCAATCAGGCTTTGATGTTGTACTTTTCCGGATTGCGCACAAACAGTGTTGACAGTTAATAAACCAAGAACAACAATGATCTGATAAAGAGTTCGCACAGTGGCCATATAATACTATTTATTATGTAAAAAAAACTGATTGTTTTCAGCAACAAAAGTATTTTACACAGTCTGGAGCAACAATACCACATTTAGGGTATTTTGCACTCAGGGTATTCCAGTTAAAATCAATTCAGTTAATTTTGGCAAATGTATTCACAATGAATAACCACTATTTAAACAAACATTTGTAACTACAGTAATGCCCGGGATCAAATTAAAACACTGGCTCGCTTACAAAAAATCAAGGACAACATTCTTTATTATCCTTGCGGCACTGATATTGATTGCCATTATCCTTTTGTTTTGGATCAGGATTTTTAACGCCCCCCCCAAATCAGGTCAGACAACCACAATCGAAAACGAAATACCCTACCGGAATGATTACATCAAAGCTGTTAACCTTCTGCTATCTCACCCTGATTCAGCTCTCTCCATTGCACGCGAAAAGTTGAAACAAGCAGAAAAAGAGGGCATATCAGAGGAACTGATTCCTTACTACAACATTATGGGAATTTATTACCGCAACCAGGCCATGTACGACAAATCCATCGAGACTTTTTATGCATATCTTGAATACGCGATGAAATACAATAAACAACAGTACATTGCAGAAGCGTATGAAAATATCGGAGCGGTTAATTTTTTAACGTACAGGTATAAGGACGCCCTTGGCATGTTTTTAAAATCGCTGGATATTTACAGGGAGGTGGGCGATGAATTAAAGATAGCATGGGTTTACAACAGTGTCGGCAGGGTATATTTCGAAATTGGTGATGTTGAAAAAGCAAGAAATTATTATCAACAGGCAAATGAAATTTTCAACCGTGAAAATTTCCACCTTGGCATTTCATCAGTCAGCAACCACATGGCCAAGTATTTTCTGGAAATCAACCAGCCTGATTCGGCGCTCATCTGCATCGATAATGCTCTGAACCATGCCGAAGCCACAAACAACAATTACGGGCTTTGCAACATTTACCTTGAAAAAGGAAATTTGTTTTCCAAAAGAGGTAATTTCCGGGATGCGATCAAAAATTATCTAATTAGTGACAGCATAGCTGAAGACCTGAAATTTACACCGCTGAATATTTATCCAAAGCTGGCATTGGCAGACGCTTATACAAAACAAGGCAAAATGGAGCAGGCACAGACCTATCTTGAATCAGCCAATCAACTGGTTAAGGTTCATAACAGTGACAAGCTTCTTTATAAACTCAATGAAGTCTATTCACACTTTTATGAAAATCTGGGTGATAACACAAAATCTTTTGAATACTATAAGCTGGCCACTGAAGATAAAACAAGGATGATCAGCCAGTCAGAAACATTCCAGGTTTACAATATTGAAATTGAACAATTGAGCACCAGAATGGAGCAGCAGAATATGGAAATGAAAAAACAGGCCTTGCTGCTGGCACAACGAAAAAACACCCTTGTTTTCATCGTAGTCATTTCAGTGTTTCTCATCGGACTTCTCTCTCTGCTGTATTATTTTTATCTGTCAAGGCTCAGGCAACAGGAAACTGAAAAAATGCACAGGCAGGAACTAAAATATTCGAACGAAAAAAACCAGGCAGTCCTTGAGGCCGAACTGAACGAGAGAAAACGCCTGGCATCGGAGTTGCACGACGGCATTGGCACGCAACTTTCGCTTGCCAAACTTACACTTACCAATGTGATGGACAGGCCCGATCTGGCACTTGCAAAAAAAGAGCACCTCCTCAGGGTAACCGTCGTTAGCATTGACGATATCATCAGAGAAGTTAAAAACTTATCAGATACAATGACCCCCCATGCAATTGGAGCAAAAGGCCTCAAGGAAGCAATCAAGGAAATGGTGGCCAAATTTGCCCAAATCAGGAATTACAAAATAAAGCTGAGCATCATTGGCCTGACCACTGAACTGAAGCCTTTTGCAAGCCATGCCATCTACAGGACTGTGCAGGAACTTCTGGCCAATGCATTGAAACATGCCAGCGGTTCTGAGATAAATATTCAGCTACTCCAAAACGAAGACGACCTGACCATTATGATCGAGGATGACGGGAAAGGGTTTGACACTGAAAACCCGGCAATTCAAAAAAGATTTGGGCTGAAAAATGCAAAATCGAGAGTGGACAGCCTGAATGGCCAGCTATTGATCGACAGCGTTTTCGGCAGAGGAACCATTATCACCATCACAATACCCCTGAAAGACTTAAACCTTAGTCTGCAACACACAAACAGTACCTTACATGAAAAAAATAAAAGTCTTTATCATTGATGATCACAAGCTGTTCATCGAAGGCATTTATGCCCTTTTATCCGATGAAACCTCATTTGAGTTTGTAGGTAATTCCATGTCGCCCGACGACTTCCTCAGGCGGCTCAGTGAAATCGAAACTGATGTGTTTTTAATGGACATTGACATGCCTGAAATGTCGGGGATAAACCTTACCAAAATGCTTCTGGATAAACGCCCTGATTCAAAAGTGCTTGCGCTGACCATGTATGATGATTTCCGGCACATCGAACAGATGATGAAAAGCGGAGCTATGGGATATGCAGTAAAATCCGAAAACATTACCGAACTGATCAAAGCCATTAAGACAGTTGCAAATGGTGGAAAGTATATTAGTGAAAGCTCGCGCGAAACGGTGGTGAACCGGCTGGGTTCTATACATGAACTCGAAGAAGTTGACCATGTGAGTAAAAGCAAGCTGACCAAAAGAGAAATTGAAATACTATTGCTGATCATCAGAGAAGTACCAAAAAAGGAAATCGCAGAAAAACTTTTCATTAGCCCCCGGACTCTGGAAACCCATCGCAAAAATATCTTTGCCAAAGCAAATGCCAAAACTGTTCTTGGATTATTGAAATATGCCTACAAAGAAGGGCTTATTGAGGTATGAAAAAAACATCTGCAGAAGGTTTTCTGATGTTGAAATTCCACCGACTGCGGAAATTATAAGTGCAAATACAGGCCGCACTGTTGATGCAGTCATCATCACGGATCACCTTCGGCTTTATTAACGACTGCACACTTTCAAAGCCGGATTTTAATACAGGTTGCGACAGAATGGTCAACTAAGGGTTTGTTGGGTTACTAATCTTTGCCTGTACAATCTGACAGTATTTACTTCCTTAAAAATTTGGTTTTCCGATCACTACGTAAAAATCATCCGGAAAGGCAAGAATCTGCTTTTTTCGATCTTTTAGAGATGATCTGAAAATTATGAATGGCCTCATAAATTTGGGGTTTCAGGTCAACAATTTGTAGTGCTTATAAACCAGGTTTTTCGTGAACAAATACTGCTCATATTCAGCCGGAGTATTGCTATGGGTAACCTGTTTCAGTTTGTTAACACGGTCAAGGCATGGGTCATCCAAAGTCGCGTTTTTTAACTTTAGCTTCATGGGAGGAAAATAACAGATTTCTTTTCGGTAGCTTCCCCTACTCTCGATAAAAATAGTAAGCTTGACCATAATAGTGTCGATTTTAACGAAAGAAAAAAATGCCGTCACAGACTCAGAAAAAAAATGAATATTCCTTTTGAAATTGAATTACCCGGTTTAATAAGCAATTTTTGGTAACTATAAGTAAAATATTCATACTCATATAGCGCACATTTAGTTGTGCCCAATAAATAGAAATGTCAAACATTTTTTCAATTGTCCTAAAAGTGACCAACCCTGAAACTTAATTTTCCGATGATTTTTGCAATAATTTTGAAAATCCGAAACAAAGAGCGAATTTACCAATAAATTTAAAAAAGATGAAAACTATATTTTATAGCTTTATACTCGTGGTATTAATGACATTTACCTCAACAACATTTTCACAAACCCCTCCACCCCCCAACGGCGGCGAAACTCCCGGCCAGGGGGGCAACACCCCTGTTGGCGGAGGAGCACCCATTTCCGGCGGCATCAGTATTTTGCTTGCTATGGGAGCAGTTTACGGCGCAAAGAAGGTTTATAATCATCTTAAAAGGAATCCCGCGGAAGAACTATCCAACCAGAAGGAAAAAATCAGTAACAGCATCTCCGGAAACGCCGCCAAAAAGGTGGTAGAACTGAATCGAACGTGTATTGGAGCCGGGCGGCTGCATTAAACAGCCATCCAGCCGGAAAAAAATTTACCCCGCTGACCCGTACAATTAACCTACCTTTGTTTAAATTTCAGGCTGATGCTTTTGTCATTCTCTTTTTTTGGTTTTATTTTTTCCGCCATCCTGTTGTTTTTCAATGGCAAAAGGAATGTATCATTCATTTATCTGGCAGCATTCTTTTTTCTTGTGAGCCTGTACAGTTTTATCGAATATGTTGTTGTTTATTCAAAGTCAGTTCCGCTGGTAGCCGCCATTTTTATTAATGTCGGTTTCTTGTCCTGCCTTACAGGACCTATGTTGTACTGGTATTTCAGGAGTGTACTCACTGATGATTCCCTCCTAAAAAAGAAGAATTTGTGGCATCTGCTGTCCATGTTGATTTTTCTGACCGGAACCATTAATTACATTTTCACGCCCTGGCCGTTCAAATTGGAAATTGCCTCCCGGCTGGTTGCAGACCGGAATTTTATCGGAGATTTTAAATATGTTTATCTGTATCAGATTATCCCTAAACACCTGGTCGATTTGAGCAGGCCCGTTCCTGCCTCGTCCTATAATTTAGCCTGTCAGATTTTTTAACTAACCAGTATAACTGTTATTCTCATGAGAAAAATATTTTTTGGTTTTTTTACGGCAATACTACTAATAGCGCTTCCGGCTACCATGATGGCACAAACCACCATATTTGTAAATGGAGTTGCAACCGGCGCCAACAATGGCACAAACTGGACGAATGCATATACTTCATTGCAATCGGCGCTTGACGAAGCCATTTCCGGTGATGAAATCTGGGTTGCAAAAGGCACTTATAACCCAAGTTCTGATTATGGCATGGGGGGTGGTTCTCGTTATTATCATTTCAGATTGATTGAAGGCGTTGAAATCTACGGTGGATTTGCCGGCACGGAAACAGCATTAAGCCAAAGGATAAATTTTGGTTCGGGCGAAGTAAACGAAACAATTTTAAGTGGCGATTTGAGCAACGACGATGATTTTGATGTAACCAATGGCGGATATCAGGGAACATCCGGCGATGACAATTGCTACCATGTTTTCTATCATCCCGATGGGTTAAACCTGACAAGCGTTACCATTTTTGACGGATTTACCATTTCCGGTGGTAATGCAAACGGAGCAGCCGATCCGCACAACAAAGCCGGTGCAATGTATTTATATTCATCATCACCAAGCATACAGAATGTGACGCTTTGTTCTAACCAGGCCACAAATCTTGGTGGTGCAGCTTACATTTACAACAGCACATCTGAGTTTTCGAATGTTTCTTTCACCGAAAATATTTCAGGTGGCGGCGGTGCTTTGTACCTCAGCTATGCAGGCCCGGTTTTGAATAATTGTCTGTTTTCAGGAAATGTGTCATCCGGCGATGGCGGCGCATTATCCACCCATTCATCGTCACCAACGCTCACCAATGCTTTGTTCTCGTCGAATACTGCCGGGAACAATGGTGGGGCAATCATCTTTTACTCAAATTCGGTTCAATTCAATGCCACAATAAATAATGTTACACTTTCGGATAACCAGGCAGGTGTAAGTGGAGGAGGTATCCGCTTTGCATCGAATAATGCAGGGTCAATACTCAATAGTAACAATTGCATCATTTGGGAAAATACGGCTGCAACCGCAGGAAATGAATTGTCGCTGGTCAGCACCGGAAACACCACACTGAATTATTCGTGTTATAAAAATGAGACGAATGATGTTGTGGTTTCGAACGGAACTTTTAACACGGAAAATAACAATATCACTATTAATCCGGTATTTGTTGATCCGGTGTCTGGTGATTTCAGGATCAGGGGGTATTCTCCATGTAAAGATAACGGATCGAATGGGTATAATGCCCTGGCAACTGATATACGCGGCGTGGCCAGAATCCAGAATACTACTATCGACATGGGTGCTTATGAATGGACAGAGGGCAACGACCCTCTGAACAATGCCGAAAATGTGCTGTATGTAAACCTCAATGCTTCAGGAGCGAATAACGGTTCAGGCTGGACCGATGCTTTTACCTCACTGCAATCAGCGCTGAATGCTGCCACATCGGGCGTTGAAATATGGGTAGCAAAGGGAACTTACAAGCCAAGTTATGATTATGGCCTGGGCGGCGGTTCGCGAAATTATCATTTCCGGATGATAAACGATGTAAACATTTATGGCGGATTTTCAGGCACAGAATCAGCGCTCAGCCAAAGGACAAATTTTGGTTCTGGCCAAGCCAACGAAACGATACTAAGTGGCGATCTAAGCAGCAACGATGATTTTGATATCTCAAACGATGGATACCAGGGAACCACGGGCGACGACAACTGCTACCATGTATTTCATCATCCGTCAGGAACGAACCTGGATAATTCTGCTCTGTTGAACGGTTTTACCATTTGTGGAGGGAATGCAAATGATAATGGAGGCGGAATGTTAAACGTTGGTTCTTCGCCGGCACTGGAACAAATAAGTATTAAAGAAAACAGTGCTGCACTTGGAGGAGGGGGCATTTCCAATAGCAATTCTTCTTCACCTATGATCCTAAATTGTGTTTTCCATTCCAATATATCGTTTAATACCGGAGGTGCGATAGACATGTGGAACTCCTCAAATGCAACAATAATCAACAGCCTGATTTATCAGAATAAAAGCTCTTCAGGCGGGGCGATTTTGGTTGTAAATGCCCACGCCGCTATTACAAATTCAACAATTTGCCATAATACAGCAACATCGGGTGGAGGGCTTTCCAGTGCTTTTAGTGGTTCATCCGAATTAAATAATTGCATTATATGGGATAATGAAGCCACAAACGGAAATCAGATATACTTAAGCACCATGGCCGGCGAGACTATACTAAATTATTCCTGCTACGCAAACAGTGAAAATGATATTGTTGTTTCTGGTGGAACACTTACTGCCACAAATAATAACATAAACGCCGTTCCCGAATTTGTTTCTGCAGCAACAGGAGATTTCAGGCTTGTTTCCAATTCATCTGCTGTAAATGCCGGGCTGAATAGCTACAATTCACAAACGAATGATATTCGCGGAGAAATTCGCATCCAGGATGTTACTGTTGATATGGGGGCATATGAGTGGACAAGC
>JAIOZV010000075.1 GCA_021740425.1 Bacteroidales bacterium | reverse complement strand
TTTTTTAATGTCAGGTTTTTAATCATCACAAAAAAAAACCAGGACATTTCAAACTAAAACCTGATCCCAACAACTAATAACCAGGAAAGCCTGAAATTGATCACCGGCTTCAAAAAAATATTTGAAAATTTAAACATCAGGCTATCTCAGTGCCAATAGTTTTTGCCTGAATTCTTCCAAAGCCCGGCTGATTTTGCCGTCCACATCTTCATGAAATTTATCAAAAGCCTCCACCAGCGACCTGCCTTGTTCAGACAATTCTGACATGCCGCCTTCTTTGCCGCCGCGGGTTTTGTTAAGGAGCGGAAAACCGAGTTGTTGTTCAATTTTTTTCAGGTCGCCCCAGGTACGCCTATAGGTAAGTCCAAGTTTTTGACATGCGGCCGAAAGCGATCCTTCATTTTCCACAGCTTTAAGTATCTGCCATTTTCCATCCCCCAGTATTCCTTCGCCATCTCCAGTTTCGAGCCACATCTTGTGTTGAAGTATGATTTCTTGAAGATCAATTTTTTTTGTCATCGCTAAACGAATTGTTTGTTTAAAAAAAACAATAAAAAAACCCATCCTCGCATTCGTTCCAAAGATGGGTTGATAAAAATACTTTTCCTGTTATAAAGGATTGGCAACCATTTTTACTTTGAATTGAAACCTGATGGTAAAGTTCAGCGGAGCTTTGTTACAAGCTGTGTTGTAAATAAGCTTGAAGGTGTAAGGGTCGTTTTTAATCAGATTTGCCATCTGATCAACGCCGGTTTGCTGCACTGTAAGACTCTGAGCGTTTTCTTCACCAATAATGTTGTTCAATACCTGGTTTTGAAGTGAGGCAATCAGTTCTTCGCTGCTACCGTCTGCGGCAGCAACTTTGAGGCTTGCGTCAATGATTTCCTGGTCTTCATCGCCTTCGTGAACTGTAACCCAATATTTAACCTGCGTAATTTCAACAGTCTGGATTTTGTCCTTGTAATCGTTAATGATTGTACTTTCATCCGTCATATCAACAAGCTCGGCTACCATCATCACCGAATCGGTGGTAAAAACCTGCATCTCTGTTTCATAATAAAATTCTTCAGTGATGTCGAGCAGGTTTTCATCGCAACTTTGAAAGGTAAACATTGCTGCGATGGCAAAAAGAATAATAAATCGTAATTTCATAATAACTTTTTTAATTGATTAATAATTTGCCTGCAAAGATAATTCTTAATGCCTAAAATCGCAGGATTGTTAGGTTTTCTTGTGAAAATTAATGGTGATCCTTACAATTTAATTGCCTTACAAAAGGCAGGGCTGCAATTAAAACCAGCGACACAAAAATGAATACAGCCCAATAGCCGAAAAATGAGATCAAAGTTCCGGCAATCAGCGGAAATATTGCAGGTAATATGTTTCCTGCGCCTGCAATTCCTGCATACACGGCACGGTTATCATCTGTTGAGATTTCGATTAAAATACCACTTACGGATATTTTATACATGCTAAAAAAGGTGCCTGATAAAATGAACACAAACTGATAAATAAACTGGTAACCGGAAAGGAAAAGCGCCATGGGCGGAAGGATGATCCCTATGATAAGCCCTGCTGTCAGGATGTTTTTATAGCCTATTAAGCGCGAAAATCTAAAAATTATCAGGCTGATTATTAACATGCCTGTGATACGAAAAACCAGAAAATTGCCCACCGATGTATCGCTCAGGCCAAACCTGTCCTTTGCAAGTAAAATAAAAAATGGCAGTATGCTTATGCCCAGCCCCATAAGATTAATCAGCATTAAATAATATTTAAGGTTGGGATTGCTCCTCACTTCAGCAGGTATCATTCTAAAAAATTGGCCCAGGGTTTTACCTGGCTTTTTGGCTGATGGCATTTCCCTGATCATCCAAAAACCTCCGGAAGCAACCGAAAGCAACAAGGCAGCCATTACAAAAAGAATGGTGTAGTTGGTGGGATAATCAAAATATTTGAGCAATTCGCGGACTGCAAGAGCCGAAACCAGCAAGCCCACACTGTTGAAAGTTTGCTGCATGGTAAAAAACTTTTTCCGCTTGTGGCTCAATATCGATTTCCCGAGAATATCAACATAGGAAACATTGGCAAAGGCACCGCTAAATGAAAAAACGGATATAAAAACAAAAATTAAAATAATAATAATGGCAGGTTGAATTTGATCGGATACAAAAAATAAAACAGCAAGGCTTGCCAATGCCAGAATGCGCAGATAAATACCTGCGAGCAGGAATCTTTTCTTATAATCTTTGCCCGACAAAAAACCTGCAAACACCAGTTGCATCAGGCTGGAACCGCCCAGCATAATTGCAGTGAGTAAACCCAGTGAGAATGATCCGCCCCCGGCTTTGATCAGCATCGAAGGAATTATGGTGTCAACATCAACAAAACTGGTGGTGAGTGCCAAAAAAAATGCATGCCAGAGAAATGCCCTGAAATTATGGGTAGAAAGTTTTTCGTTGAGTAATTTCATCGAGGGTAAAATCAGGCAGAAAGATATTGATGGATGGCGCTGCCAATCTGATCGGCAACCGTAATCTGAAATTTCAATCCGGCAGCCTCAAGGTCGTTTTTTAGGTGTTTCCCAAGTTTTCTCACCAACAGTAAATCGCAATCATGAAGCAAATTTACAAGCTCAGGATGGCTGTGTTCTTTTCCGGTGTGGGTGTGGGGTGGGTTAACCCGGTATTCGATGTGGGTGATATTCAAATCTTCGAGCGTAACAATCGCAAAAAGCGGTGACTGACCGGTACGTTCAAAAATCATTATTCTGTCGGAAGTTGGTATAGCTATTTTCATATCAGGTTAAAAGCAAAATGTTTCAATGATTGTTCAATGGACAGATATTTCTTTTTATTACTTCAGGGTTTTTCAAAAATTACCAAATTTTTATAAGATTCCCGGTCATCTTATTCATCCCTCAAGGCTTCAACAGGTTTAATGGAGGCGGCACGCTTTGCAGGAACGTATCCGGCGATCATTCCCGCAAATACAAGCAATACTGTGGCTCCAATGGCTATGTTGAGGTTTGCTTCCGGATTTCTGAAAAACTCAGTTTTTATGTATGGTGAAACCAGCTCAAGAAGCCCCACGCCCAATACGAGCCCCACATATCCGGCAAGCCCAGTAATAAAAACAGCCTCCTGCATAATAAGCAATATGATGGACCAGGGGGTGGCTCCGATGGATTTTCGGATTCCGATTTCCTTGGTGCGCTCCTTAACGGTGATCATCATGATATTGCTTACTCCCACGATGCCTGCAATGATTGTTCCTATGCCAATTACCCAGATGAACAAGCGGATTGCAGCAAACAAATCCATGAATTTTTTAAATTCTTCCACGCTGTTCCAAATAAACATGGCATTATCATCCTCCTTATCAAAATTATGCTGTACCGACATTTTCGTCCGGATATCCTCTTCAATCATTTTGCTTTCCTCAACGCTTGCAGCCCCCACGGTTACTGCAAGGGTTTGCAGCCTGTCGCGGTCAGAAAACACTTTCTGTCCGGTTGTTACAGGCAGGTAAATCGAACGTTGATTGTCCTGGCGTCCATCGTCATCTTCAAAAATGCCAACCACCTTAAAAGGAATTCCTCTAATATTGATGTATTTACCCATTGCATCTTCATCCTTAAACAATGCACTTTTTACCAATGTGCCTATTGATGCAACTTTAAGGCTTTTTTGTATGTCAAAATTATTCACAAACCTGCCTTCAACCATGTTTACCTTTTCGATAACCTGATAGTCGGGATGCACAGTTCGGACGTCAAACTCTCCATAATTGTTTTTGTAGGTTACGGTATTGTTGCCCCACAAGTTGAAACGACCTGAAATAAGATCCACGCCTTCCACCTTATCTTTAATCTGATTGTAATCTTTGTTATCGAATTCGATGTAACGACCCGGCTTTAATCCCTTGTATGCCTTTGTGGTATGTCCTCCCCATATCCACAAAGTGTTTGTGGCTGATGATTTAAACTGATCACGTACACCGTTTTCAAGCCCATTGCCCGAACCAAGGAGAATAATAAGCATGAAGATCCCCCAGGCCACACTAAAACCCGTGAGAAATGTGCGAAGCTTGTTTTTTTTGATGGTACTGAATATTTCTTCCCATCTGTCGATAATAACCATTATTGACGAAATTATTTTGACGTTCAAAATTAACGCTTTTTTTACAGATAGATTTCACACTGATAAAACAGCAAATTTGCTGTATCGGTTTGGTGATTTCATTTAATGCTTCAACCAATACAAATCAAACCATCTGAATTTATTAATTCCGCCAATAATTAACAAGCCATTAACAAACTTTCAATTTTTTTATCAGGTAACTGATGTCAATTCCACTAATTTTACTTTT
The DNA here is from genome assembly GCA_021740425.1 of Bacteroidales bacterium. GTDB lineage: Bacteria > Bacteroidota > Bacteroidia > Bacteroidales > 4484-276 > SABY01. Next base: position 12,520 of record JAIOZV010000075.1, on the reverse strand, counting down.
TAAAATAAAGGTTTGACTGCCCTTTAAATTCTAAGATTTGATTTCTTAACGAAGAGCTTAAACACTATAAATATGAAAGATCTGCTTCAGATTGCCGCAGCCGAAATTGGGGTAAAAGAAATTGCTGGCGACAAAGATTCATTGCGCATTGTTGATTATGCTCAGGAATCAGGGTTTAACCATATTACCGATGATGAAACTCCCTGGTGCAGTATATTTGTGAATTGGTGCTGCATGAAAGCCGGTTTGCAGCGCACACATAAGGCAAACGCAAGAAGTTGGCTTACAGTTGGCCTCCCTGTTGATAATCCCATTCCCGGAGACATCGTAATTTTTTGGCGCGAAAATCCTGCCTCCTGGCAAGGCCATGTTGGGGTATTTATTGGATTTTCAAAAGACCACCAACAAGTATTTACCCTGGGCGGGAACCAAAAAAACAGTGTTTCAGTCCAGGCTTACGATGCTGCAAAAGTGCTTGGTTTTAGAAGGCTCTCCACCCAAGGAAACACAGAGCTGCCTTCGTGCGATCCAATACTTAAAACAGGAAGCAGCGGCAGCGAGGTTAAAAAACTACAACAAATCCTTAACGACCTTGGCTATGATTGTGGAGCAGCAGATGGTGTTTTTGGCCCGCGAACCGCAGCCAGGCTCCGGGATTTGCAAAAAGCCGAAGGTAAGCAGCCTGACGGTATTTATGGCAAAGATGCCCTGACTATGATCGAAAATATTTTCCAACGATAATTCATTAAACATCATTTAAAACATATTAATATGGTAAACGACATTGAAAAAGGAGGACAACAAAAGCTGAAAACCGGCTTTCAAAGGCTTTTGTCGAATATCGGCGAAGTAATCGCTGATGCCGCTTCACTTGAGGTGGTTACATTCACCGGCGACTTCACCTACAAAGCCAATCAGGTTGTTAACAACGACGTAAACAAGGTGAGGATAAACAACGTACTCAAACTCATGACCCTCGAATCTAATGTTGACCTCAAGCTTATTGCTTATACCAATGTGAAGATTGATTCAGATGTTACCACTTTTGTTAAAAGTGATCTTTCGCAGGATGATAATGAACTTTTGAAACTGCACAAGGAGATGATCGAATCGTCAAAAGCATCGCGGCAGGCCGTCATTAATATGGTAAAAGATCTTGTGAAAATATAATGATCAGCAACGCAACTGCATATATTGTTTCACAACTCGAAAGCGAATTAAAAACACTTCCGGGACGCAGCAATGAAATTGTTCAGCACCTGCTTGAGCTGGGCTATATTTCACTGCAAAAAACCAATGCCATACGTGAATCTGATATCGCACTTGCCAAAGAAAAATTCCTTGACGATGTTTTAACATCCGATTTATTTGAAAACACATACATCGAAAAACTCTTACTCACAGGGCATGATTTTTTGATGAGTACTTTGCTCCGGCAACTTACCGACATCGACGAAGGCATGACCATCGAAAAACTTCCGCTTACAGGTGAAGTAAGCCTAAAAACCCGGCTCATACATTACAGGCTTGATATTTTCGGATTATGGCCTTTGGATATTGCTGTTGCATTTTCATCTTTAAGCCTTTTGAATTTAAAAGAAATTGCCGGATATGCCGGCTGCAATGAGCTGGAAGCACTGAATTTAATTGCTGACATCGAAAAATTTACAACACATCTGCTCAAAAACCATGAAGAAGAGAAGTTCATCCTGGTTTTTAAATCCCCCAAAGTTTCAGAAAAAACAAGAAATAATCTCGACAGACGCCATCCTTTTAAAAGGCAACTTATTGAGGATTTTGGAGATAAAACAGATTATTTCAGGTATTTATCCAAAAATATTCTGGTAAACAATCCCAACAATGTGGATGTAAACTTTTTACAAAAAGAAGCCCTCGACCCCTTTAAAAAATTTGTTCTCCGGCTCATTCAGGTTCACCAGTGGAAGGACGGTTTTTACAGTGGTTTACTCGACAGCGATATGGGTGAAGTTACACTGAAAAGCATGCTCGATGCCATCGAATTTTACAACAACTCCGAAAACAGAAATATTAAAATCCATCGTGTGCTCACCTATGTGCATCAGGGATATTTTATTTTCAACGGCTTGTTTTTTTTGCAGGAATACATGGTGGAAAATGATCAGCTTACAGCCAAAGACGGCGAACAGAAAGTACTTGATAATATTTTATCACAACTTGTTGTTTCAGACGAGCAGGGAAAAACTGATTTTTCGTCAAATATGAACAAGCTGAAAAATGAAATTTACTCGGAGGCCGAACAAAAACCCTCAGAGCGAAAAGGGTTTTTGCAGCGCATATATTTTGGTGTAAAAGGCCTGATAAAAAAGGCTTTCAGATTTGCCCGCAAAATATTTTCATGGATTAAGGATAAGGTGATGAAGATGTGGGGTTTTTTAAAAACCCTGTTCAGAACCTTTTTTGATAATCTCGCTATGGGCATCCGGGCTTTCGTTGACGGGATCAATTTTTTATTCGGTAGAAAATTTATCGAAAGCAGTTTAGGGAATGAAATGATCGTTTCAAAATTCAGTATTGATGGAGATTCTGTTTCCATAACCTCAGGTCAAATCAGCAAAATTCTCGAAACACACCTCCAAACCATCGACTACAATATTAAATCGATGAAATTTACACTTGCCGTTGCAGGTGGCATTCTCAAGCTGCTGATGGAGATGGTGAGCATACTTACCTGGCCGCTTCTAATGTTCAATATCATCAAAATTTATAAAAACATTTCTGCTTCCTATCTTGATTTCAAAGCAGAAGTTATCTAAGAACTCAAATCATTAAATCATAATCTTAAAATTTAAAATCATGAGCAAAATAGACGAAATTCTACAAAAAATCGAAAACGGTGTCAAGGATTTAACCACATTAAAAATTCAAACCGTAATGGGAAAACTCGAAATCGACAGCAATAAGCAAATCGATTTTGTTACCGGACAGGAAATTGATGGAATCATCAGCAAAATAGATCTGATCGATGGAGACATCACCACACAAATTACCGAAAAATTTTACCAGAAATATCCTGAATTGGTTCAATTTCATCAGTCGCGCGAAGCCAAAGGCCACGAAATTATCGAAGGAAACATTATGGCATTGGGAACGATTGTTTCCACACTCAAAGAGATGTTTTAAGACATGAGTAGCTCCAATAAATTTGTAATCAGTAAACTGCTTGATGATCTTACCCATTTGGAGATCAACACCATCATCAAAAAAGGGATGACCTCGGCACCACAGCCCGAAGAAATTGAAGAGGTGCTCAGCGTATTGCTTTCAGATTACAAGGAAAGACTGGGGATTATCCACAACCGCAACAACATCGAAAAAAAAATCGATGTTGATTCCGTTAAATCCTACAAAAAGCTTTACGAGGTTTTGCATGATTTAAGCACTTATATGGATAGTGAGAAAATATGGCTTGACGATGGTGATTTTATGATCTTTCTCAGGATGAAATCGTTTTGCAAATATTTGGAATCCCGGGCAAAAGACATTAAGTTTTCGCAAAGAAACGGCATCGATGACACGTCTGATATTTATTCGGTGGATATGAACGAATTCTCCAAATTTAAACTGGATATGAATTCACGCGACCGAGTAATGATCAAGCGGCTTTACGATCTGGGAACAGAACGCATCGTGATGCAAACCCGTATTGGCATCGATGGTGATGTGATCACCCGCATAGAAGAAAATTTTGCCAACAAGCCCAGGCAGGTGGTACTCGATCTGCACGAAAAACATACAGACCTTTCGGTGAAGTACTGGCAAAGCCTTATTAACGTGGTTAAAGATTTGGTAAGTGGAATTATTAGATAAAATATCCGGATTTGCGTATTTTCCTTTTTTAAAACAACTGATGCAAAAAGGTGAATACCAATGGACAACTCCTCCTGAAAAGGGACAGGAAATTTTTGTTACGAGGCTTTACCTCGATGGGGATATGTTGTGTTGGTTCTTGAACGATGAATCAAAAAAATCATACAGCATTTCCCCTGATATCCTGGATAGCCACCTTCGAAAAATTGACAATGACCTGAAATCAGTTTCCTTACTTTCCAAGCACCTCAGCCTGCTTGCAGGATTGTTGATCACCTTGCTCACATTCGCCATGAACCCTGCCGGATGGGTCGAAAACCTGATTATACTTGGTGGCATTGGAGTTGCAGGATACATCGGACGAAAATTTACAGCAAAAATGGCTTTTAAGATTCTGGGAGTCATCGCAGGGAAATTTTTTAATAAAAATCGACCAGGCACAAAATAACAGATTCACACCCAACAACACCAAGCCCTCAAAATCAGGGTTAAAAAAAACCAAAATGTTTTGTTTGTGACCTTAATTTAATTTTAAATACTATAAACTCATCAAATTCAACCAATATGAAATACAACTTTTTAGGTGATACCGGCGTGCTGGTATCAGAATTATGTTTCGGAACCATGACCTTTGGAGGAAAAGGATTCTGGAAACCCATAGGCATGCAGCAACAGGATGAAGCCAACAGGCTTATTAAAAAATCATTCGAAAGTGGCATCAACTTTTACGACACAGCCAATGTTTATTCAGAAGGAAAATCAGAGGAAATTTTAGGGCAATCGTTCAAAACGCTTGGCCTGAACCGTCAGGATTTGTTCGTTGCCACCAAAGTGCGGGGCCGGATGGGTCAGGGCGTAAATCAGGTTGGTTTGTCAAGACTGCATATTCAATATTCAGTAGAAGACAGCCTGCGGCGACTCAACATGGATCACATCGATCTGCTTTACATTCATGGTGTGGATTATTATACGCCACTCGAAGAAACCATGCGCGGCCTGGAGGATGTGATAAGATCGGGAAAAGTACGCTATCTTGGTGTTAGCAATCATGCTGCCTGGGAAATTATGAAAGCCAATTCGTTTGCACAAGGCTATGGATGGAACCGCTTTGAAGCATGTCAGCATTACTATTCAATTGCTTCCCGCGACATCGAGCGGGAACTGATCCCCATGATGAAAGATCAAAATCTTGGCCTGATGCCCTGGAGTCCGCTTGCCGGTGGCTATCTCACCGGAAAATTTAGTGGCAACGGAGATGAAACAGTAGGTGCCCGTCGTGCAGAATTCGATTTCCCACCTCTTGACAAGGAAAAAGCAGATAAAGTTGTGGAAGAAATGCGCAAAATTGCAAATACCAAAGGTGTGTCCATTGCTCAAATTGCCCTTTCATGGCTGTTGCATCAGGAAGCAGTAACGAGCGTAATCATTGGCGCCAAACACGAAGAGCAACTGGAGGATAACCTTGCTTCCACACAAATTGAACTCAGCGAAGATGAACTGAACCAACTGGATGAAGCTAGCGCCCTAACGATGGAATACCCCGAATGGATGTTCCAGATGCAATCGCGAGGAAGAATACCTGAAGAAGATTAAACGCTGATAAACAATTACTATTAAAAGGTTGCATTTGTGAAAATGCAACCTTTTTATTTTATGATTTCGCATTTTAAATACTTTTGCCGAAATAACTAAAATGATAATGCCTTATGAATTCATTAAAAGTTGACATCAGTAATATTTTAGATTTTGTATCGCAGGAAGAGGTAAATGGTTTCCAAGATCAGATAAATGTAAGTTTCCTGTCGTTGCTTGATAAAACAGGTAAGGGCAATGATTTTTTAGGATGGGTTGATTTGCCCGTTGAAATCACAAAATCTGTAATTTCAGATATTCAGGAGAAGGCCGAATACATTCGCAAAAATGCTGACATTCTTATTGTTGTTGGGATTGGAGGATCGTACCTTGGTGCCAGAGCCGTTATTGATGCCTTGAAAAACAATTTTGATTATCTGCTGCCGGACAATGAACGTAAGAATCCTCTCGTATTGTATGCAGGTCAAAACCTGTCGGAAGATTATCTTGTTGATCTACTTGGCATCCTTGATAAAAGGGATTATGCCATCAATGTGATTTCAAAATCAGGAACCACCACCGAACCTGCAGTATCATTCCGAATTTTAAAAAATCATCTGGAAAAGAAATACGGGAAAGCCAATGCTGCCCGGCGCATTGTGGCAACAACGGATAAATCGCGTGGAGCCTTAAAACAACTTGCCAACACCGAAGGATATGCAACCTTCGTAGTTCCTGATGATGTTGGAGGCCGCTTTTCAGTGCTCACACCTGTAGGATTGTTTCCAATTGCTGTTGCAGGATTTGATATTTCAAATTTAGCAGAAGGCGCCCTTGCAATGCGCACAAAACTCATGGCGAATTCTACCATTGGCACAAACCCGGCTGCAACTTATGCTGCTGCGAGAAATGCCCTTTACAATAAAGATAGATTTGTTGAAATTTTGGTTAATTATTTGCCAAACCTCTATTATTTTACTGAGTGGTGGAAACAGCTTTATGGCGAGAGTGAAGGAAAAGAAGGGAAAGGAATTTTTCCTGCCGGAGTAATCAACACCACCGATTTGCACTCCATGGGGCAATATATTCAGGAAGGAAAAAGGAAATTGTTTGAAACAGTGCTTTCTGTGGATAAGCCGAATAAAAACATTTGCATCCCTGTGGATGAATCAAATCTCGATTCCTTAAATTACATCTCAGGAAAGAACATACATTTTGTAAATCAAATGGCTGAGAAGGGAACAACGCTTGCACATATAGATGGTGGCGTGCCAAATATCAGCATATCAATTCCTGAAGTAAATGAGTATTTTATAGGTCAACTCATTTATTTTTATGAATTCGCCTGTGCTCTCAGCGGATATGTTTTGGGAGTAAATCCTTTTGATCAGCCGGGTGTTGAGGCATACAAGAAAAACATGTTTGCCCTTTTGGGAAAGCCCGGATTTGAGAAAGAAACCGAAGAAATCAGAAAAAGAATTTAAACATCCGGCATCAGAGGGGTTTGATCAGTGAGAATACTCTTCGAGGTGTAGCGTGGAAAATGCTTTTTCGGCAGCAATTTTTTCAGCTCCTTTTATCGAGTAATCCTGACCCGTTGCGCAAGTGTCGTTGTCAACTCTAATTTCAACAATATACTGCTTCCCGTTACCTGAACCAATTTCGGTAACCACATTGAAGTTTACTTCTTTTCTTTCCTTTTGCGACCACTCAATGAGTTTGCTTTTAAAGTTAACCTCGGTATTTACAAGTTCATCAATATCAAAATGAACATTGATAATCCGGTTAACGATAATTTTTTTTGTAAAGTTATAGCCATGATCAAGATAAATGGCACCAATAAAAGCTTCAAAAGCATCACCTTCCATAGAGCGAAAAAAGCTCTTGGAATCCTGATTGGATTGAATGAACTGATCAAGGCCAAGTTTGCGCGACAACTTATTCAATTGTTCCCGGCTCACAATTTTTGAGCGCATTTCTGTAAGAAATCCTTCGTCTTTGTAGGGAAATTTTTTAAAAAGATAATCAGCAACCACCGAACTCAGTACCGCGTCTCCGAGGTATTCAAGACGTTCGTTGGAAAGTTTGTGTCCGTTGGCTTCGATGGCAACCGATCTGTGTAAAAAAGCAAGCTTATACAAAGAAACATTTTCGGGAGTGAACCCGAAAATGTTTCGTATTGAAAAAATAAAATCTTTATCTGCTGATAAATAGCCTTGTAACCGTTTTATTATATTCAAATCCTATTGAATAATTATTCAGTAAACTTTTTCACCGCAATACAGGTATTGTGTCCGCCAAATCCAAAGGAGTTTGACAAGGCAAAGTTTACAGTGCGTTTAACTGCTTTAGTGTAGGTAAAATTTAAATTATTGTCAATGTCAGGGTCATCTGTAAAGTGGTTAATCGTTGGAGGAACAATATTGTCTCTCAAGGTTAGTACTGTAGCAATAATTTCTACGGCTGCAGCAGCTCCCAACAAATGGCCATGCATGGATTTGGTTGAGTTCAGGTTTATTTTATAAGCATGTTCGCCAAATAACTGCACAATGGCTTTGGGTTCGGCAATATCGCCCACAGGAGTAGAAGTTCCGTGTGTGTTGATGTGGTCAACCGCTTCAAGTTTTTCACCTGCTTCCTCAATGGCTTGTTTCATGGCAAGCATTGCGCCCAATCCTTCGGGGTGGGGTGAAGTGATGTGGTGAGCGTCTGCGGTACTTCCGCCACCTACAATTTCTGCATAGATTTTTGCACCACGCTTTAGAGCGTGCTGGTATTCCTCGATGATTACAGCACCGCCTCCTTCGCCCAGCACAAATCCATCGCGATCTTTATCAAAGGGGCGGGAAGCAGTTTTGGGATCATCGTTGCGTACCGAAATGGCATGCATTGCGTTAAAACCACCGATTCCGGCAGGATTTATTCCTGCCTCAGCACCACCGGTTACAATCATATCAGCTTTTCCTAACCTGATATAGTTAAAGGCATCGATAATGGCATGACCAGCTGAAGCACAGGCTGAAGTAGTGGCATAATTTGGACCACGGAAACCATATTTTATCGATATGTGTCCTGCTGCAATATCACCAATAATTTTGGGAATAAAGAAGGGATTGAACCGCGGCGTTCCATCGCTTCGGCCATATTCAGCCGCCTCGTTCAAAAAGGTTGTAAAACCACCAATTCCTGTTGCAAAAATTACTCCAACCCTGTTTTTGTCGATAGTATCCAAATCGAATGCTGCATCAACAACTGCCTGATCTGCAGCAATCATAGCATATTGTGCATACGGATCCAGTTTTCTTACTTCCTTGCGATCAAAAAACTTCAAAGGATCGTAATCTTTAATTTCGCAAGCAAACCTGGTTTTGTAATTTGAGGCATCAAAACGGGTAATATCGGCTGCACCACTAACTCCATTCAACAAACTGTTCCATAATTCGTCAACAGTATTGCCGATGGGTGTTAGAGCACCTAATCCTGTAATAACTACTCGTTTAAGATCCATAACGGGAGGTGGGATTATTGTGTGTTGTCTTCGATGTATTTTATTGCATCGCCTACTGTACCAATCTTTTCAGCCTGGTCATCAGGAATGGCAATATTAAATTCTTTTTCAAATTCCATAATCAGCTCAACGGTGTCGAGCGAATCTGCGCCTAAGTCGTTTGTGAAACTTGCTTCTGGTGTTACTTCGTTTTCATCAACACCAAGTTTATCTACGATAATCGACTTTACTCTTGTTGCAATATCAGACATAATTAAATAATTTTAGTTAAACAGTGCGCAAAGGAAATACTTTTCTAAAAAATTACCAAAGGTTTTTTTTTTAATTACATAAAAAGAGCGTTTTAAATCTAAGATTAACAATCATTTATACATCGGGAATCCAAAATTCTATCGGCATTGCAAAGGTTGTTTTCAGCATTTGCTTTAATAAAAATTGCCTGATACCGCCAAATTATATTTCTTTGAAAGTGAATAATGTGAATTGGAAAACTATGAAAAATATCGCCATTTTTGCTTCCGGCAGCGGCACCAACGCCGAAAGAATATCTAAATACTTTATGAATCATCCTTCTGTTCGTGTTAAAATTATCATGACGAACAACGAAAAGGCATTTGTTATTGAACGGGCAAAAAAAATGAATATCAATACCCGGATATTTAGTAGGGAGGAATTGAACAGATATTCAGGAGTTACTGCCTTTTTAAAAGAAAACGAAATTGAACTGATTGTTTTGGCGGGATTTTTATGGTTGATTCCTCAATGTTTGATTGCAGCCTTTCCTAACAAAATTGTGAATATCCATCCCGCTTTATTGCCAAAATTTGGAGGAAAAAACATGTATGGCATCAAAGTGCATCAAGCGGTGATCGATGCAGGTGAAAAGGAAAGTGGCATTACAATTCACATAGTTGATGAAATTTATGATCACGGGAAAGTGCTTTTTCAGGCAAAATGCAGCATTGATCCAGGGGATAGCCCTGAAATTCTGGCTTCAAAAATTCATGAACTGGAATATGAGCATTTTCCGAAGGTGATCGAAAAACTGTTGTCAGAATAAGAACCTACACGTAATGGTTGTAATTATTGGCGGCTGATGACGATCGGGTTTCAATATTTTTAAGGACATTTAATTTTTCCTCTTCGGTCATTCGCCACCAGCTTTTAGCTTCTGTTTTTGTCCGCCTGCATCCCAGACAAATTTCTTCATCATCGTACTGACAAACTGAGATACATGGGTCTTTAATATTTTCTGTCATTTTTTTTAACATCTGTTTGGTTTCACAAACATAGTTCTATTACGAATGTTCAAAAAGGTTTTATACTTGAATAATTGAATTAAAATTCTATTTTTGTTCAGCTATTATCAAGTTTGACCTTCAACCATTAGAATCAATTAAAATGAAACAAATATTCGATCCGCTTAACTTTAAGGTAAATTGGGAATATCGAACCATACTGATCGTTGAGGATGTGGAATCAAATTTTAGATACCTTAAACAAGCACTTGACAAAACCGGTGCTAAAATTTTACACGCACAAACAGGTGGCGAAGCAGTTGATATTTGTGCCAACAACATTGACATTGATCTTGTGTTGATGGACTTGCATCTTCCGGGTATCAGCGGCTATGATGCCACACGTGAAATAAAAAAAATAAGAAAAGATATAACAGTTATTGCGCAAACTGCGTTTGTGTTTTCCGGCGAAAAGCAAAAATGCATAGATGTTGGGTGCGATGACTACATTGCAAAACCCATCAGAAGCGATGAGCTTATTTTCAAAATCAGATCCTGCCTGATCAATTCCGGGAAGGAAGCATAAAAGAGTTTTATTTAACCTGAAATATTATGACCAGGCAACGTACTATTCCAAGTTTTTTTAGTTTTCGTATTTATTTTGTTTCCACACTAATGTATTTTATGTTGGTGGCACCTTTTGCGGGATTCCTTTTTATACAATCCATTCCCGATTTAATCGAAAAAAAAGGCTTGCTCACTGATAGTTTTCAAGAGAATTCAAAAGATACACTATTTAAATTTGCTGAAAAGGGTAATGGCCTCAATGTGAGCGCTACCATTGAAGCCCCCACAGGTGAAGATGAAGCGGCAAAACAAAAGGATTCAGGTTTTGAAGACCCACAAAATGACATGCTTTCTAAGTCGTTTGGGTTTTTGATGACGATTACCCTGCCGGCGAGTTTTTTATTGGGGTTCCTGTTTAACTACCCTTTTAAGAGATATCTTCGACGCAAGCGCAAAGCAAGGCCAGTTTCCGAAAAATTATTTGCCTTTTGCAAGCGATTTATCCTGAAAACCCCCCTGATTAATGCTGCAATACTTGGCTCGGCATTTATTGCTACTTTAATTTTTATGATCAGTCTGATGATTCAGAACCCTGAATATGCCAGCGCTCAAACGCCCTTATTCAATCGTTTCTTTTCGATCTCCCTGTTTGCTTCCCTCCTTACCATTTTGTTTGTGTATTACTGGCAAAAACATCGTGTACACATCAGGTACCTTGAATATCATTTTTCGAGGGAAGAATTGAGGAAAAGGATTTTTAAGTCCAAAATGGGGCGGATTAAAAACAGATTCTGGATTTCAAGTGCTATGACAACCCTTCTGCCCTTATCCATAGTAATTGTTTATTTAATCATGAGTTTCACCCGGATAAAAGATCTGGCACTCTCATCCCTGAGTGAAGACCAGATTCAAATATTATTCGGGAGGTATGCAAACATGATTCAGCAGGTGACCAGCGGGGAAAATGCCCTCGACAACATTGGAAAAATGTTTTTTGTGAATGTGATGGATGGTTTGATTATGATCGTTGGGATTGGCTCGGGAATTATTGCTTCGTTGGTTTACATATTGTTGTTTGTAAAATGGACCACCATCGATATTGTTTATCCTGTAAAAGAGCTCATTTACAACATGCAAAAAACCGGCGAAGGGAAAAATGTAAATTACACAGTTGTGCGCAGCAATGATGAAATTGGGGAACTGGCAGAGCGTTTTAACGAAATGACAGGGCAAATTGAGCAATACATTACCAAAATTGAAAAAATGAACAAGGCCTATTCGCGTTTTGTTCCTAAACAGTTTTTGGAATTCCTTAAAAAAGACAACATAACAGAAGTGCAACTTGGCGACCAGGTGCAAAAAGAAATGTCGGTTTTATTTACTGATATTCGCGATTTCACAACCCTTTCAGAACAATTAACCCCCAAGGAAACTTTCGATTTTTTAAATGAATACCTCAGCGTGATGGAGCCTTTGATTTCGCGCAACAATGGTTTTATAGATAAATATATCGGAGATTCAATCATGGCATTATTTGTTGGGAATGTTGAGAATGCCATTGATGCAGCCATTGAAATGCGCGTAGCTCTGGCCGATTTTAATGTAAAGCGAAAATTGGATGGCAAACACACCATCGACAGCGGCATCGGTGTGCACACCGGCAACCTGATGCTGGGTGTGGTGGGTGGTCATGGCCGAATGGATGGAACTCTGGTTTCGGATGCCGTAAACCTTGCCTCACGCATCGAGGGATTGACAAAAATGTATGCAACCTCCATCATAATTT
>JAIOZV010000074.1 GCA_021740425.1 Bacteroidales bacterium | reverse complement strand
GAAGATTACGCAAAACGCAAAAACCTCAGCCCGGAACAGGTTGAGAAGTTGCTGAATGTGAATTTGAATTACCGGTAGAAGCTTCGGTGATTTGTTATTCGTGTAATCGTTAATGGTAATATTACTCAGCCCATTCGACATCATTAACCTTAAAATATAAACTGGCTGAGGCTGTTGTTTTATATTTTGAGTAGATTGAGATTCTAAAACCTATTTCGCCCAATTCGCTTCATTCACTTATTCTTTTTTTTGACGCTTGAAAGACCTCCTTCGTCGGTTGTTTTAAGAGTTCGTACCCGCCTACCCCAATACTCTCCAATTATCCCCAGCTTCGCTTCGGTCGCCTACTTCACTTCAGTCGCTTCGTTCTCTCCCTCTCTTCGTTCTCCCTTTCACCCCTTCGCTTCGGTCGCCCATGTCGCTTCATTCGCCTACTTCGCTCAATCGTTTCGGACAAAAATTCAATAAAATTGATGAACTGATTGCTGAACAATATTTTGTAATTTAGCAGCTATCATTTTTTTAAATCAAATGAAATCAAAACTATTTCATCCTATCTTTAAATTTATTCCTTTCATAGTTTTATTCCTGTATTTCAATAACCTGGAAGGCCAGATTTACGATAAGGTTGGAATTGCGAATACAGAAAGCCTGAAAACCCTAATCCACACTCAAAACAACCGTGAAAGAGCGGGAACTTATCTAAAAATTACGGAGGGATATTTTGTAATTGACCCGGATTCTTGTATGAAATATGCACAAATGGCATTGGAAATGGCAACGAATTCCGATGATGAACAGTTAATTGCCGAGGCAAACCTATACATGGGAAAGGCAAACTATTTCAGAGGAAATTATGCAGAATCAATAAGTCATTATCTTGAGTCGTCCGATTATTATAAAAAAGTTAATAATCTTCCAAAAATCCTATTATTGGACGAATTGCTTGTATTTGCCTATTATTATTCAGGTAATTATGATGTAACATTAGCGCATCTGGAGGAGATTAAAACGCATTTAAAGTATATGCCCGACTCCTCCTATCTGGCTCATTTTGTAATTGGAATGGGATATTTTTACAGATATTTGGCTTGTTATGATGAAGCTATTTCCTTATTTTTACAATACAACGAAATCAACAAAAAACATCCTGTGCCTTTGGCTGGATTGGCACTTAGTAATGGTCATCTTGGGTATTGTTATCAACAAACCGGTAAGTTGAAAAAGGCCATCGATTGCTTTCGGGAAGATATAAGAATAAGTGATGATCTTAAAATAAATACACGAAGTTATCTGCAGCTTGGTGAAGTTTACGAAAAAATGGACAGCCTGAAAAAGGCTTTGGATTATTACAATTATTCTATCCCGTTTTATGAAAAACATGGAAATATTCATTATAAATCTTTGGCTTCGTTGGGGTTGGGCAGAATTTATTTGCGTTTGGGTAAATATGATAAATCCCGTTCAGAACTGATGAATGCCTTATCGTCGGCAGAATGGGTTTACAACAATAAGTTACTTTATAAAACACTGAATACTGAAATCAAAAGTTTTTACACCTCGCTGCAAATTGTTGAAAAGTTTAAGGAAGAAATTTCTCTTAAAATAATTGCAGACATCCATTTCGAACTATACAAACTGTTTACTAAACAATTGCTTTACCCTAATGCTCTGGATGAATACGTAAAATATCATCAAACCCTTGATAAGCTTAATAACTTTAAGCAAGTAGCTACAATCGAAGAAATCAAAGACCGCTATGAGTCAGAAAAGAAGGAGCAACAAATAAATTTGCTTTCGCAGGAAAAAGCAATGAGTCAGTTGAAATTAAGACAATCCGGGATTATCGTTTTCGCACTGTCTGGTCTTTTTTTGCTTGCATTGATAGTGGCCGTTTTACTTATACGGATGATCAGAATCAGGGCGGAACAAAAATCGGTCGTGCTTAAGCAGAAATTACTCCGTTCGCAAATGAATCCACATTTCCTTTACAACTCCCTGGCCAGCATTCAGAAGTTCATTGTTACGGAAGACTCCCAGACTGCAAGCGTGTATTTATCCCGTTTTTCTAATTTGGTTAGGAATATTCTGGATAGCTCTGTTGAAGAGTTTGTGAGTTTGGAACAGGAGGTGAATACCATCAAATATTATCTGGAACTACAGAAAGTCCGGTATATCGAAAAAATGGATTACGCCATAGAGTTGGATAAGCAGTTGGATATCGAAAACATCCAGGTTCCTCCCATGCTTGCCCAACCCTTTATCGAAAACGCCATCGAGCATGGTATAAAGCATAAGCATACCAAGGGACTGGTTACAATAAGAATTAGTGGAAATAATAACAGGGTGATTTTAGAAGTTGAGGATGACGGGGTGGGCCGGCAAAAAGCACAGGAATTCCTGAATCAGAAAAATATAAAGCATAAGTCCCTGGCTACTTCTATCACTCAGGATCGCATCAAAATCCTCAACAAAAAGTCAAGGCAAAAGATCAGCCTGGAAATTGAAGATCTGAAAGATTCAACCAACCGGGGCATTGGCACAAAAGTCAGGTTTGAGATTGCGGTAGGGTAGAATATTTTTTCAACCATTCAGCCTTCATTAACGCTCGAAAGAGCTGCGCACGTTTCGAGGTTTCCATTACTCCAAAATTTCATAACTCCACCACGCCCCTCCCTCAGCGTTTATATGTTTTCCCCCGGCGTTAACTTAACAGATACAGGCGCTGGTATATCTGCCGTGCATTTCCCTTCCTGATATTGTAATTTCATAGCAGATTTTAATAACCCAAAAACAATATCATTATGAAAACATTTACAATGTTGGCAACAATCATGCTCACAACAAATATTTTGTTGTGTCAGTACAACACAATCGATACTTCATTTTACAGTGAGGCACTTCAGGAAAACAAAATGGTAGATATTTACTTTCCACCTGGTTATGATGACCATCCGGATTGGAATTATCCGGTAATTTATTATTTTCATGCATGGAATGCTGATCAAAACACATTGATTGAAATGATAAACCCGGCTGAGTATTTAATTAATAATGGTACAATTGATCCTGTCATCATGGTTAGTGCCGACAATAGTCCTGCTCCATTCAATGGTTCTATGTATGTTAATTCTGTTTTATGGGGTAATTATGAGGATTATATGATAGATGACCTGATCGATTGGATTGATAATAATTTTCGCACTATACCGGAAAAAGGGGCAAGGGCCTTGCTTGGTCAATCCATGGGTGCCTATGGCGCTTTCAGATATGGGATCGTCCATAAAGACAAATTTACAGCGCTTGCCGCTCATGCCGGAATTGTGACCTTTAATAAAGACCTGTGGATGGAGCCATGCCGGCAGATGGTTATCTCCGAAAACCAACCCGGGCCTCCCTATACATATAATTTTGCAGCCTCCGGACCCTTTACAGCAGGCACATTTATATTGTCGGGTGCATTTTCACCCAATCTTAATTCACCTCAAACATACATTGACCCTCCGGTTGTAGAATTTCTGTTTGATGAAAATGCCGGTTATATCGACTCCATTTTAGCAAAATGGCAACCTTTCGACCTGACCCAACAAATAAAACAACTGAGCCCTGAAGATAGTGTAGGAATTTATTTTGGTTGCGGTACCAATGATAATTTCCTTCTTTATCCTGCGAATCAGGCATTAAATGATACCCTTGATGCACTGGGTCTTCCTCATGAATTTTATACGCATTCCGGAAGCCATAATATGCCCACCGGTTTCAAACAAGGAGCACTTATTTTTATTGATTCATTGCTGATGCCACCAGCACCTTATACAAATATTCATCCTATCTCAAGAAGTGAAAATCTAATCATTTTAAAGAATTTCCCAAACCCATTTTATAACAGCACAACAATTCAATTCGAATTATCCGAAGACAGCTTCATTGAGTTGGATTTATGGAATTATCAGGGACAGCAGGTCGGGTTATTATTTGAAGGAAACAAAAAGGCAGGAATTCATCAAGTTGTATTTGATGTTTCAACATTGCCCCGGGGTATTTACTTCGGCCGGATGCGGGTGGGAAGCCATGTGGTTGTTGAAAAAATGATTAAATATTAAACCGATTTTTAAATAAAACATAAAAATACACACATCATGAAAAAACTAACTTTTCTTTTAATCGGATTCATAGGCCTGGCAGGCATTGTAAATGCTCAAAACCCTCAATGGCTTGTTTACAACACCTCTAATTCAGGCTTGCCCTATGACTTTGTTACTTCAGTAGCCATTGAGGAGAACGGGACAAAGTGGATTGGTAGTTGGGACAACAGTGGCCTTGCAGCCTTTGATGGAATCAACTGGGCGGTATATATGCCTTATGATTTTATCCTTTCAATTGCCGTAGAGGAGAACGGAACAAAGTGGATTGGGACTTATTATGCTGGCCTTTTCGCCTTTGATGGCATCAACTGGACAGTTTTCAACACCTCCAATTCAGATTTGCCTAGTGATTGTGTCTTTTCAATAGCCATTGAGGAAAACGGGACAAAGTGGATTGGGACAGACGCCGGTCTTGCTGCCTTTGATGGCATCAACTGGACAGTTTTCAACACCTCCAATTCAGATTTGCCTAGTGATTGTGTCTTTTCAATAGCCATTGAGGATAATGGAACAAAGTGG
Source organism: Bacteroidales bacterium (assembly GCA_021740425.1). Lineage (GTDB taxonomy): Bacteria > Bacteroidota > Bacteroidia > Bacteroidales > 4484-276 > SABY01. The sequence continues at coordinate 12,324 of JAIOZV010000074.1, read as the reverse complement.
ATAGGTACTATTTTCACTATGGCGCCGGCTTCTGAACTTGCAGCCTTTGATGGCATCAACTGGATGATTTACAACCCCTCCAATTCAGGACTACCAGGGGGTATGATTTCTACAATAGCCATAGAGGAGAATGGGACAAAGTGGATTGGAACTGAAAGTGGCCTTGCCGCCTTTGATGGCATCAACTGGACAGTTTTCAACACCTCCAATTCAGATTTGCCTTGTAACGAGGTCTATTCAATTGCCATCGACGAAAACGGTACGAAATGGATTGGAGCCTGCGGATTAGCTGCCTTTGATGGTATCAACTGGACGATTTACAACCCCTCCAATTCAGGACTACCAGGGGGTATGATTTCTACAATAGCCATAGACGAAAACGACACAAAGTGGATTGGATCCTATGGTGGCGGATTGGCTGCCTTTAATGAAAATGGCATTCCAGTTCGTGTTGAAGAAAATATAACAAGGGAATATTTGATAAATGTTTATCCAAATCCGGTAAACGATTTTGCAACCCTTAGTTTTGAAGGGAACGAGCCGGGTCCTGCTATTGTGAACCTTTATAATTCCAATGGGCTCAGAGCACGAACATGGCAGTTTGCAAAGCAAAATAATGGACAAAACAATTTTTTAATGGATTTTAGAGCTTTGCCTTCCGGGATGTATTTCTGCAGGGTTCACGTTGGGAACAAACAATTGTCACAAAAGATATTAAAACGATGACGTCAAACACTCTCCCGCAAAAGCGGGATTTCCCCGAAGGGTCGGGGCAGGCAGCTTCGCTCAACATTACTCCAATACTCCACTACTCCATTAATTAACAGTAGAAACGTAAACGCTATAAAAAAATACTGTAAATGTTCGCTCTCGAAAACCTTGGTCATCATTTCTCACGACCCGACTTAGAACAATCGAAGAAATTATCTATTTTTAGAAAAAATTTTGGATCGAAAATGCTTCGTACACTCATCATCGACGACGAATCGCACATCAGGGTAACACTGGCAAAGTTCATCGAAAAATACTGCCCCCAGGCTATTCATGTGGCGGAAGCCAATAGCGTGGAAACAGGCATTGAGGCCATTAAAAAGCACCATCCCGATCTGGTACTGCTCGACATTAAAATGGGCGATGGCACCGGTTTCGACCTACTGAATGCCCTTGACCAAATCGACTTTAAGCTCATTTTTGTAACTGCTTTCGAAAAGTATGCGGTACAGGCATTCAAATATAGCGCTGTTGATTTCCTGCTGAAGCCGGTAAATCCCAACGAATTGGCGGAGGCCGTGGCAAGGGTTTCGGAAATGAGGCAAAGTGATCTTAGCATTCGCTTGAAAGCACTCGGCGAAAATTTTAAAACCGACGAACCTGGTAACAAAAAAATCATCCTAAAAACTCAGGAAAACATTTACCTCACAAATCTCTCGGATATTATTTTCCTAGAATCTGATGGTTGCTATTCCCGTATTTACCTTTCCGATGGTGAAAAGATTTTAATTTCAAGACTTTTAAAGGAGTATGATGAATTGCTCAGAGATGCAGGTTTTTTCAGGATTCACAGATCATACCTTATCAATCTGAGGCATATCAAGCGCTTCGAAAAAGCCGAAGGCGGTTCTATTATTTTAACCAACGATCACAAGTTACCGGTTTCTTCAAGAAAAAAGGAAGAACTGCTTGAGATTTTTGAAAATTTCGCTTGAGGTACACCACCATTACATTTATCCTGGTAAACAAAAGCCTAGTTCTAATAATCGAAGACATAGGTATTGGCAGTATAAAAACCTAACTCTAGAAAATGTTGAGCGCTTGCTGAATGTGAATTTGAATTATAGTTAGCAGCGATGGTTATTTGTTATTCGTATTATTGTTAATGGTGCAATAGTTCGCAGCCCAATCACATTATCACAAAATCATTTTATTTTCTTAGAGGTCTATCGAAATCGCCATGTTCATCGTACTTTTCAACTTGCTGCCTGGTAAATGGCAGGTTTGTATTTTGGCTCAGGAATAGGGATGGCATTTTTCATCGCACTTTCAAGCCATGCTGTTTTGGCTTTAATAACTTCTGTGAGTGCTTCTTCAGGATTTTCGCCAAAGGCGGAACAATATGTCAGATCTGGAATATCAGCTATGTAACCCTGATCATCTTCACTATAAAAAATATTTATATGATAGTCTTTCATGATTTAATCTGTTAAATTTAAGTTGTAATTTTCGATAATCTTCAACAATTGACGAACCTGGTATGGTTTCACTTCATCCTTAACTCGTTGCATATTTATTAGTATCGGAATGTCCTTGTGTTTATAAATGTGATGACTACCATTCATCCTTTCAAGAGAAAAACCAAATGATTCGATCAAAATAACAATATCCTTGAACTTGATATTATTTTGATTCAATATTATCCTATGCAAAAATTTTTTTCTTATTCACGATACTTGCATTTTCCAGAAGCAAAGATAATAATCTTTTAGTTTAGCTTATCACTATCAATTAGTTAATAAAATCTAATGATCAAATGTAGGATTGTGAAAATTGTAAATATTTTACTGTCTCAGAGGTTGAAAGGTAATTGAAAGTGAATTTGAATTCCAGGTAGAGGGTTATTTGTTATTCGTGCAATTGTTAAGGGTCGTGGTAATAGGATCATTCTACATCATTGACTTTCGTCGATTTGAAACTGGCTTTAACCTAAAACAGGCCAGCCAATCTATCATTAATTATCCTTCACACAAGTGAATATTTTGATCTTTTCGGAAAGAAATTATCACAATTACCTTCACAATTGTCTTGCACATCGTGGCAAAAAACGCTCAAATCATGTTTTATTTTGGGTACTACTGCAATTTTGTTGAAAGATATGAATTGGAACAATCAGAAAAGTAGGCAGCTCGCCTCGCTGAAGCTACGGCGAAGCGGGTTACCAGTTGGCAGTCTGCAAAATTCTTTAATACCCAAGCAAAACCATCAAAAATGCAGGTATTAATAAAATTGTATTTCAATAATTTAGCATGATAAATTTGAGAAATTTACTGCCTACTGGCTACTGTGGACTGCAGACTTATTAGAATAATCTATTTTTTTTTCGTAATTATTTGGCTACATTATAATGATGAACCTCAATCATTTGACCCCCTCTAACTCCCCCTTGAGGGGGAGGATGCCACCGCACTGGCTACTACAGTGGCTTGTGCGTGGGGACTCCCTTCCCCTGCAGGGGAAGGGCTGGGGTCTGAAAGATTTTGCAAATAAAACTACCACCTAAATAATTACTTTTTTTCAATTAAATCAATAACCACGAAATTAGTAGTAGAACCTTATTTTGTAATAACATTTAGAATGGTTTTACAAATGCAAGATTATCCCTTTGTTCATGCGCTTTTTATAAGTTTAAAAAGGTGAAGTTGGGTTTTCTGGTTTTGCTTCCGCTGATGAGGCTTGCTAAAAGCATTAAATTTGTAAAAACTTAATGATAACTGATATGAAAAACTTTACTTTATTGGTTTGTATCCTTTTTGCAGGAATAATTCAAGCCCAGACTTTTACAGAAGTTGCCACGCAGATCACACCTTGCTTTTTTGCTAGCGCCGATTTCACCGATTATGATAATGACGGCGATCAGGATTTGGCCATTTTTGGTGTAGATGCCAATTTTAATGATATCGCGGATATCTACCGAAACGATGAAGGCGTGTTTACCCCTATCAATGCAGGAATTGCCCCTATGCATATGGGAGCCATTAGCTGGGCCGATTTTGATGGTGATGGTGATTTTGACCTTTTGTGCTCCGGCCAGGATTACTCCATGGGCGCTTTTGCAATCATTTATGAAAATACAGATGGCGTATTTACCGCTTCAAGTGTGGATCTTCCTATCGGCTTTTGGAATTCAACCGGATGGGGCGATTATGACGGTGATGGCGATCTCGATCTTGCATATTCATGGTACACGGCCGGTACGGCAAACAGCGCCATATTCAGAAATGAAGGCGGTTCATTTGCCAACATCAATGCAGACCTCCCGGGGCTTACTGCAGGATCGATGGAATGGGGCGACTATGACGGAGATGGTGACCTCGACCTTTTGCATACTGGTACCCCGGCAGATTTCAGCAATACGTTGGTGCTGATCTATGAAAATAACGATGGCGTATTTTCTGATATCTCGGCGGGTTTTATGGATTGTGCATGGTACAACAATGCGCTGTGGGATGATGCAGATGGCGACGGAGACCTCGACGTGGTTTATGTTGGCGATGATGGCGATCTATACCCTTTCGTGGTTTATTTTAATACCGATGGTGTGTTTGAAATGTCGAACACCGGCTTATTCGGCGTTAGAACAAGCAATGGAAACATCGGCATGCAAACCGGCGACATTGATAACGATGGAGATATGGATGTGGTGATGACCGGCGACAATGAGAATTATGTAAAATCGACAAGAATTTATTTGAATGACAATGGAAATTATTCAGCTTTGGAACATGATATTCCCGGTTTTGGGTCAGGAACTGTCGATTTAACTGATATCGACAACGATGGTGATCTCGACCTTTTCCTCGTGGGATATGATAACAATTCAAGTGGTGATGTTGGAATTTTTATCAACGATGCCAATTCAAACACCTACGCGTCCAACGAAGCCCCATCAGCGCCTTCAAACCTGTTTGCTCTGGTTGAAGAAGATGGTGTGCATCTCACCTGGGATATGGCCACTGATGACCATACACCGCAGGCCTCTTTGCAATACAATATTTATATTGGAAGTGTTTCCGGTTTGGGTGACGTGGTTTGTGCCCAATCAATAACAGACCCATTGTCGGCAAAGTTTGGCTTTCATTTTATCCCAAAACAAGGAAACTGTGAAATGCAATTGCAATACAACATGTCGGGGCTTGCTGATGGTGTTTACTTTTGGAGCGTTCAAGCCATCGATCAATCCGGTGCTGCCTCAGTTTTTGCTTCAGAACAGTATTTCGATATTGGCAATGTTACAAAAATCGAGGTGCCTGATGTGAACCTCCGTGTTTATCCTAACCCTGCCAGCGATTTACTTAATGTTTCAGTACCTGAAGGCAATTCTGTAAGGGTGGAAATCCTCACTGCTACCGGAAAACCGGTTATACAAAAACAGCTACCCGGCAATAGCAGCCAACTTGATATTTCAGGGCTGGAACAAGGGTCCTATTTTGTGCGAATCATAACAGGAGAAAACAAAATTGTGAAAAAAATTCAGGTTATTAGGTAAATTCCGGATTGGAGTATCCTGTGATCTAAGCAGGGATTTTTACCCTGCGGCATCCGAAAATGAGGACTTGGATATTTACTCAGATGAAAATTGTGACAAGCCCCTTGACAAATTCAGGTTTTTGAGAAATCAACAGGAAAAACCAGACAATACACCAAACCTTTCGCTGGCGGATTTTGTAGTTCCCAAAACATCCGGAAAGCACGATTGCATCGGAGGCTTTGAAGTAACTGCCGGAATTGGTTTCGAAAAATGGGTTGAAATTTATGAAGATGATAACGACGATTACAATGCCATCATGATGAAAATTCTGGCCGATCGCCTTGCCGAGGCTTTCGCCGAGCTGATGCACGCAAAGGTTCGTAAATAATTCTGGGCTTATGGACCCGAAGAAAATTTACAGGTAGAAGAAACCCTGCGCGAAAAGTACCAGGGCATCCGCCCGGCTCCGGGCTGTCCGGCCTGCTCCGAGCACTCCTAAAAACGAGTACTCTTTGAGTTGCTTCAAGCTGAAGAAAACTCCGGAATCATCCTCACCGAAAACTTCGCCATGTATCCGGCGGCTTCAGTAAGCGGCTATTATTTTGCCCACCCGCAGTCGCAGTATTTCAACCTCGGCAAGGTAGCTAAAGACCAGATTGCGGATTATGCAAAACGGAACAATCTTTCTGTTGGAGATGTGGAACGCTTGCTGAATGTGAACTTAACTTACAGGTAAATGTTTAATCCCGAAAGCATACAATATTCAATGCGCTTTTTTGTTCTGACAATTCAATTTGCATTCCTGCTTATCCGATAACTTTATTATTTTTGAGCAGGTAAAAAATACACAGATGGAAAAACAGGAAATTATTCGCTTAATCGATATTAAAAAACACTACAAGGTTGGAACTCAAATCGTGAAGGCATTGCGTACCATCACACTCAACATCTATAAAAATGAGTACGTGGCACTAATGGGTGCTTCAGGCTCTGGCAAATCCACCCTGATGAACATTCTCGGTTGCCTGGATACACCCACCAGCGGGCAATATTTCCTAAACGAAAAGGATGTGAGCAAAATGGACGATAACCGCCTGGCTGAAATCAGAAACAAAGAAATTGGTTTTATTTTTCAGACCTTTAATTTGCTGCCACGTCAGTCGGCTCTCGAAAATGTGACCCTGCCTCTTGTTTACGCAGGGGTTGGCAAAGCCAAACGACTTGAAAAGGCCCGACAGGTTTTGGAAAGTGTTCAGTTATCCGACAGGGTTGACCACAAACCCAACGAACTTTCCGGAGGGCAGCGCCAGCGCGTTGCTGTTGCACGTGCATTAGTTAATGATCCGTCTATTATTCTTGCTGATGAACCAACAGGAAACCTCGATTCCAAAACTTCCATCGAAATGATGGGACTATTTGAAGAAATTCATAAATTGGGTAATACGGTGATCATTGTAACCCACGAAGAAGATATTGCCCGTCATGCACATCGCATTATCAGGTTGAAAGACGGTGAAGTGGAAACGGATGAATTAAATAAAAACATCATGACCATGGCCGACTACGACCTTGTGATAGAGGATTAATGAACCATTGAAATTACGAAATGAGCACAGAGTTTAAAATATACACAAAAACCGGAGATAAGGGAGAAACTTCGCTTATCGGAGGCACACGGGTGCCAAAATTTCATGAGCGTATTGAGGCCTACGGAACATTGGACGAGCTAAACTCGTTTATCGGGCTTATCCGTGATCAGGATATTGATGAACACAGCAAAGAGATGCTCATCGAAATTCAGGACAGAATTTTTACAGCCGAATCTTTGCTGGCGCAGGATACGGATCGTCCTCCCTTGCGAAAGCTGCCTCAAATTATTGAAGATGATGTTGTGAAATTGGAACTTGAGATCGATAAAATGAATGAAACCTTACCGCCCCTTAGCAATTTTGTTTTGCCGGGCGGGCATCCGGTGGTATCATATTGTCATATTGCACGCACGATATGCAGGAGAGCCGAACGTTTCACATTAAAACTTTCACAAAAATACGATGTGGATGAGTTGGTGATTAAATATTTGAACAGATTATCAGATTATCTGTTTGTGCTTTCACGAAAAATGACCATCGATTTTAACGCCATCGAAACGCCCTGGAAAGCAAGGGTTTAGGCTCGGTATTTTTTTAAGAAAAAAAATCATTAATAGTCAGCAAAAAATTTACTTTTGCAAAAAATTAAAAATCAGAAAATAAAGATATGTACTGGACGCTGGAATTGGCTTCAAAACTCGAGGATGCACCCTGGCCTGCAACAAAAGATGAACTCATCGATTTTGCTGTTCGCTCGGGAGCCCCGCAGGAAGTTATCGAAAACTTAAATGAAATTGAAGATGAGGGGGAGATGTATGAACGGATCGAAGACATTTGGCCCGATTATCCCACAAAAGATGATTTCTTTTTTCATGAAGATGAGTATTAAACTTGTTTGAAAAAAGAAAAGTTAACTTTCCCGTAGCTTCTTAATTGCTCAAAATATTTATGCCTGGTAAAATCGATCTCCCTCGGGTGTTCGATAATTAACCGGGCATTTTTATTTAACCAATTTTTGTCGTAGATCAAATCAGGGAGCATTTCAACACCATCCATGTCGTAAGGAGCATCCGAAAAAATAAGGTCATAAGGCTGCTTTGGCGGGCGTTTCAGGAAATTAAAAACTTCTGCCCTGCGCACAATTACATTTTTCATTCCCAAATCCCCGGCTGTTTTCCTGATAAATTCCACGCATTTAAAATTCAAATCCACCGATGTAACTGATAGTGCTTCCCGCGATCCAAACTCCAATGAAACACTTCCGGTTCCTGCAAACAGATCAAGCACATTTATTTCAGTGAAATCAATGAGGTTATTCAATATATTGAACAAACCTTCTTTGGCCATATCGGTTGTAGGTCTTACAGGAAGATTTTTTGGCGGATTGATTCGCCTTCCTTTGTGCAAACCGCTTATAATCCGCATTGCTGTAAATTTATCAGGTTAAAATAAAAATGTTCGGGAAAATCGTCAAAAATATAGCTAAACTGGTAATTGTTGTGACGCCTGACAAAACTAATATTTCTCACATATTTGTAAGTAATTTCATAAACGGATGAAATTTTCAGAATTTCTCCCATCAGCGTAACATCAATTTCCTCAGGATTAAGGTTGAGTTGTTCCAAAACGTAAATCAGGAAATAAATAAAATCTTCCCTGGTGCGGTATTTAAAAGAATTGAAAAGCAGCAGGTGGTTACCCTTTAAAATCACAATGTCAAACCAGTTTTTGCGTACGTTAACAAATACAGATTCATCCGCACCTTTGTTTTTATTTTGAAATAAAATAGTTTCGATGAGCGAACTGGAGTGATGATAAATTTTTGCTGATGGAAAAACACCTGAAAGGAGATCGGAAATGTTTTGTGGAATGGCCCAGATATTTTCAGCTTCCAGCAAAGGCAGGTAATCGCTGTTTATTTTCAAGGACTGGTCGAGGTGATGATTAAATTTCAGATAGTCGCCTGCATGTTCATTTGTAAAAAGGGCTTTCGGAACGAGAGTGCTCACGGGAGTTTCAAATATGATGGAAGTTTTTTCGAAGGTTTGGCTCAGCCATTCGTTTTGAGGCAAAAAATCTTTTAGTAGTTGGTGGAGGGCATAGCTGTTCGAAATTTCCTGAAAGTCCCATGAAGCTATTCCGGAGTATTTATCACGGCTGTTGTCGTAAATACAAAAAGAAAATCCATCCTGCGAAAGCTGAATGGATAATCTGTAATATTTTGAAGCTTTAAATTCTAAAGCTTTATCAAAGGCTGATCTTGATAAATGGACATTCTTTCCGGGCATGTGGTGCTGAGGTTTTACTCCCAGTTTCCATCGGTAGTAGGTTCCTCCATCGAACCCACAATGAGATCTTTAACCAATTTATTTCTCACCTGATTTTTGGGTAAGCCCAGAAGATATTCTTCTTTTTTTGCCATGGCCATAAATACAGGGACTAAAACGCCACCCTTGGTGATTTTTCCTGCCTCCATCTGAAATTTCTTTCCATCTGAAAATGGGATGTACTGAAGATCCTCAACTTTAAAATTGGCTCTTCTTTTAAAAAGCGAGTCAGCTACACTGATGTAGCCAAGGGTATCGCTGATGGTTTTGGTAAGTGTGGTATCTGATGGGTCAAAGATGATGCTTACAACAGGTATCTGTCCCTGAACAAGAAATTTGTTGAGGGTGTCGAAATTTGGAGCAAAACTGTCATGCAACGATTTGTACATTTGCTGAACCGTCCTGATGTCTTTTAGGTTTTGCACCACGATTTCTGTCCTGCGATCCTTTTCCTTGTTGAATCTAACGGGTTCCTGAATTGTTTCCCAAAGCATGTATCCTAAAAACACAATTACGATAAGGAGAACAAGTTGAATAATTTTAATTTTCATAGTCCTTACTTTTAAGTAGCTGCAAAATTATTAACTTTTTTGTATTACAAAATATTTTATACCTTATTTTGGAACATTCCACATTTTAATTGTCGGCAATCAAATTCAGGGTAAAATTTTAAATCTTCGTTTAAAAAAATAATGATTCACTTTGTTGTGATCGGGCGATTAATCCAGTTTTCTCGCAACTTTTATTTCTTCATATCCCTCTATGATATCACCAACTTTAATATCGTTAAAGTTCTCGATGTTCAAACCACATTCGTAGCCGGACTGGACTTCTTTAACATCGTCTTTAAATCGTTTTAGAGAGCCAAGTTTTCCTGAATAAACAACGATGCCATCGCGAATGATGCGCACTCTTGTGTTGCGTGTAACTGTGCCGTCAAGCACAAGACAACCGGCAATTGTACCGACTTTCGTGATTTTAAATGTTTCTCTTACCTCAATATTGCAGGTAATTTTTTCCTGAATATCAGGTGACAGCATGCCTTCGATGGCGGCTTTGATTTCTTCGATGGCAGAATAGATAATTGAATAAGTGCGAATATCAATTTGCTCCCTTTCGGCAATCCGGCGTGCACCGAGTGAGGGGCGAACCTGGAACGCCACAATAATGGCATTGGAGGCTGAAGCCAGCATTACGTCAGTTTCGGTAACCGGGCCCACCGATTTGTGGATTACGTTAACCTGAATTTCTTCGTTGCCGAGTTTTAACAAAGAATCTGATAACGCTTCAACCGAACCGTCAACGTCACCTTTAACAATAATATTGAGTTCCTGGAAATCCCCAATGGCGATACGACGTCCGATTTCATCAAGGGTGATGTGTTTTTGGGTTCTGAGACCCTGTTCGCGTTGTAATTGCTGCCGTTTCGAGGCAATGTTTTTGGCTTCGCGTTCGTCTTTCATTGCTTTAAATAAATCGCCTGCCTGTGGTGCTCCGTTCATTCCGAGTATGAGCACCGGTGAAGAAGGCCCTGCTTCTTTGATGGCTTGATTTCGCTCATTATACATAGCTTTCACGCGGCCGTAATGTGAGCCGGCGAGTACCAGATCACCAACTTTTAGTGTTCCGTTTTGAACCAACAGGGTTGATACATACCCGCGTCCTTTATCAAGGGAGGATTCGATGATGGTTCCATTGGCCAGCCTGTTTGGGTTTGCTTTAAGGTCGAGCATTTCGGATTCAAGCAATACTTTTTCAAGCAAGTCTTCGATATTTAATCCGCCTTTTGCCGATATTTCCTGGCTTTGGTATTTCCCACCCCAATCTTCAACGAGAACATTCATTTGCGAGAGCTGATCCTTTATTTTATCAGGGTTTGCGGTTGGTTTGTCGATTTTATTAATGGCAAAAACAATCGGGACATTTGCAGCATGTGCGTGATTGATGGCTTCGACTGTTTGTGGCATCACATTGTCATCTGCAGCAATTACGATAATTGCTACGTCTGTTACTTTTGCACCCCTGGCACGCATGGCTGTAAAAGCTTCGTGCCCTGGTGTGTCGAGGAAAGTTATTTTCTTATTATTTTCAAGTTCAACCTCGTATGCTCCTATGTGCTGGGTAATTCCACCGGCCTCACCTGCAACAACGTTGGCGCTGCGAACATAGTCGAGCAATTTGGTTTTGCCGTGGTCAACGTGTCCCATAACCGTTACAATGGGTGATCTTGTTACCAAATCTTCGGGTTTGTCTTCCTCTTCATCTTCATGACCAATAGCGGTTTCGGCGCTTTCAAATTTAACGCTAAAACCGAATTCTTCTGCAACCAGCGAAATTGTTTCTGCATCCAAACGTTGATTTATTGAAACGAATAAACCCAGTTGCATGCAAACCGAAATAATTTCGGTAACTCCTCTGTTCATCATTGTTGCCAATTCGTTGGCTGTAACAAATTCTGCAACTGTAATTACGCTTTTTTGTTGTTCCTCTTTATCATGCGCTTCCTGTTCCTTTTGCTTGTGAACGTGGTCGCGTTTTGCTTTTCTGTATTTCGAAGATTTTGATTTGCCGGTTCCACTCAGGCGAGCCAGCGTTTCTTTTATTTGTTTTTGAACATCTTCTTCAGTTAATTCTACTTTGGGCTCAATACGCCTTTTTCGGTTCTTGGCTTGTTTTTCTTTCTCTTTTGCCCTGGCTTTTTGAGCCTCAGTATTTTGAACTGATTCTTTATTCTGAGTTGTTTCTTTGGTTTGTGGTCTTGGCCTTTCGTCCTTTTTAATTCTCTTTCTCTTTTTCCTCTTTTGATTTATTTTGTCATCAGTAGAAGAAGCAACCGGTTTGTTTTTCACCGGCTTTTTCTTTTCGGGCAAGTCAATTCTACCTATGATATTGGGACCTGCCAATTTTTCAAACTTGGTAGCAAGAAAATTGCTGGCTACTTTTTCTGTTTGTTGTTCGGGCTGAGGTTTGGGTTCTTCTACTTTTTCAACCGGGGTTGGGGGAACTTCAGTTTTCACTACAGGTTTTTCAGCTTCTTTTGGCTTTTCTTCCACTGCTGGCTTTTCCTCCACTGCTGGTTTTGCCTGTGTAAATTTTTTCTTGTTTTCTTTTTCTCTTCTTTTTTCAGAAGCTGTTTTGCGTGCTGGTTTTGTTTTTTCGTTTATGG
>JAIOZV010000073.1 GCA_021740425.1 Bacteroidales bacterium | reverse complement strand
GATAATTACCGTCAGGCTGATCATAATGCACTGGATCACCTGATTACCCAAATTACTGTAAAGGTTGAAAGCTATTTTGAAGGAAAAACCACCGAAATTGAAGGCGATGTAAAGGAATTTGCGCAATCTGTTGTTAAAACTTATTCAAATGTTTCGCTGGAATCAGCAAAAAGTATTTTACTAAGCGACAGGAAGGGGCGATATGAAGTGATGCGCTACATTTCATTGAGAGATATGGAACTGGTATTTGAAAACCGGAAAACAAAGATTATCGATTTTGTAAAAGCCGGCATCAATGCTGAAAACGACATGAGAATCGGCGATGCATTGAAAAACTATTATTGGGGCTTGTTGCTCTTGCAGAGCCATAACAATCGTGACCATATCACCTATAACTTTACGGATAATGAAACCCGGCTTTTAATGACTGCCCTGCCCGAAAAGATCAACAATGTGCTTACTGATCTCGATTTCGATGTAAAAAATACAGAATGGAAACCACAGGAAAAATACAAAGCATTTTATTTACAGGTATCTTATAACGGCATGCCTGTGGATAATCTGGATTTTATCTTTTGGACAGGCCGGGGCTATTCAAATCCGGTGAGTGTAAGAAGTGGATTGGGTCTGGCTGAATTTTTTGATGTTCCGGCGGAACAACCTGAAAAGCTAAAGCTCATGGTTGAATATGCCTATGAAAACAAATCCAACTATGATCTGGAAGTAAACGCAGTATTTCACAACATGAAACTGCCCTATTTCGACAGGTGTGAATATATTATTTCGCTCCTCAAGCAAAATTTTGAAACAGCGCCACAAATTATTAAACTTGAAACACAAAAAGTAGATTTCGAAAAGATCAATCAGGTTGGGCAATCGCGTCAGCTTCGAAAGTCGGTTATGCAGGTGGTTGATGCTATCGAGAATAAAAACTATGGCTCCGTAAAAGACAATTTCACAGATGAGGGGTGGGAATTTTACAACAAACTAATAACAAATGGTAATGTTAAAATCCTTCCTTTTATTGACACCCTCAAGGTGATACAAATGGAAAATGTAACCTTAGTGAGATCGGTGCCCATGCGATTTTCCTTTAAAAATAATTCGCGTGATTTTATCGAACAGGTAGTGTTTACATTTAACCGGGATCAAAAGATAGATGCCATATCTTTTGCCATCAGCGACAAAGCTATCGCAGACATTGTTTCACGAAGCACCAGATTTGGCAAGGTAGAAGATAAATATCAACTTATCGGGTTCCTTGAGCATTACAAAACAGCCTATTGCCTGAAGCGGCTGGATTATATCGAATCCATATTTGCAGACAATGCTTTAATTATAGTTGGAAACGTTGTAAAAAAAGCTGAACCCATCGAGGGCATGTATGCAAAAGCCGGTCGTGAACAAGTTGAATTTATCGAATTGAGTAAAAGTGAATATCTGGAAAGGTTGAAAAGGGTTTTCAACTCCAACGAGTTTGTAAATATTCATTTCGAAGATAATATTGTTCAAAAGGTGAATGGTGATTCAAAACTTTATGGCATTCAGATCAAACAGGATTATTTCTCCACTACCTATGCTGACATGGGCTATTTATTTCTGATGATCGACCTGAATGACTCACTGAATCCAAAAATCTACGTTCGTACCTGGCAGCCTGAAAAAAATCCGGATGGCAGCATATTCGGGCTGAACGATTTTTTTGTGAATTAGTCTCTCCCCCACTGCCAGTTAATTGCCTTAAATACTTAGAACTGCTATTCTTTTGTCCCTTCCATAAATGACCGGGCTATGAAAAACTGATCCATAAACTCATTAGCCTGACGGCTATGAAGTGAAGCGGGAATTGTATTTTGAAAATGGTATTTTGTAATGAATTACCGGTTTGCCCCGTTTAAGAGCCATGCCAATCCAAAACGTATTTTAAGTGGTGAATAAAGCAAGCTACAATTTGCTGCCGGCAGTTAAGAATATCCTCAGGAACAAGCCGGATGCAGTCCCGTTTTGCACCGGGACAGCCACACAGTGAATAAGCCCGGGCAAAATGACTTTATTTCCAAAAACCTTTTTCCGTGTACAACAATTCACGGCGTGATTATAATTCACTTTCACACCGCTATCCTCTCCCCTCCCCCATTTCACTTCCATTCCTAATCACATTCGGGAAAACTCAGGGTGGCATCCTCGTTCATATTTATCAGGTAAGCCTTGCCCGGCATCAACTGCAGCAGAGTAATGATACCTTGCTCGGGCCAGGCAACTTCAAGGCCGCCGGCTTCTTTGATCACCCTCACTTTTCCTTTGAGCAAACCCATAAACTCATCAACCGCAACAGGGCAATTGCTCAATACAGGAATCAAATTCCAGCCTGCGCTGAGTTGTAAAATCTGGTCATTGTGAAAATACCCGGTGATCGAAAAGAATGCTCCCTGAGCAACTTTGATTTGATAACCGGATTCGGCGTTCCATTCGATCAATGTATTTTGGTTTTGACCGGGATACCAGTAACCCTCAAGATTATTCAAAAATATAAGTTCGTTTTCCATCCCCGAAAACATGGCTTCCAAAGCCGGATTGTGAGGTACCACAAAGCCTGATAAACTATTCCAGCCTTCTTGCAAAAAAACAGTCATTGCCAAAGGAGCATCAACAGGATCAGAAAATTGACTTTGATTTCCTGAAAAGTCAACAGCTTTTACGGCAACCACACCCGGATTCTCTTCTATGGAAATATTTTCGATAGTTGTGGCGGCAGTCAAATAATCAGGTTCCGTTCCAAAAATCCCTTCTTCATCCGAAATATAAACTGCATAATATTGCAGGTCGGGGTCTGAAACCGGCTGCCAGCTTAGCTTATAGTTATCCTCGGAAATTTCCACCATTAAATCAGTGGGAATCCGGGGTGATAAATTATCCACCGAATATCCCTGAACTATGAGACTCGCAAAGTTCCCCTCATCCATTGAAGCAATCACCCTGAAATCGATCAGGCCATTGCTCGTTGCTGTTGAATCAAAAGGCGTGTGGCACAAAATGGTATATTCATCTTCGCCATAGGCAGCGCCAGAATTTACCGAAACCCATCCATTGCCGGTATTGTACTGTACGGTATAACTCTCTGTCCCGCGATCTGCAAGTGTATCAGTATCATAAACACTACGCAGAAAATTCACTTCCACCCAAGCTCCCTGATCGTTGGGGACATCTTCGACCGCGGTGATGGACGGCTGCGAAATGTAATACACCTTTATAAAGTTTTGTTTTACGCGTTTGTCGCTCAGGAAACCGCGGCTGGTACTTAGCGAAACCGAATAATCTCCCATTTCCTGGTAAGTCCACTGAGGATTTTTTGAATAGCTGTCTATCACACCATCATTATCAAAGTCCCAGGAATATGAAGTAGGACTACCTGTTGATTGGTCATAAAACTGCACGCTTAAAGGAGGCAAGCCATAAGTGATATCGGCGCCAAAATTAGCCACGAAAGTCTGTGCAAAGTAGTATTTCCCTATGTCGGCAGTTGAACCATCTGCATCTTCGGGCGAATCAGGGTTTCCTGCATCAATGCATCTGGATGATGATAAGAGATGAAAGTTTTTATTGGTTAAATCGATAAAGTTCGGATTCATCCTGATATTAAAAAAAACATCGCAGGAATCGTTGTTTATATTTTTTTGAACATTCACGCCTATTTCATCAGGGGTATTAAAAAAATCCCCCGACTCATTATCCCAAAAATCACAGTAATTTATATCCGGAATCCCTTCATAGACATAAACACCATATTGCCCGCTATTAAAAGCTACAATTGTATTTTCGATGGCAGGATTGGCATAATAGCAATAAATTCCACCACCGTAATTGGCCTGATTTGCAACTACGGTTAAATTCTTAATCACAATATCCGAAAAGCTTAAATGCACACCCGCTCCGTAAGCAGACGTATTGCTGCTAATTTGCAAATATGAGAGCAGTGGCTGCGAATAATAATCGCACATAATACCTCCACCATAATTTGTGGCACTGTTTACTGCAATTATCCCATCCCAAATATATGGTGATGATTGATAAAGATAAATTCCTGCACCATATTCAGCATTGTTGCCCGAAATTTCAAAATCTGAAATATATGGATGGGACAAATAGCAATGGATACCACCGCCATATTGTGCAGCATTGTCGATGATACGTGTGCTGTAAATAGCAGGATAGGCGTAGGTGTCGCATGAAATGGCTCCGCCATAATAGGTAGCCTGATTTCCGGTAAGGGCTACCCGCCAGATATATGCGTTGGATTCGTAAAGATAAATGCCTGCGCCATAATCAGCATTACAATTTTTAATGATCAGGTTGGAAAGCACCGGATCGGCGTTTGCACAATAAACTCCTCCCCCGAAAGTGGATTGTCCATCGCGAAGGGTAAACCCAACAAGCAGGGAGTTTTCGCTTTCCATCGAATTGAAGGTAACCACCGGGCCAATATTATTGCCATCGATAATAGTTTGGATAATTTGGGATGAATCGCCGCTGAACAAATACTGCGAGGCCACCATAATGGGTTTCCCGTTAAAATTGATGTTTTCGTTATAAAATCCCGGTGAAACCACCACCGTATCCCCTATTCCGGCGGCATTGATTCCTGCCTGTATTGTTGCAAAGGTTTGAGGCACCAGCAATTGCCCCCTGGATTGTGAATACCCTGATATAAGCAATAATGAAAATAACAGGATGGCCAATGTTTGTAACAACAGAATGTAATGTTTCTTTTTCATAGTTCCATTTATTTTATGATCATGTCAAATGTAATTAAAAATGATGATGAAGCAACTCAAACAACACAATTTTGCCAAAGCCACGCCGTGAATTTGCTCAGTGCAGTAGTGCTGCTTTTTAAAATGATCTGCCTCGCTTAAGAATAATTCACGGTGTGGCTGGGTGCAAGGAGTAGGATGATGATATTGGATTTTTTTTTGCTTCCCGGCGGATTTGCCAACGGCTTTGATAGCATGCCCCGTATAGCTTGAATAAAAAGGTGTATCTCAAATCCATTAAAAAACAGAGCCTGACCTGAAAAATCAATTGTTTGTGCAAACAATTACTTTTCAAATCAGGCTCTCACTGCTATTGCTCTTAGTATCTTACCAATAATATTCGTGTATTTTTTGGCAAAAGTTTAATAATTTAAAGCAGGAATCAATACTGTTTCTTTAAGTTTTTGAGCAGTAATAACAAGTTCTTTTCCTAACCTTGTCAAATAGTATTTGTATGTTTTCCCTGCTTTTTTAATAAGGCCAAAAACTTTAAGCCGTTTAATAAGCCTTGATATTTTTGCGGCATTGAACATTGGCAGCTTCATCCTCAAATCTTTATTCCTGAATCCACAGATGTTGTATTCTCCCCTGAGGGCGGTTAGCAATAGTGACTGGTCTTGAAGGCTAAACAAGTTGAATCCTTTGTAGTTCCTATTGTTTTCTTGCCTTGGTTTTGTTATTTTGTCGAGCCTTTTACGTCCGGCTTCTTTGTTGTCGAAAGCCGAAATAAATTCCAAATACCTTCTGTTGGAAGCCTTGAACAATAAAGCCAATAGTGTTAAACTGTAAATGTTTTTCTTCAATGGGGCAAATTGCATCGTCTTTGTTCCATCGCGGTGTTCAACCTCTCGGTAGTGTTTAAAAAAACCCACGTCGTTTGTAGTGGTTTCAATCCTTAATATTTTTGAGAACTTATCGTACATCTTAATTGAGCTTTTGCCCATGGTATGTTTAATGCGACTGCCTTCAATCCGGATATTGTAATTATTCCCCATTTCACCTTGATATCTCGGATCAACTTTGTGGCCAAGAAAGGTGGCGATATTGTCTGGCTTTACAGTATGTATGGCCGTAGCAGTAAGTTCTGAATATATGGCCTGCAGGTATTCTTGCTTTTTGAAAACAATATCGGTAGCATATTCGGCTTGCATGATGCTCCAATGGTACACCTCGTTAAATGATGAATGGACTGGACAATACGTTTTTGCCAAATGGTCAATACGCTTGTGAATTTTCCTGATATCAATATTGTCGCAGATTTCTTGTGCCTTACTGAAATCCTCCACGTAATCAAAAGCATTGTCTATCATGGAATACTTCATCCCATGTTTTTCCAATTCGTTGGCCAGGATGTTGTGCCCGTTAATGTAAACCTGTAATTTGAATGGACACCATGTGGGAACCCTGATATACCCAAATCCAAGGTATTCATCTATAAAATAAAAATAATAATGTAGACATTTGCTTTGTGCCCCCTTGAGAAATGTTCTCCCAGATTGTTTATCATGCCAGGCTTTGTAACTACCACATGCTTCCATGGCCGAAAGAATGTGTACAAGGCCTTTGTGAGTCCCCCTTTTATCCAATACTTTTTTCACCAAATCTTCTTTACGGATGTGAGATTTTGAAACAAACTCTATTTCTATCCCATTGCCTTTTGCTATTTGTTCTGCATTGAAACGTATTTCTTCTTTAAATGGCTCTGCAAATTTGGGATAGTCAAAAATCCGTATCCCCTTTGAATACAAATAGGATGTCATTCCTTTGGCATGGCAAACTGTTGGTAGAGTTCCCGTTAGTATAACCCTGTCAAAGCAGCTCAATTCTCCAGCTATCTTTTCTCTATATGTTGCGGTTAATAATTCCATGTGCTAAAGTTACACTTTCTTTCCTGTTTGGTTCTGGCTTGTCCAGGTTAGGATAATTTAATACTTCACCCGAATCGCAAATTCTTATTTATTTGGCCTTTTCAAAAAAATCATCCTTTCCATCCTGACATTCACGCGTTTGGACACATTGGGCATCAATCACGGCAACCATCACCATGTTGATGATTTCCTGCACCGAACTACCCATCTGCAAAATGTGAACTGATTTGTTCATCCCATTGATGATGGGTCCGATAACCTCAAATTTTCCCATCTCCTGTATCAGTTTATAGGCAATATTACCGGCAGTCAGGTAGGGGAAAATCAAAGTATTGGCAGGAGCGCCAACCAATTTTGAGAAGGGGAAGTTTTCCTCCATCAGTTCCTGATTTAATGCAACATTGGCCTGCATTTCACCATCAACAATCAATTCGGGATAATCACGGTGAAGAATATTAACTGCATCCCGCGCCATATCAGGCACTCTTCCACGGTTTGACCCGAAATTGGAATAGGTAACAAGTGCCAGCCGGGGAACAAGGTTCAATTGTTTCACTGCATAGGCTGTTTGCAAACTAATCTCTACCAACTGGTCGGCTGTGGGGTTTTTATTGACAGTGCAATCTGCAAAGAAAATCGGCCCTTCTTTGGTGTTGATGATATACATTCCCGACACCAGGCCTGCTGACCTTTTGCGCCCGATAACCTCAATGGCAGGCCCCAGCGCGTTTGGATAATTATTGGTGAGCC
This sequence comes from Bacteroidales bacterium, assembly GCA_021740425.1. Classification (GTDB taxonomy): domain Bacteria; phylum Bacteroidota; class Bacteroidia; order Bacteroidales; family 4484-276; genus SABY01. The sequence continues at coordinate 9,620 of JAIOZV010000073.1, read as the reverse complement.
CCGAAACCATGGCATCGGCAAAACCATTTTCTACCAGCATAGGGGCAAAATAGTTGCGATGATTCATTTTATCGAGTGCGGTTTGATAGGTTATTCCTTTGCGCTGACGTTTCTTAAAGAGTACTTGTGCAAACTGCTCTCTTCTACCTGTTTCTCTTTCCGACATGGGATCGATGATTTCGATTCCTGAAATCTCAAGATCATGTTCACGAACCAGGCGCTTGATCTTTTGTTCATTGCCAAGTAAAATGGGTGTGGCCAGTTTTTGATTGTAAACAAATTCGGCAGCTTTCAACATTTTGTAATTTTCGGCATCGGCGAAAACCACCGACTTTGGATTGGCCATAGCCCTGAACCTGAGTTGACGAACCAATGGATTGCTAATCCCCATTTTTTTTACGAGGGTTTCGCGATAGGCAGCCCAGTCGGTGATGGGTTTTCTGGCTACTCCCGAATCCATTGCAGCTTTTGCTACCGCCGGAGCCAGCCTGGTGATGAGTCGTGGATCGAAAGGTTTTGGTATAATATACTCTTTACCAAACGAAAAATTAGTAGCATGGTAGGCAACATTTACCTGATCAGGAACCGGCTCTGTGGCCAGTTCGGCAAGGGCATAGGATGCTGCAAGTTTCATTTCATCGTTGATGCGGGTAGCTCTAACGTCCAAAGCGCCTCTGAAAATGAAAGGGAATCCGAGGACATTGTTTATCTGGTTGGGATAATCAGAACGGCCGGTGGCCATAATAACATCTTCACGTGCTGCAACGGCTTCTTCATAATTGATTTCGGGTGTAGGGTTGGCCAGGGCAAAAATAATGGGGTCTTTGGCCATCTTCACCAGAAGTTCCTTTTTCAGCACTCCGCCTTTCGACAGACCCAGAAACATGTCGGCACCTTCAATGGCTTCGGCAAGGGTGGTCAGACTGGTATCGATGGCAAACTGCCGTTTAATATCGTTGAGATCGGTGCGGTCGTTACGCAAAACCCCGCGGCTGTCGAGCATAATAATGTTTTCGGGTTTGGCGCCAAGCTTAATATACAGGCGGGTGCATGAAATAGCGGAGGCACCTGCACCATTCACCACAATCTTTAAATCTTCAATTTTCTTTTTATTAATTTTCAGTGCATTGAGCAGGCCGGCTGAGGTAATGATTGCAGTGCCGTGCTGGTCATCGTGCATGATCGGGATATCCACAGCCTCCTGAATTTTCCGCTCTATTTCGAAACATTCAGGAGCTTTGATGTCTTCGAGGTTGATGCCTCCGAAGGTTGGTGCAATGGCAATTACTGTATCGATGAATTTTTGGGGATCTTTGAGGTCGATCTCAATATCGAAAACATCAATATCGGCAAAAATTTTAAACAGCAAACCTTTGCCCTCCATTACAGGTTTGCCTGCCAAAGCCCCTATATCACCAAGGCCGAGCACTGCGGTACCATTTGATATTACTGCTACCAGATTACCTTTCATGGTGTATTTGTAAACGTCCTCCGGATTTTCCTCAATCTTCAGACAAGGATCGGCTACGCCAGGTGAATAGGCCAGTGAAAGATCGCGTTTTGTGGAGTATGGTTTTGTGGGAATTACTTCCAGTTTCCCCGGACGGCCTTCAGCATGATATGTTAAAGCGTCCTTTCTGAATAATTTATCCATCATTTCAATTAAGTTTTTGTGTGATCGGAATAACTATACAAATGTAGATAATACTTGTGGTGCAACACACCTACTGTCTGTTTTTCAATTGGTTTAAAGGTGCTTGCTTCTCCGAACTTATTGATTATCGCAAGATTAAATCCTAATTAGAATCTTTATAAATTTCTGCGATGTCCCAATTTATTACCAATTAAAATTAGCCGGTGAATTTTATTTTTTTCATATCGAAAAGTCAAAATACTACTTTTGCTCACCAATATTCAATAGGAAATTCATTATGCTTGAATATCTAAAAGGTAAAATAGTTGAAAAAAACCCTGCCTACATCGTACTGGAAAATGCAGGTACAGGCTATCGGATAAACATTTCGCTGCAAACATTCTCTGCCATCAAAGATCAGGACGAGGTAAAATTATTTACCCATCTCTCCTTTAAAATTGAGGCTACAACGCCCACGGGTTTTATGCTTTATGGATTTTATCAGCAAAACGAAAGGCAGCTTTTCCGCCTGCTGATTTCGGTATCAGGAGTGGGCAACAGCACTGCCATGCTCATGCTTTCATCGCTTGCTCCCGAAAAAATATTGTGGGCCATTCAACATGGCGAACTCCCGGTTTTGAGTTCGGTAAAAGGTATAGGTAACAAGACTGCACAACGCATTATTGTTGACCTTCAGGATAAAATCGGCAAAGAAAATATATCCACTGAATTTTTGGGAACAGCACACAATACCCGAAAGGATGAGGCGTTAATTGGTCTGACTACGCTGGGCTTTATGAAATCAGCGGCTGTAAAGGCCTTGGACAAGTTGCTTAAACAAAATCCTGACCTTTCGGTGGAGGAACTGATAAAACAAGCTTTAAAAATATTGTGAAAAGTATTATCCGGCTGTGAAAAAATATTGCAACATCAGGATGAGAGAATTTGGTTTTTCTCATCTTGTTTTTTAAAACAAAATCAGTACAAAAATCAAATTTTCCGGTATTCAACATTTCGACAACCGGCATCAATACGGAAACTCAACTAAGAGAGGATATTTGAGAAAAGGAATCACATACTTATTATCTGTTCTACTCATCATTGTGCTGTTTATTGCAGGATATGCCAACAATCCCGGAAAAAATCAACCCGGGGCAATTCTGTTTGCCCCCCCCGACTCTGCCATTTCCGGCGACACCATTCAACTCATCTACCCTTTTCGCGACAATACCCGGGATGCCTCTCAGCAAAATCAACAATCGCCACTTTACCTCAAAGAACCCTCCAACATCCAATCGGAGGTAGAATACGACCCCGAAACCAACGAATACATCCTGAAAAAGAAAGTGGGCAGCCTGAATTACCGGACACCCTATAAAATGTCGCTGGACGAATACATGGACTACGACATGAACAGATCGCTGAACCAATATTGGCGTGAACGCTCAAGTGCGGCAGGTGCCAATGCCCGGGGCGATGGCATCATTCCACAGATTTATATCGGCGGCGAAGCCTTCGAGAGGATTTTCGGTTCCAACACTATCGACATCAGGCCACAAGGCTCGGCTGAACTGACTTTTGGTGTACTTTCAAATCGCCGCGATGACCCTACCTTAAACGTCAGGCAACGTAATGTTACCAATTTTGATTTCCAGCAAAATATCCAAATGAGCGTCCTCGCCAAGATTGGTGATAAAATTGAATTTCAAACCAATTACAACACCGAAGCTACCTTTGAATTTGAGAATAAGCTCAACCTGAAATACGAAGGCAAAGAGGATGAAATTATCCAACTCATCGAAGCCGGAAATGTTACCCTGCCGCTCAACAGCACCCTGATCACGGGAAGCCAGGCTCTTTTCGGTATCAAAACCCAACTTAAATTCGGACGCGCAACAGTTACAGCCGTTTACTCCGAACAAAAAAGTGAAACTTCAAATATTACGGTTCAGGGCGGTGGACAAACCAATGCATTTACGCTCAACGCTGATCAATACGAAGAAAATAAGCATTTCCTGCTGGGACAATATTTTGTTTCAAACTACGACAGTGCGCTCACAGAACTTCCCATCATTCGCTCCAATGTCAACATCACCAAAATGGAAGTCTGGATTACCAACATTGGCGCCGCAGTTACCCAAAACAGAAACATTGTGGCATTTCAGGATTTGGGCGAACGCAATCCCTACAACAGCAACATCAGCCCGGGCAGCAGCAACTTCCCCGAAATGAATAAATCCAACAACCTGATGCAACAACTGTTGCAGTACGAAAATCAGGTAAGGAACATCAATACGGTATCCACCCTGCTCGAAGGCCCGCCTTTTATGTTCGATGCAGGTATCGATTTTGTAAAGGTTGAAAATGCACGTAAACTGAATCAAAACGAATATTCGTTTAACAGCAAAATTGGTTTCATCTCATTAAACACCACCCTCAACTCCGACCAAATGCTGGCCGTAGCATACCAATACAACGTTATTGGCGATTCAACGGTTTATCAGGTTGGTGAATTTTCGGACGAAGGTATCAACGCCCCCAACAACCTGATCGTAAAATTATTGAAGAGTACAACCCTCAACACCAAGGTTCCGCTATGGGATCTTATGATGAAAAACGTTTATGCCATTGGAGCCTATCAGGTACAAAAAGAAGATTTTATCCTTAACATTTTGTATTCAGGGAATGATAACGGTGTCCCCACAAGTTATTTGACAGATGCTGGACAAGCCACAGGTATTCCGCTGATCAGGGTATTGAATTTCGATAACCTGGATCCACAGCTCAACCCGCCAAGCGATGGTATTTTTGACTTCATGGATGGAGCCTCGACACAAGGCGGTACAGTGCAATCTTCCAACGGCCGCATTTATTTTACCTGTCTTCAGCCTTTTGGCAGTTATTTGCGCTCCAAGATCGGAAATGATGAAATTGCTGAAAGATATGTTTACGATTCGTTGTACACACTTACAAAAAATGGAGCCCAGCAATATCCCGAAAAAAATAAATTCTTTTTGGATGGTTTTTATAAATCTTCATCAGGATCAGAAATTTCGCTTAATGCGCTCAACGTTCCACAGGGATCTGTAAATGTTACCGCCGGCGGTGTGCCTCTTGTCGAAAATGTTGACTATACCGTTGACTACACCCTGGGCAGGGTAAACATTATTAACGAAGGCGTTTTAAATTCGGGAACACCCATCAATATTTCGATGGAAAGCCAGTCGTTTTTCAATATCCAGACCAAAAGGCTGATGGGAACACATATTGATTATCGCATCAGCGAAGATTTTAATATTGGAGGTACGATCCTTAACCTTACCGAAAGACCCCTTACTCAAAAGGTAAATTATGGCGACGACCCCATTTCAAATACCATCTGGGGTATGGATTTCGCCTATCAGACCCAATCGCGATTTATCACCAAAATGGTGGATGCGCTGCCCTTCATCAAAACAAAAAAAGAGTCGAGAGTGACCATAGATGGTGAGTTTGCGCATTTTATTCCAGGCCATTCCAAAGCCATCGGTAAAACAGGAACTTCATATATCGACGATTTTGAGGGCAGCAAATCAACCATCGATCTCAAGAATATGGCTTTCTGGTATCTTGCCAGTACGCCTCAAAAACAAACCGATGCCGGTATGTTTCCTGAAGCTGCAAGCGGGTCAGGAATCAAATACGGAAATAACCGGGCAAAATTAGCCTGGTACATCATCGACCCTTTGTTTTATGACCAAACCGGAAATCTCAGGCCTGCAAATGTGGATCTTAACGAACTTTCGGATAATCTTGTCAGGCAGGTACTCGAAACTGAGGTTTTTCCCAACAAGGATGTACCCAATGGCATTCCCACCAATATTCCCATACTTAACCTGGCCTTTTATCCCTCCGAACGCGGTCCATACAACTTTGATGTGGAAGGATCATCGGGCATATCTGCAGGTATCGATGAGGACGGGAAATTACGCAATCCTGAAACCCGTTGGGGAGGCATTATGCGGAAAATTGAATCCACCGATTTTGAAGCCACCAACGTAGAGTATATCGAATTCTGGATGATGGATCCTTTTACTAACGGACAATTGACAGGTGGTGAACTGTATTTTAATCTTGGCGACATTTCTGAAGATGTGCTCCGCGACTCACGAAAATCCTATGAAAATGGTTTACCAACCTCCGAAGTAATCGAAAATGTGGATACCACCATCTGGGGACGGGTTCCTACTTTGCAGGCACTTGTTGATAATTTTAGCAGTGAAGCCGGATCGCGCCAGTTTCAGGATGTAGGTTTTGATGGCCTGGGTGATCAGGATGAGCTAAGTTTTTACGATCAGGATTACCTCCAAAAACTGGAACAGCTTTACGGCCCCAACTCCCAGGCTTATCTGAACGCCATACTCGACCCTGCCAACGACAATTACCACTATTTCAGAGGTGGCGATTATGACAGCGACCCGCTGTATTCGAGCGTTTTGGAACGCTACAAAAAATTTAACGGAACTGAGGGCAATTCCCCAACCGAAGATCAAAATCCGGAAACCTATCCAACATCTGCTACAAGCCTTCCCGATATTGAAGATATAAACCGCGACAATACACTGAGTGAAACCGAAAGATATTTCCAGTACCGCGTAAGCCTCGATCCCAACACCATGCAGGTTGGCCAGAATTTTATTACTGATGTTTATGATGCCAAAGGCATTCAATTACCCAACGGGCAGTCAGGCGAAGTAAAATGGTACCAGTTTAAAATCCCGGTACGTGACCCATCAAAAATCATTGGAGGCATCCAGGATTTTCAGTCGATACGTTTTATGAGGATGTTTATGAAAGGTTTTCAGGAACCAACCGTGCTGCGCTTTGCCACCCTTGAGCTGGTTAGGGGCGAGTGGAGAAGGTACCGCTACGACCTGCTTTCGCCTGGCGAGTATGTCCCCAACGACATCCAAAGCGAAACATCCTTCGACATTCTTTCGGTAAACATCGAGGAAAATGGCCGCCGCACGCCAATACCTTATGTTATTCCTCCGGGTATCGAACGTGAAATCAATCTGGGTACAACCAACCTGCAGCAACTCAACGAGCAGTCGATGGTGTTGAGGGTGTGCAACCTCATCGACGGAGATGCCCGCGGAGCCTACAAAACCACCGATTTCGACCTGAGGCAATATGGCAACCTTGAGATGTTTGTTCATGCCGAAAAATTACTTGAAGACCAGGATCTGAACAACGGCGATCTTACCGTTTTTATGAGGCTGGGCTCCGACCTTACCGAAAATTACTACGAATACGAAATACCCCTGACCTTTACCCCCTGGGGTACTTCTTCATCTGATCCTGAAGCTATCTGGCCTGAAGACAACCGCTTCAACATCAACCTTGAAAGGCTGGTAAGCTTTAAATTGCAACGAAATATTGAGATGCGAACACCAGGCTCCGGCGTTACCTTTACCATGCCCTATTTTGCTTACGAGGGGCCAAACAAAGTAACCGTTTTAGGAAGCCCCAGCATAAGCGAAGTAAGAGCCATTATGATTGGTGTGAGGAATCCCAAGAAAACCAGTGCAACAAGCTATGACGATGGGCTGAGCAAATGCGCCGAAATATGGGTAAATGAACTGCGGCTGACCGATTTCAACAATCAGGGCGGCCTGGCAGCAACAGCCCGCATTAAAACCGACCTTGCCGATTTGGGTAATGTATCTCTTTCAGGTTTATACAGCACCCCGGGTTATGGAAGCATCGAAAAGAAAACCACCGAACGCTCCCAGGAATTTGTCAGGAATTTTGATATTTCCACCAATCTCGAGTTTGGCAAATTCTTCCCCGAAAAATGGGGCATCCGGCTACCCATGCATTTCGACTATTCCGAATCCAGACTCACACCCAAATACAACCAGCTCGACCCCGATATTATCCTTAAAGATGACCTGGCTACCTACAATCCTGCCGATCAGGATTCGATAAAGAAATTGAACGAAGATTTTGTGATGCGAAAAAATATCAACTTCGTAAACGTAAGAAAAGACCGGGTTGGAGCATCCACAAAAAGCCAGTTTTACGACATCGAAAACTGGGATTTTACCTTTGCCTATTCGGAACTGTATGCCAGAAATGTGGATATCGAATACGATCAACAACAAAAATATCAGGGGGGAGTAGGCTACAACTTCAACAACAATCCAAAAAATTATAAACCCTTTAATAAATCGAAATTATTTAAAGGCAAAGCCTTTGCCCTGATCAAGGATTTTAACTTTTATCTCCTGCCAAAATTGTTCTCATTCCGTACGGACATGACCCGCGAATACAATAAAAGGCTTTTAAGAAACAAAAGTCAATATGAAGTATTCATCGAACCTACCTACCTGAAAAAATGGGACTGGTCGCGGAATTATGATCTGCGCTGGGATTTGGCTTCCTCGCTAAGGCTGGATTACAAGGCCAATGTGCTGGCTTATATTGATGAATTGCCGGGCTCACTCGAACCTGACGAACCCGAATATGATATTAAAAAAGAAAGAATCAGGGAGCAGATACTCGACCTGGGGACAAAAAATACCTATACCCACAATCTGGGCATTAACTATACCATCCCAATAAACAAATTTCCGTTGCTCGATTGGGTGAGCGCTACCGCACGCTACCAAACAAATTACAAATGGCAGGCTTCCCCGATTTCCTTGCAGGAACGACTCGGTAATCAAATTGAAAATTCCAATACCGTTCAGCTTAATGGAAACCTGACCCTGGATCGGCTATACAACAAACTTCCATTTCTCGAAAAAGTAAATAAAGGTGGTAACGATCGCGGCAGAAGCCCTTCACCCAGGCCACCACAAAAAAAGCTTGAGCAGCCTGAGCCGGATACGGTAAAAGTTAAAAAGAACTATTTTAAAATAGCAGGAAATACTGTCCTGAAATTGCTCATGAGTTTCAAACGTGCTTCTTTATCCTACTCCCAGGGTAACGGAACCTTTCTCCCCGGCTTCAAGCCCGAACCAGGCCTGATTGGCAATAACTGGGGAATGGATGCTCCCGGACTTGGCTTTGTTTTTGGTGACCAACGCGACATCAGAGGAGATGCAATTAAAAATGGCTGGATCACCACCGACACCTTGCTCAATACAGCTTACGCAACCAAATTTAACGAACAAATAAATTTCCGGGGAACCATTGAACCCTTCCAGGATTTTAAAATTGAGCTTTCAGCCGACAGAACCTACAGCCTCAATGCTCAGGAATATTTTAAAGCTGATGCTGATGGGAAATTCAAATCATTTTCTCCTGTGGAACAGGGAAGTTTCAGCATATCCATGATTACATGGTCAACTGCCTGGGTGAAGGACAACGACAAGGATCAAAATCAAAACTTTATCAATCTCAAAGTAAACAGGAGAGAAATCGCCTATCGTCTGGCTGCCGAAAATCCAAATTACAACGGCGGAGAAATTTATGATTCCATTACAGGAGAGAAATATCCCGAGGGTTATGGCCCCACACAACAGGATGTTTTGTTATATTCCTTCCTTTCGGCCTACACCGGTAAATCGGCATCCAACGTTGTGCTCAATGCAATGCCCAAAATTCCGGCGCTCAATTGGCGGGTAACCTACAACGGACTTTCAAAAGTTGAACCGTTTAAGAAATTCCTGCGCAGCCTCACCATCACCCACGGATACAAGAGCACTTATTCGGTTGGATCGTTCCAGAGTGTGATAGATTATCTTGAAATCAACGGTTTCCCGGCTGCACAATATCCAAGCAACGACAACTATATTCCCGAATATCAAATTCAGCAGGTAAGCATTATCGAGCAGTTCAGCCCGCTCATTTCCTTCGACATGACCTGGCTCAACAGTCTGATGAGTAAATTTGAGATCAAGAAATCACGCAACCTGTCGATGAGTTTTGTGAATAATCAACTTACGGAAGTTGTAAGCAATGAGTATATTGTTGGATTGGGATATCGCTTTAAGGATGT
>JAIOZV010000072.1 GCA_021740425.1 Bacteroidales bacterium | reverse complement strand
TGCTGGCCGAAAGCCTCGGAACCGACCTCAGTAAAATCGAAAATGAATTGGGCAAACTGCTCCTTAATGTTGAAAAAGGAGCTGAAATTACCCCGGAACTTGTTGAAGAAAATATTGGCATCAGCAAGGATTATAATATTTTTGAGTTACAGCGCGCCATCGGAAAACGTGATATTTTAAAGGTGAACAAAATCATCAAATATTTTGGGGGCAACCCAAAAGAATTTCCCTCAGTTTGGCAGATAATCATGCTGTTTGGTTATTTCCGTAAAATATTTCATTTCCAGTTTATCAAAAACAAATCTGACAACAACCGGGTGGCTGCTGAAATTGGTGTAAACCCTTATTTTGTTCATGAATATCGTTCGGCAGCAAATTTATATCCTTCAAAAAAGATCAGGTCAATTTTCAAATTGCTCAGGGAATACGATCAGCGGGCAAAAGGAGTGGAAAGTGCTGCAATGGACGATGGAGAACTAATGAAAGAATTGGTGTTCAAAATTATGCATTGACCCTGCTCACATCCATTTTTTCATTTTAAAATACCAAAACATTGTGCCTGCCAGCAAAACCATCAAGGCCAGCACCGAATAAAAGGCATAAACCTTATCCTGAATCGGCAAAATCACATTCATTCCGTAAAGTCCGGTGATGAATGACAAGGGAAGGATGAAGGATGAAATCAGTGTAAGAATTTTCATGATTTGGTTGGTACGATTTGCCTGCAGTGAATCAAAAGTTTTGGAAAGCCCTTCGATAAGTTCTGCATAATCTTCAGTCATATCCCATATTTTTTGGTAATAGTCGAGAATGTTACCCCAGTAATCTTCCATATTTTCGGCATAACCTTCAACCGCTCCGCTTTCGAACTTATGAAAAAGAGGTAATTGGGGTTTAAAAATGGTGTTGAGGAGAATGATATTTTTCCTGGTTACAGAAATACGCTCGATGGTTTTTTCGGCATTTTTATTGAATAAATCACGATTCAAAAATTCAACATCACTACCAATTTTACGTGTTAGCGACAATGTTTCCGTCATGAGCCGCTCCAGAATCCGGTAAAGCAAAGCATCGGTGGTACCAATTTCAAATTCTTCTTTTCGCCCGGCCTGTGCCAAGGCCTCATCAAACAAATCTTTTACAACCCAATGGGTATTTCCGATGGTAATCACATAGTCATCACCCCAAAAGATTTTAACCTCCTTTGTTTTTAAAAAGCGGTTGATGCGGTCGAATTTTGGAAAATGAAGGATGATAAAATAATAGTCATCGTAAACGTCAATCTTGGGACGCTGATTCAATTTGCTTCGGCAATCTTCAATATCAAGGGGGTGGAAATAGAAATTTTCTTTTAAAAATTCGAGGTCTTCCTCCTTAGGATCGATAATATGATGCCATTTGATGGTTCCTATTTTGATAGTCTCGATCATTGTTCCCCCCTTTTTTTTTATAAAAATTGCCAGATGCTACATTCCGTGTATAGTTTTTGAAGCCGCAAAAGTAACATTTTCTCTGAACACAGCACCCGATGATTCTGAATAAAGTCATAATCTTTGACCGTTTTTAGTGAATATTTTGACTATTTTTACCCATTAAAAATTTTATTGATCATGATAAATAAACAAATAGAAAAACTTCGGACACAGATATCGAAACTCGATGATAAAAATTTTGATCTGGAAGCCTGGAAAAAACATTCCATCATTTTACTCGACAGTATTTTTGGTGGTGATAACCAAAAAATAAAACAAATTGAAAAGATCGAATATGAGTACAATAGCTGGTCGCTGCGCGACACCTCCGGGCACACAACTTATCTGGAATCGTGTAAAAAGATTGGCCGCGAAGTGCTCGGAGCAGCTATTGAGGAGCTCGAAATGACAGGCATTCCGGAAAAATCGGATGAGGATGGAAAAATCAATGTGCATATCATTCTGGATGCTCTCGATGACGAACTCAAAGGATCGCAATACAAAACGCTCATGAAATTGTTGAAATCAGACATCAGCACAAAAGAAAAATCGAGGCAACTGCAGGATATCATCAAAGAGTTGGGTAATGAAACCGTCATCAATATTCTTCAGGGCATCATCATGCACGAGGATTTTGTGGGTGCGCTTCCCGATTAATTGAAAAGTATTCAGGTTCAAATTGTAAAAATATCATGACTACAAAATTTATGTACATCCCTAAAAACTCATCTTAGCTATTTTTCAGCCTTCACTTTAACTGATAATTTTCCTTCAGTTTATGTTTTAAACCTGGCATCATGAAATAAAGTGGATAATTTTAACAAGGGGAAAAAATATTCCATCAATTTTCATTAAATAACTGAGCAAATTATTTGGAACAATCAGTAAAAAAAACTGAATTCAGCAAGCCATCTGATAATTTTACAAAATTATTTTAACCCGAATTTCCGTCCTTAAATACTTGTTTACATCAATAATATCAACACATGTAGAAATCTACATTTGTTTAGATTGCTTATAAACTACGAAAAGGCTTTGATTTGCAATAAATAATGATCTAATTTCACGGTCATAATTTTAAAAACTACACACATGAAAGCCACAATTTTTTTCAAGACAGCAATGATTATATGCTTATTGCTAATGCTGGGCAAACTTAGTCAGGCTCAGGAAAGTACCACCACAGATGATTATATTGTTCTGACCTGGAACGACCTGGGCATGCATTGCGCCAATAAGGATTTTTCGAAAATTGTGGTTTTGCCTCCTTACAACAATTTAATTTCTCAGCTTATAAAAAAAGGATCTGAAACAGCCTGGCCTGAAATTGTTACCGCAGATATAACGATAGGGTATGAAGTGCCCGGAAACACCTATTCGATAGGGAAAACAAATTTTTGGGACTATGAAGACCAGATTTTTGGGGTTAATCTACCTGATAATATTGGCCTTACCGGAGCAGGCCTCAGTGGCGAAATGGAAGTAAATGGCAATGCTTTTACCATCGAAGGCATTCCAATTACACCATATACCGATGCAAATCTTGAAGATGAAGATCCATTTCAGTTGACACTGGTTCAGGCTTACGATGGTTTGGGGGTCTTACTTGCATCCACACAAAATGTAATCCCGGTTTCCAACGAAATAAATTGTGTAAGCTCAGGATGTCACTCCAGTGAAAATGATATTTTAAACGAACATGAAATTGAAGGCGGTTTCGACCCCAGCAACACCCCCATCCTGTGCGCGTCGTGTCATTCATCAAACGCCCTGGGCACACCCGGTACGCCAGGCTTAGAGTCATTATCGGAAGTGATTCACGATAAGCATAAAGACAAAACCAACGATTGTTATAAATGCCATCCGGGGCCAAACACACAATGCCAGAGAGGGGTGATGCATGCCGCCGGTATGGTTTGTCAGGATTGTCATGGCAGTGTAGCCAATGTTGCCCAAAGCATAAAAGATGGCCGGGAACCCTGGCTCGAAGAACCCGGTTGCGGTACGCTCAACTGCCACGGCTCTCAATATGCTGAAGAACCGGGGAAATTATATCGCAACTCCAAAGGTCATGGTGGCCTGTATTGCAGCGCATGTCATGGTTCACCACATGCTCTTGTACCTTCGACCCTCGACAGAGATAACGTGCAAAATGTTGCACTGCAAGGTTATGAGGGTGTATTAAACAACTGTGCCGTTTGTCACGGTTATTTGCCAGCAGGCCCCGGACCTCACGGCATCAGTGCACCACCCACAGTTTCCCAGCAACTTGAATTAAATGCCGGATGGAACAGTATATCTTCCTATCTGATTCCGTTACAGCAAAATGTTGAGGACATATTTTCGCAAGTAACCGATGACCTCATCATCATGCAATCTGATAGTGGCTTTTACTGGCCTGCACAAGACGTTAATACCATCGGAAACTGGAATGCTAAATCAGGATATGTTATTAAAGTACAAAATGATATTACACTTCCTTTTACAGGAATAGAGGAGGCTGACAAACAAATTTCAGTACGAATGGGATGGACTATTTTGCCGGTTTTGAGTCCTTGTAATGTATCCATCGAAAGTTTTCTTGCTCAAAATCAGGGGCAAATTAAAATAATTAAGGATATCGCCGATGTGGGTGTTTTCTGGCCCGACCAGGGAATATTCAGTTTAACTGCTCTTGAGCCGGGAAAGTCATACTATATATTTTCATACACCAATGTGGATTTTGTTTTTCCGGTCTGTCAATAGGGAATCTTATTAAAACCATGCTCATAAATTGAGCAAAAAAATAGAATTGCCATAATTCAGCTTTAGAAATCACCGGCAATGTAATCATATTGTGCTTTCTGGTCGTTTATCCACCTGTAAAAACACTCTGGAAATCCAGCACTATATTTATTTCAGGTTCGTAGCCCTTCAAATCAACAACACCAAAATCATTGAGGTTTGCCATACCTGAGAGGTTAAACATTGTGAATTTCCCAGAGGCATTTTTTAAGCGATTCAGGTGAAGGGTAAAAACCACAGGAACTATCGTTCCAACATGTTGCACGTTGAGTTCAACTTTAAGAACCTGATTTTGGCTGTTGTTTTCGAATATTTCGAGAACTGGGAGAAAACCTTTTATCTCCAGATATTCATCGCCCGGAATACGATACTCCACTTCTTCATCAGCGTACAATCTCGATTCGGTGAGGTTGATTTTTGCAAAAAATTCGCCAGTGTCGTAATTAATATTCAGCCCATAATCCTTTGTTTCCATCCTAACCGGCTGTCCGTTTCTTACGGCATTAAATTCGAAACGCTGGTTCATAAACTGAAGCTGTTTCTGCGAAAAAGCAGAAACTGAAAGGAACAAAGTGAAAAGAAAAAATGTAAAAATTTTCATAAGCTTGTGATTTTATTTTCAAAAGTATTCATCTGTTAGCATCAATCCAAATAAAAGTAGAAAACAAAAATGATTTTGCTACCTTAAAATGTGTGGGTTATCGGAAAATGATATTTTATAAAAGTATTCCTCAGGATGATCAAAATGCTGAATCAATTCCACCTGCGGAATATACTCAGGAAAAGAAAACTTTAACCTTTCCAAAATTACCACGAGATCCGGTTCTTTTCCCTGGCCGATAAAAACATTCAAGCCCTGCTCAGGCACTACGAAATCGCGTGCATCCATAAAAAGATTCCAGTGGTAAAAATGATCCGACCAATCAACATACATGCTTGTTAGCGGATATTTTTTTCTAAGTTCTTCTGAAAAAGTACTTTTCAGATTTCCACACAACATATAGCCCTCGTTCAGTGAAAATTCAGGAAAGGGACAGCCGGCATAAAATGAGCTGACGATTAAAGGGATATTTTCCTGCCTGCTTATATTTACGGTGTCAGAGCGCAAAGCATAAGTTCGCTGACCTTCCAGGGTGATTTCCATTTTCTGCCTGAAATCAAACATCTGCCAGACTACGATGGTAAAATAAATTGTAAATGCAATTACCGGAAGCATATTTTTTGGAACCCGAACCCGAAATAAACGCCGGGCATATTCAGTGATCAGATAAAATAAAACAACCTGAAAAAACAATGTTGTGATGTAGTATCGGTAGGCAAAATGCTTGGTAATTAAAAAAACTGAAAGTACTACTCCTGCAAGAACCCCGGCAGAAATCAAATTTAATGTTTTAAAATCCTGGTTTTTCGCGTTATGAGTCAGCCACACGAAAAGCATCACTGCACCCAAAACAAACAAAAGGATTGGAAACATGAGGTTGAAATTCATCAATAGATACAATCTTTCAGGAACCATAGACCAATCGATGAAGGTGGAATTACCTCCTCCCCATTGGCCTGAATTAACCAGCATCTTTCCAAACCAAGCGAATGAATCGGAAAAATTAAAAATTATCGGAAAGGCAAAAACAAGCGTGAAAAATATGGTGAATAAGATGTATCTGCTCATTTCTTTAAAAGACTTAAGCAGGAAAAACGGAATGAGCAAAAATGGAAAATAACTGAATTTTATGGCCATGCCCAGGCCTCCTATTATCGCCAACTGCTTTATTTGTCGGGAACTAATACCTTTATTGGTATTTTGATACAAAATGCTGATGAGCATCGCAGATAAAAGTATGACGGGAACAATCATTAAACTTTCGGGATTCAACCTTCCGATAACTGTAAGGGTATAGGCATTACCTAATGGAAGTAGCTGCAACAACAGAGATAACCAGATATTTCTGGTGTGCTCAAAAATCCTGAGCCCTGCAAATAAGATGACCATCGAAATGATAAATATTTTTAAAATAATGGCACTTCGTAAAAACAATTCAGGATTATCAACAACATTTTGAACCAGTGAGCCGGGCAAAACCACGCTAACCGGCCATGAAGCAAGTGCAACAATAATTTGCAGCGGAGTACCAGGATGGGCGGTATAAGGGGTGGCAAGATTGAAAAGTGCAATATTGATTCCGTTCAGCAGATGAAAATATTCAGGATCGGTAGTGCGCTGATAAAAAGCTTGTGAATGAAAAATTATGGCCAAACCTATCCCAAAAAACAACATTGGAAACAAGCCGAACCACATCCGGCGGCTCATCAATGCATCCTGTAAAAGCCCTGTTTTGATCATTTATGCGAAGCCTTCCTGTTTTCGGCAAAACTAAAAAATGTTTTTGATGAAATGAATGAAGATTGGCTTTGCTTGTAAATAGTTGGTGAAAGACCTGTCAACAAATTGTTATCCTGATAAAAAAGTATTTGTTTTGTAAATTCAATAAATGAAATATTAACCTTCACCTGCAACACAGGTATTGTATGAAAAAAATTGCACTTATCGGCGGATTGGGACGTATCGGACATGTAATTTATACTCAATTAAAACATAAATATGAATTTGTAATTATCGACAAACAAGCTTCGGATACAATTGCTGTAATACATGCCGACGTTAGTGATTATCAATCGTTGATTGAAGCGATACCTAAGGACACGAATATACTTTTTGACCTGACAGCCTACAAATTGCCCGAAAAATCAATGGGGAATAAAGATTTTGAGGTAATGAAACAAACCTATATTCAAGGCATTTACAATGTTTTTGAAGCAGCCAAAACCCTCAACATAAAAAGTGTAGTTTACGCAAGTACCTGCCATGTAACCGGCCTGTATGAAAAAGATGGACTTTCGTTGCCTGGAAGAAAAATCAAAACAAGTGATTACCCAAAACCTGACAGCATCTACAGCTCAATGAAGCTTTTCGGAGAAAGTATTGCCAGGCTTTATGCACTCAACCATAAGATTAAAGTAATATGCCTGCGCTTTGGTGCAGTGAAAACCCATAGTCTTATTTATAAAGTTAGCAAGAGCAACAAATCAATATTCCTGTTTCACGAAGATTTGATTAAAATTATAGAATCCGTTTTTGAATCGGATATTGATTTCGGCATTTATTACGCAGTTTCGGAAAACGCCGGAAAACCATGGAATACACGTCAATTAAAAAGGGATTTGAAATTAAAACGCAGCGACTTCGTGGCAAGAAAAAACAGCACGCTTTTCCATAAAGGATACATGAGGATTTGGCGTTTTTTACACAAGAATTAATTCACAGTGCCTGTTTTTTATGAAAAAACCATGTATTTCCATAGAGCCCATCAAGGTTATTTACAGGTAAATTACAACCCCAAAATCTTCATTGAGGAATCTAAAAAATTGGATATTTAACCCATAGATCATTAACCAGATAGCTTTTACAAATTTTCAGAGAGTAAAAAAATAATCTGTTTACTGCCTTTTTTGATAGTTTTACCGAAAATACAATCAATATTAAATTTAAAACAAATGAAAACTTTTACCATCGGAGAAATTAACGAAATACTTAAAGGGGAGCTTTCGGGAAACAGCATGCTTGAAATCACGGGACCCGAGCAACTTGAACGCGCCGAGCGCACCCATATCACCTTTATCGGCAACTCTAAATATGTTAGGCTTTGGGAAACTTCAAAAGCCTGTGCCGCAATTGTGGATGAAAAGCTCAATATCGAACCCGGTGAAAACCGGGCATTTATCCGGGTAAAAAATGCCGATCTTGCCATGGCAAAATTACTGGAGGTGTTCGATCCGGGGCCTCCGGATTTTGATACCGACATTCATCCCACCGCTGTAATTCACCCTTCAGCTTCTCTGGGAAAAAACTGTAAAATAGGAGCAGGAAGTTATGTTGGAAAAAGCGTTGTGCTGGGAGATGGCGTTTTATTATACCCCAATGTTACCATTCTTGATGATACGAAAGTTGGCAATCACACCATTTTCTGGCCAGGGGTGGTGGTTAGAGAGCGCTGCGAAATTGGGAGTTACTGTATTTTTCATAACAATGCCAGCATTGGCGCTGACGGTTTTGGCTACCGCCCTTCCGAAGATGGACGGGGTCTGGTGAAAATTCCACAGATCGGGAATGTGGTGATCGGGAATGGCGTTGAAATAGGTGCAAATTCTTGCGTGGATCGCGGAAAATTCAGTTCTACGATTGTTGGCGATGGATGTAAAATTGATAATCTGGTACAGATTGCACACAACTGCATTTTGGGCCGCGCGTGCATTATGGCCGGAAACAGCGGGCTGGCAGGATCTGTAACTTTAGGCGACGGGGTAGTTATCGGAGGAAGCGCATCCATAAAAGATCATACAACCATTCATTCGGGAGCCGTGGTTGGTGCAGGCTCCGGCGTGATGAATGATGTTCCCGCAGGTAAAACCGTGTTGGGCTATCCTGCCCGCGATGCCAGGGAAATGCTCAGGCAATGGGTTGCTATCCGAAAGCTTACTTAAGCCGGAGAGATTTTTAATAATCTTATAATAACACTACCCTTTGCAGACATTTTTTGTGCAAATCCACAAGCAATTTATCAACCATTGAAAAGGTTGAAATAAATAATTTTGTATTTAACATGATATGTGCAACCGGCATATTTATTCATCACATTTAATCAAAAAATCAAATGACATTCAAAGAATTTATTGATTATCAAATTATACAATCAGATAATATTTCACTGACTGTTTACCAAATATTATTGTTTGTATTCATACTGGTTGCGACATGGCTGGCCTTTAAAATAGTTCAAAAATTTATAAACAAAAAATTTAAAAAAGTAGAAAGCGGAGGAGGTTCGAGGTATGCAGTTTTTCAAATACTGAAATACTTTGTTTGGGTAATAGTCATTGGCATTGCACTCGAAACAATAGGCATCAGGTTTAACCTGCTCATCGCGAGTTCAGCGGCATTATTGGTAGGCCTTGGCTTTGGTTTGCAACAAATATTCAACGATTACATTTCGGGACTACTCATACTTTTCGAAGGCAATCTTAAAGTACAGGATGTGGTGCAAATGGAGGACGGAACCATAGGAAGGGTGATGGAAATTAATTTGCGCACCTCCAAAATTGAAACACGCGATGAGTATTTTATTATTGTGCCCAACCACCGGCTCATCAACAACAACATCATCAACTGGAGCCACATGGAATCGCGGACACGCTTTCAGGTGAATGTGGGTGTGGCCTATGGTTCTGATACCTCGCTGGTCGAAAAAACCCTGCTGGCATGCGCCAACGGGCACCCCGAAATCACCACAACTCCGAACCCATTCGTAAGGTTTGTGAACTTTGGCGAATCATCCCTTGATTTTCAATTGTATTTCTGGACCGAAAAAACCTTCAGGGTTGAAAATATCAAAAGCAGCCTGCGGTTTCGGATCGATCAGGAATTCAAAAAAAACAATATCCGGATTCCTTTTCCCCAAAGGGATGTTCATATAATAAAAGATGGGGCATAGCTGCCGGATGGAGTGACGGAGTATTTGGGGCAGAGATTTAAAAATGGTTATGCCGAAGCATCCGGTTTGCTGCCAAATTTGTCTTGCAGCATTTTTTCAACAAGATTAAAATGTTGAGGGTTGAGCGTGAAAACCATCACATCGTAATGGTACACTCCTGCCTCTTCGCCCTGAAATTTGATTACGGGCGGGTTTTTAAAATTGCACCACGGAGAATTTGCAATTTCGCAGTTAATTTTTTCTTCAATTTCAGGTTTTCCAAAGCTTTTATTTACTGATAAATGAATGGTAAACTCCTCTATACCTTCAGGGCTTGACAATCCCGAAATCAATTCCTTGCTCAATCTTAAATTTGGGATTTTAACAATTTGGCCTTTGTCGGAGATCATATCGAGGTGGGTGAGGCCAATGGATTTTATGTGACCTGACAGTTCCCCAACTTTTATAAAATCTCCATTATTCACATCATTTTGCATCCTGAAAACAGCCCCGGCAACAATATCCCTGAAAACAATCCAGGAAACCAATATTACTATGATCGCCACAAGGCCAATATTTATAGAGTCATAAAGAGTATCGTCCTTGAATAAAATCCTCACAACCCAAAAAGCAAAAGCAATCCACAAAGCGATCCCAAACAATGGAAAAGCCTTTTGCACTTTTTTAAGGTATGGATATTTTTGTCTTGCTTTAATTAAAATGGCACCCACAATTTTCAGAAACATCAAAACTGCAAGGGCTGCTATGGCTATGTATATAAATTTCATATTTTAAAAATTGAGGTAAACAGTATTCATATTGACTAAACCAGGCCTTTGCGTTTTATTACTTTGCGCACAAATGGCTCTGCGTAAGGATTGATAAGCAGCAGATTTTCTGTACGTTCCTCTATCAAACCACTCCTGATCATCGAGTTTACGAGGGCTTTGGTTAAATGTGGTGAAATACCAAGAACCCTTTCAAGTTTGCTCAAAGGCATCCGCTTATGCAAGGCCAGTTGAACAAGTATCACCATTGAATCATCGTGCAGGTTTTCGATGGCCTGCAGATCCATATTCACGGGGGGCCTGATATGAATCATGCCATCACTTACTTTTCGAATGTTGCTAAGCCAGTGATATAGCACCGTTCCCGGGTTGCCATCGGATTCGTCGAAATATTTATTGAAGAGCCTGGCCAGAGCAATCTCCGATATTTTATCTTCATAAGTTTTTTCAATTTTGAATTTCAATCCGCTGGAACGGTGCCTGCGTATCACCAGTTCCTTCAATTCTTCGGAATTGAAGGGATGACAGAATATGATACTTATAAAATGGTTTTCGA
Organism: Bacteroidales bacterium; assembly: GCA_021740425.1. Lineage (GTDB taxonomy): Bacteria > Bacteroidota > Bacteroidia > Bacteroidales > 4484-276 > SABY01. The sequence continues at coordinate 6,232 of JAIOZV010000072.1, read as the reverse complement.
TATCGATCATTCTGTTTATCAGGTCATAGGTAAAGGGATTCATATTGATGATGAACAAACATTTAAAGGCAAACTTTTCGATTAAGCGAAGAATCAGTTTTACAATTTCAAGCCCGTTCTCTGATCTTTCCCACCACAATTCCAGATCGTGGATAACGATCACAGAGCCATTGGGCAGCATTTCGAATATTTCATCGATGCCGGCACTCAGGGCTGTGGATTTTATCAGTTGCATCCTGAAATCATCGGTAGAAACCGAACCTCCTGCCAAAGGAAAAATATGATGAATTTTTTCCTGCTTAAAACGGGTTTTGGTGATATAATGCGACAAAGTGGTTTTGCCTGCATTGCGCTCGCCAAGTAAAAGAATGCCCCCTTTCACACCACTCCTGAAACGATTGATCGCTTTATCAAAACCTGCCTCCTCAATTTCACGGGGAATCCAAAAATCGTCAACAATGCTCGAACGGCCACTAAAAAGATTTTTGTAATAATGAGGCAGGGCTTTCATAACTTCGTGGTTGGGCACAACATCTTCGATAATATCGAGAACCTTTTCAATTTTTGAATTCTGATCAGGGTAGGTAATGAGTTTTCGGGCCAGCAACATCCCTTCACTTCTCGAATAGAGCAACCAGGCCGATTTTCGTCTGATGAAACTTTTAAGATAAGTGTAAGAAAGGTTGAAGGTGGTTTTTACGAGTTTTCCATGACTGTCGATGCTAAAACCCGAATATTCCTCCACACTCTCTTTGATGCGGTAAGATGATAAGGCATCAAAAGCTTCATCAAGAATTTTACCCAGATCAGGGATAAGACTTTTCTTGAGCCCGGTAATAATCTCCTCCTGCCTGACGAGCTTGTCAAGGGTTTCTTTCTTAACCTGATTAATGGTTTGCCGGTTTATTTCAGCTTCAGTACCGTAGTTTTCGAGGTTAAACCTTGTGAGGCTGAGCAGGTCGTTCAAAATATAAATACTGTTTTTCAGGGATTCGATCGTTTTACCCAACAAATCATTAATGGAACCAACCAGCCGGGTTTCGAGAATATAGCCTGTAATTTTTCGAATGGGCAGTGTGTAAACTTCAGCTTTTGAAGGTGTGCCCTGGTTGTTGGTGCCTTCGGTAGTATCGACAAGGGTAAGGCTTTCGGGCAGTTCATTTTCAAGTTTTCTGAATTCGGTGCTTGCTGTTTCAAAAGCTTCTATAAAGTGAAAATATTCTTCCACCAATGGTATCGATAATTTCAATTCCTGCACACCCGTGAGGCTTGAATCAACTTTTTCAAGTTTAGTTTTTACTGTGTTAAGTTTTTTCAACAGGCCGTTATCAATATCCTGAATTACTACAGTTTCGATTTGGTTGATTTTATCCTTAATTCTGTTTTTATAGGATTGCATCAACACATCCAAATAAATTTTATTGAAATAGTTGGAGGTATCACTATGCCATTTTTCCGAAAAGGAAATAATATTTTGCAGGGTCAATTTATCTGATTTTTTCCCTGAGATTTTTTTTGACACCAGGCCGTTGACGTCCATTTTATCCAAATCATCAATCATCGTCAACAGGTTCTCCCTGAATTCCACAAAAAACTGATTCCGGTTAGAGGCCTCAATACCTGATATTTCAGCTTCAATAGCTGAGATTTTAACATAAAATGAATTTTCAAAATCATCGATATCCTCCCTGGAAAGTTCTTTATCATTGGCCTTTTTCTCAAGCACATCCAAACGTTCCTCGATTAAGGTAAACAAAGGGCGCAATTTCAAAAATTCAGTTTCAAGCTCATTGTAAAACTTTTGGAGCATTTCATTTAAAAAATCAAATCTTGTGCTTTTGAGGTAGTACCCGGCAAGGGTTTTAAAGTTGATACTAACGGGAATGGTATCCTTTGCAAAAGGATGAAGAATTTTTGTACGGGTTTTAAAAAGCCTCAAAGCAGCACTATCCGTTTTGAGTAGCTTAAAATCGCCGGGATTATAATGAACAATTAAATGGCGCTGAGTAATCAACAAATCCTTTTCAAGCTTTGACAAATACCAGTTCAGCCCTTCTTCGAGGGCATTTTTCTGAACCACAAGTTTTTCGTTGAGGAGCTTTTGTATCAATTTTTTTGCATGAAAATAGAATTCGTTTTTGGTTTTAACCAAAGCCCATTTCCTGCGATAGGAATCGCTGTATTTGATTACCCCGCCTAAATTTTCTGAAATATTCCCTATGAGGGGTTTGAGTTCCCCGAAAAAACTGAGACTTTCGGAATAACAGGGAATAAAAGTTTTGGAATAAAATATGTCCAGCACTTTTTGTCCGTTAGCATCAATTTTTTTTATTTCATCATTTACCACCTGATGGCGGGTGAGCGTAAGGGGCGGCATCACCGGCAAAGCCTCAGCGCCGGGTTTCAGATTTTTGGGATAGATATCAAATCCGAGATTATATTCTTCAAACTGAGGGTCGGCCTGAATGAGGAGCATTGAGCCAAGGCTGCTTTTAAGGTAATCCACATCATCGTAAAAATTTTCAAAAGCATGGTGGTCAATGCTCGAAAGCCCCAAAATTGTAAGATCGGCATTGGCAGATTCGGTTTTAATAATTTCTTTCCAGGAATAAAGGTCGGTGCTGTTATTGATCACCTTTACCTCCATATTTACCCGGTAGCTGTCGATAATTTCGGTAAGGATTTTATGAGCTTTTTCGATGAGTGTTTTACGATCGATCGAAATCAACAGGCGAACCTTTGCGTCTTTCCAATCGCCGGTGGAGGTAAAATGGCGGATAAGTGTTATGGCGAATGAAAGGTTTCTTCCACTGCCTTTCCACCAGATGTCGATGGTTTTATAATTTCCGAAACCTCTTTTGTAATCGTAATTCAGAAATGCCGAACTGAAGCTGTTTTTTTCAAAAATCCTGACAAGTTTTTCAAATTTTTCGCGGCTGTCCTGTTTTCTGCTCCAACCCATAACTATTGTGTTGGGTTCAACGCCGGTAAATCCGTAAACCCTCACGATTTCATCCATACCCGAATAAATATCAAGGCAGGCATGTTTGTTAAAGGTAACTTCCTTATGATTTACAATCCGCTTAATTCTGCGCTGTTGCTTCATGGCCTGATTGCTGCTGATCACCACCAGATCGAAGCCTGTTATCATTCCCAGGGTGCCCGACAGGGATTTTCCAAATTTTACCAATTGGGGGCGCTCACTTTCGGCTCCTGAAAACATGATAATATTGGGGCGCCAGTTGCGGGTTTGGATCCGTGATTTGTTCAAATTTTGAATGCCTTTTTTAACCAGCGAAGCCCATACACTGCTCCAGGCATCGCCGCCTTCGAGCGAAAGCTGTCGTTGTTTCAGGAACAAAAACAGCAATCCCAAGATAATGATGGCACCTATCAGGGCAACGAAGTCAAGTTGAATCATTACCAGGATGCAGGCGGCGGCACCAATCAGGCTAACCCAAACAGGGGTTCTGAACGAAGGCCTGAAATCGGCACTTGTTGCCAACTCAAAAGCAGCACTCAAATTTAAAAATCCGTAAGTAGTAATAAAAAATATGGAAACGATCCGTGCTATAACATCCAAATCACCAATTAAGATACCTGCCTCAGCAATCAGAAATGTAAGAAGGAGTGCGTTGCGGGGTTCGTTGCCGGGGCCTGCGCCTTTTGAGAAAAACTTTGGAGATATTTTATCAGTGGCTGTGGCCTGAAGAATTCTTGGTGCCGCCAAAATACTTCCCAGAGCTGAAGATAAAGTTGCTCCCCAAATACCGGCAATAACCAATTGTGGAAAACGCGAAATTTTAAGCAGAACAGCAGAATCGTTAGCCAGAACGTCAGCATCAACCGTATTGCTTAAGAAAAATATCAAAGCAAGGTAAACCACCAGGCCAAGACCAATGGCAGCTATTGTTCCTCTGGGAATCGATTTTTTCGGATCTTTTAAATCCCCCGACATGGATACACCAGCCTCAAATCCGGTAACCGCAGGAAAAAATATCCCGAACAATACCATTAATGGAACAGCCGAACCATTACTTAGCATTTCTGGGACTTTTGGTGCAAATTCGTGATTCCCGAAAAAAATGGAGAGCAGCGACAGAAATATGGCTGCCATGATCAGGTATTGGGTTTTGATGGCCAGTGATGTACTAATGATAGTTATTACAGTTACTACCAACAAAATGATACTTCCGGTAATCCTGATATTTTCGATATTGTTGACAAAGCCCCAGTAATCCAAGAAACTTTCGGAAAAACCAATCAGGTAAAGGCTTACACTGAACGAAAGCCCAACAAAAAGTGCCAGTCCGAGCGTTCCGCCAATGGGCAGGCCCAGGCTTCGCGAAATAATATAATAAGTGCCCCCGGCTTTCACATTCTTATCGGTGGCAATGGATGAAACACTCAAGCCTGTGGTGATAGAAATGATATGTGCAATCACAACAATTCCGATGGTAGCCCAAAAGCCGGCAGTACCAACAATCATCGGCAGGCGCATATACATGATTACCCCTAAAATGGTGAGGATTGAAGGGGTAAACACCCCACCAAATGTTCCGAATTTATTTGATCTGGCCATGAATTATCGTTTTAAAGAAGTACAATATTACAACAAAAGTAAATTGTTATCTCTATAATGACACAAAGAGCCTCTGTGGAAAACAATTCTTAAAAAACTATATTTACTGCAAATGTTGCAGTAAAAAAATTGTTACTCCTCATGTAAATCCTTTATCGAAAACCTTTTGAGACTTTGCCTTGCAGGGAAATAAATCCACAGCAGCCCGCTGATAAAAACCATGAGGATCAAAAGAATGATAAATCGGGTGTTCATGGCAAAAGCCGGACTGAGCAACGAAGGTAAAATACCGATGAGAGCGGCAAAAAAACCAAGAGTATTTCCGGCCAGCAGCAGTATAAAATTTTCTAAAAAGATGGTTTTAAGGATTTCTGTTTTTCGGAAGCCTATCGCTAAAAGCAAGGCCAGTTCGGCTTTTCGCTCCATAATGTTTCGCAGCAAAACAATGCCCAGGCCAATGGTTCCTATCAGTACTCCAAGCCCTCCCAAAATCATAAATACCGACAGGTAGGTGTTGGTTACCGAGTTGAAAGTTGCAAGGCGGGTTTTGGTGGACGTAATCTCAAGCCCATAATCAGTAAGCCTTTCCTCGAGAATGTTTGTCACCTTACCTGCCTCATCAGCAGGTGTTTCAACAAGCATAATTTCAGTACCACCGGCAGAGGGGTAGTTGGCCATAAAAATGCTATCGGCTATAAGAATGTTTCCCTGGAAAATGGAATTTTTTAAACCACCTGCCAAAAGCAATTTTATGGGATTGCCTTGCTCGTTGAGGTAAGTGAGGGTATCCCCAACTTTTTTCATTAACCCCCAGGTGATGACCGTTTGGTCGGCAAAAGCAGGAATAACCCCGCTTTCAAATTTTTTATCCAGCGAAAGCCACGGGCGGGATGCATCAATACTTTTGTGTAAACTGGCAAATGAAAAAGATTTATTCGCATCGAAAATTTTTGCATCCACACCCAAAACACGTGGACGATCCACCTGATTCAGGTTGAGGCAACTGGCATCATCGCCTTCCAGGCTGTGAAACTGTAAAAATTTAACATTTTCAAAAACGGGATCATCTTCAAGACCATATTTTTCTTTTCCTGTGTGGGTGTTTAAATCATAAATGATGGGCACCGCGTTTTCTACCCACATGCTAAAACCCCCGGTTCCGGAGGATCGGTCGTTTGAAACCCCATAAAATGTTTGTTGATTGGCTCCTGTAATCATGATGGTAAAAGTGCCAAGTGCCAGCAAAGCTATGGTTGAAATACTTCCGGCCCTGTTGCGCCCGGCATTTTTCAGCGAAAGCTGAAACCACGACAAAGGTAATGTATGAAAATGCTGCTGCCCTTTGACCATAATGCGAAAAATCGAAGCAATACCGCCCAATAAAAACAATCCGCCAGCAGGCAAAAACAATCCTGCATTTTGATCAACATCACCGAAAAGTGAATAAACCACCAGAGCGCTGGCAAGCCCGAAGGCAAAAATGATGATCAGGGTATTCATCAAATATTTTTTTTCTGGATAATTGATTGGTAAGGATGGGGATTTCGAGATCATCACTTTTACAGGCTCTTTCGACTTGCTGCGTGTAATTAAAAAGATGGTAGTCGTTGCAATAATAATTCCTGACAGGATTCCGGTAAATAATGTTGA